>JBKPDQ010000105.1:0-4759 GCA_046728015.1 Actinomycetota bacterium
CCGGTGTCGCTCGATCAACCATTCGTGGTTGTAGCGCGTCATGAATGCGGCGATGGTCGTCCGTGCCTCGTCCAAGGTCTGGAAACAGTGCAAGTACAGGCACTGCTCTTTCAGGGTGCGGATGAACCGCTCCATGACCCCCGTTACATTCCGGCTCCCCGACGTACGAGGGCGAAATCGTCATCCCCAGCCACTTCACCTCATTGATCCAGGCGTCCGCGATATATTGCGGCCCCCAGTCGCAGCGGACCCTCCCCCCGCGCACCCCGTCCTTCCGGAAGCCCGCGCCGAGCTCGCGGGCCCCCTGGCGCAGCGGCTCCAGGGCCGCCCAGCGATCGCCGAGTTTGGCGACATGCCAGCCCACCACGTCATCGCTGTAGTGGTCGATGGCCCCGAAGAACCAACACCAGCCCTCCTGCTCGGTGTGGAAGCGCGCGGCATCGGTGCCCCACATCTCGGTGGGCCGCGTGGTGATGATGGTGCCCGCGTGGGCCGGATCTCCATTCGGCGGCCCCAGCCGCCGGGGCGCCAGCAGCTGGTGGACCCCCATCAGGCGCAGCACGTGCTGGCCACTCACCGCGAGGCCGCGATGAGCCAAGCGGGCCCGGACCTTGCGATACCCCTCGCCGTGGACGGGGGTCGCGGTGAGCACCGCCCGGATCGCCGTGACCACGGCCTCCTCCCTGCGCTCAGTCTGGGGTCCACGTTTACTCGGCGGCGAGGGAGTCGGGGGTCGGGCCCCCGCCGCATACACGCTCGAGCGCGCCACGTGCCAGACCTGCGCGATTATGGTCAGCGGGTACCGGCGGCCCGTGGCCGGACTCACCGTGCGCCTCATCGCCGGGACTTCTTCCACTCGTCCGCGAGCCCCCTTTTTTCGATGAGATGTTCGGCCAGCTCGAGCCGCATCATCAACTCGCCGATCTTGGCGCGGGCGAGAGTCAGCTCGCGTTCCTCGGGCTCGGTGCGGGTCTTCAGCCCGCGGGCGCGGTCTCCAAGAACACCCGCTTCCAACTCTCCAGCTCGTGGGCCGGCACTTGGCTCTCGCGCGAGACCGCATCGAGGGCCTCACCTCGGAACAGACGCAGCACCAGTTCGGTCTTTCGCTGGACGCTCCAGCGTTCGGGCAGCTCCCCCTCGGCGGCCGCCGCCATTGAGACGGCGGCCGGCAATTTCCGGCGCTTTATCCCCATCTCGGCCTCCTTGGTCAGGGTCATGATTAGTCAAATCCCTGTCCAAAGAAACCGGGTCCGATTTACCCCCTGCACGCCGGGCAGCTCATCATCCTTGTGTCCGGGGCAGCAAAGGTGACAGCGCCCTAGCCACCGGCGTGTCCGGGACGGAGGTGATCAAGCGATCGCGAAGCGCGGAGGGAACCAAGGAATGCGGGGGAATCAAGGTGGCCGACTCTCAAGGAGGTGAGGCCAGAGACGGCAGAGGCGTGGCGGCGACCGCTGAGACGCGTGATGTCCTTCTGAGCACGTGAGACGTGTGTGAAGACAAGAGGCGGGCAACAGGAACCGGAAAGGACGATGTGAATGCTCCGGAGCGGGAGCCTCTCTGGCGGTCACGCCTAATCCCTGGCGAATCCTAGAAGGAGGTGAATACTCAATTGCGGTGAATCCCGCAGCACTGGGCTGCTGTGGCCCCTGTATCTAACCTTTTTTGGAAGGAAGCTAACAAAGGAGAATGTATGAAACGCCATGGAGTAACTGGCCTCGTTGCGGTCGCGACCATCATCTCCCTCGTCGGGGCGGCGCTCGCGCAGAGTGGGCACTTCCTCGAGGGCGGCGGCCAGGCGCCGCGTTGCGTAGCCATGGTTACTACGGTCGCATGCACTGGCAAGGTCGCTGGCCTCGGCGGCACGACGTTCGAGATCACGGTCACGGCGCCGGGCACCGCGAGCATCGAATGCACGAACCCGGGCGGTAACGTCGCGCCGGGTCAGGACACGCAGATCACGGCGGCAGGAACCTCGGAGCCCCTCCCCACGCCCCGGAATGGCCAGTTCCGGTTCACCAACCTCGTTACTACGCCCCTGGTGGTGCCGAACGTCCCGACATGCCCGAACCGGATGTGGACGGCTACCGTCGTCGACGTGGTGTTCGGTGACGCCACCCTGCGCCTCTTCGAGGATGGTGAACTCGTGGATGAGATCACGGTGCCGGTCACGGTCCTCCCGTAGGTACCGGCGGACGCCCAAGTACCGCGCAGGGGCCGAGGCTGAGCCCGGCCCCTGCGCCCCACGACGCGCGAGCGCTGGGATGCGCTGGTGGCCATGACGCTCAGCGCGGTCGACGTCGAGGGCCGCGCGGCCTTCGCGGCCCAGCTCGCTGGCCTGGGCCTGTCATTTCCCAGAACCTTTCCCCCAGGGGTTTCCCAAAACCTTTCCACCACCCCCTGAGGGGCCGGCGGCCGTTCTCTGCTTACGGCATCCTAAGCACGTTCAGCAAGTCCTTCTCGCTCTGACGACCGGGTTTCGCGGTGGACGGGGCGGACGGCGAGGGCTGTAGAGCCTCGTCGCGCCACGTTCTTGAGGCGAGTCATACCTCGCTATTCCCCAGCGACGCGGTTTTCATGCCACAGAGGCGGCCCTTCGTCGGGCTGGGTGCGTGCGCAGCGCGCAGGCTCGGGCCTTCCATGACGATCTGATGGGCGCGATGGGCAAAGCGATCGAGGGCGCGGTTGGCGAGGATGGGATCGTCGAAGAGCGCGACCCACTCGTCCACCGCGCGGTTGCTCGTGATGATCGTGGCCGCCCGACGGTCCCGCTCGACGAGGACGTCGTAGAAATCGCTGGACTGTTGCGCCGTCAGCTTTCTCAGGCCGAAGTCGTCGAGGATGATGAGGTCGGGCGCCAGCCAGCTGCGCAGTTCGCGCTCGAAGGAATTGTCGGCCCGCGACTGATGCAGGGCGAGGAGCAGCTTGGCGACTTTGACGTAGCGGACGTGGTGGCCGCCGCGGCAGGCACTGTGGCCGAGGGCCTCGGCAAACCAGTTCTTGCCGACGCCGACGGGTCCGCAGAAGATCACGTTCTCGTGGGCCGCGAGCCAGTGCAGCCCGAAGAGTTCCCGCACGCGGCTCCGGTCGTAGCTCACCGGGGTATCCGATACGAGCTGCTCGTAGGTGACCATCTCGTCGAAGCCGGCGGCCTCGACGCGCCGGACCACGCCCTGGCTGTCGCGGCGATGCGATCGATCTCGTCCTGCGGGAGGAGTTCGAGAAACTCCAGGGGTGCGAGTTTGGCCTGGCGCGCGTGGGCCGCGCGGTCGGGCAGCGTGGGCAGCAGGCCGCCCAGGCGGAGGCGCTTGAGGCGGCGGACCAGATCAGGGGCGATCTCCATGGGGCTCCTCCTCTGTCGTGGGGTGATGGGCAAAGCTCTGGGGCGCCCGGGCGAAGCGCGCGGGCAGCGGGCGGACGGCGCCGCGCTCGGTGGGGCCAGGCTCCCGCTCCAGCGCCGTGTGCAGGATCCGTTCGACGCGGCGCACCTCGAGGAGTTCGAAGGCCACGGCCCGGGCACACGCCGCATTGACACGCGCCGCGCCACAGCGCTCGGCCAGTCGGAGCAGTTTCTGGGCTTGCCGCAGGCGGGCCCACGGGAAGGTGCCGCTCAGCAGCACGCGCACGAATTGCCCGACGGCCGGGCCGACCTGCTCGGCCTGGCGGACGCAGGCGTCGGGTGCGCGCATCGCGTAGGTGGCGCGCTCGGCGGGATAGTCGGTGTAGTCGGTCGAGCGTCCGCCCGGGGGCTGCACCGGGTGGACCTTGATCAGCTCGCCGTGCTGGTAGATGCGCACGAGGCGGGAATCGCCGCGGACCTCGACGCGCTGGCCGAGGTAGCGGGTGGCCACCGAGTAGAGCGCATGACGGAACTGGATGTGGTGATCGGGATGCACCGTGGCCTGCGCCCACGTGGGGCGATCAAACGGCTCGGGGGCCAGCGGCAAGAGGGTCGGCTGCTCCACGGTCTCGAACACCACGCGGGGGACCTGGCGCGTAGTGCCGTGCACGCGCGTACCGGCGATGTCGCGGCACCACCCGACGGCGCGCGCCTGGATCTCGGCCAGGTCCCGGAAGGTCTCCCCGCGGAAGAAGTCCTCGCGGCAATAAGGGATGCCGCGCTCCACTTTCGGTTTCCCCGTCGCGTGGCGGACGACGGCGGGGTCGACGACGAAGCCGCGATACTGCGCGTACTCCAGGAACACGCGGTCGATACCGGGCGCGTAGCGGATCGGCGCGCGTGACGACGGGCTTGAGATTGTCCTCGACGAGGCGTTTGACCACCCCGCCGAAAAACACCCAGGTGCTCTCGAGGCCGTCGAGGACCGCGGTCAGATCCTGGCGCAGGCTGATGGCGAGAAACGCGTACCGGCTGAAGCCCAGCGTGACGAGCAGGCCGTACACGCGGCGCTGGCGCTCATGAAGGGGATCGAACCAGAGGCCGAGCACCCCGAAGTCGACCTCGGCCACCTCGCCCGGCGGCGGCTCGGCGACGCGCACCGTCATGGTCGGGGCGCCGAAGCCGAAGTGGGCTTGCGCGAAGCGATGCAGCGAACTGTACGGCACGGCCACGCCCTGCGTCCGCCGCCGGCGGTGGATCTTCGTGAGGCGCCGCCCCGCGGCCAGCCACGTCGCGATCTGCTCGCGATGCGCGGCCAGCCGGTCTGGCACGTCACCGCCCGCCGGCGGTGGGACGGACGGCCGCGATCACCGCGGCCCCCTGCTCGTCCGTCGGGCCCGGCTCGCCCGGCGCCAGCCC
>JBKPDQ010000106.1:0-5023 GCA_046728015.1 Actinomycetota bacterium
TGTCAGGGTCGAATCGACCACCGAGCCACTCGAGGATGCTCTCGTGCTCCTCGTGGGTGGGGTCCTGGATCACTGCCAGAAGGTTCTCGTAGCCATGGATGCCACCACAGTCTTCGGGTGGGCAGGCCCTGGCGCCGTCGATGCAGAGCGGGTATTTCTTGCCCGCTTGCCGCGGCAGGATTGCTTCGAGCGTCAGCTCGTGTTCCCACCCGTCGCCGAAGTCGTACTCGTACTGAACGATAGTGCCGGGGCGGGGGAAGTAGCGCGTGATGGGGATCTCCCAGCCCGGCAGGGTGGGCTTTTCGCCTTCGAAGGGGTCGTCGTCCGGGATGCCGATCTGCTCCACGTCGCCCGTCCCGGGCCTCGCCACGCGAAAGACGTGCAGATGGTAGTCGCGCCACCCCATCGAGTCCTGAAGGGCGACGTGCAGGTCCCAGAAACTGTAGCTCTCGGGTATCTGGATTCGCCTCCAGACAGGTGGCTCCGCTCCGACGAGGGCCAGCGTGAACTGGTAGACCTGAGCTGTCCTCATCACTCGTCTCCATCGCCTGGATAACCAGGGATCGATGCGGCGCTGTTCGTCACGGCGGCCGGCCGGCCGATCACCTATCGAGCGGTCACCAGGGCGGTGCGCCGTGCCGCTCGGCGGATCGGGGTCCACGTGGAGCCGCACATGTTTGGGTACAGCTACGCGATCGAGCTCCTCGAGCGCGGCACCGGCATCCGGGACATTCGCGACCTTCTTGGTCACGAGTCCGTCGCGACAACCAGAGGCGACGCGCACGTGAGCGAGGCGCGCGCCGGCCGATCATGCAGCTGCGTGAACCGCCTGGGACATAAAGAAGCCCTTCTGTCTCCCCGGCGTCAAGCGTCATGGGACTGGCGGAAATCTAAAGAAACGCGCCAGAGAAGGCCTGTAAGCCGGGTCCTGTCCCCCGAGAGGGGCGGCGATCATCTCTCTAGGGCGCCGGTTACCCGGCGCCTCAAGCGGCCTTACCCGAGAGCGCGGGCGGGCCACCCGATAGCTCTCCTATTCGGCCTTGCTCCAGGTGGGGTTTGCCGAGCCGACGCGGTCACCCGCGCCGCTGGTGAGCTCTTACCTCACCGTTTCACCCTTACCGCTCTTCATCGAAGAACGGCGGTTTGCTTTCTGTGGCACTGTCCGTGGGGTCGCCCCCCCTGGGTGTTACCCAGCACCCTGCCCTGTGGAGCCCGGACTTTCCTCTCGCCACGTTGCCGTGACCAGCGATCGCCCGTCCTTCTCTGGCGCTCCTCACAGTATAGCTGGCGCGGTCTCACACCGCCGGTGCGCGGAGCCCTTTGGTCAGTGGCCAAAGCTGAAGGCCAGAAGCCCTGCGGTGAGCGGCCAAGCTGAAGGCCAGAAGCCTTGCGGTCAGCGGCCAAAGCTGAAGGAGAAGGGACCCGCGTCGTTCTCGCCGAAACCGACAAGCTGCTGGCGCTTGCCCTTCTGGTGCAGCGCCAGTGTCGCTGTCGCTACCGCCTCGTCCACGGCGGGGCCCGAGAGGTAGTCGTTGTTGAGAACGAGTTGACCGTGAGTGACGCTGATGCGCCCCTCCATCGTGGTACCCCCCGGGAACACGAGGGCGTAGCGGCCGTCAGGCTGGATGGTGATGTCGGCGGGGCTCGCAGCGCCCGACGTTCCCACAAAGTAGCCCGTCCAGAAGCCGGCGAGCGTCGGTAACTCCGAGGGGCTGACCGGTGTCGACGCGACGGTGGTGGCCGCGCAGCCGCCCAAGGACAAGGCCAGCAGGGCGGCGGCCGACACGGTGAGCCAGCGCACGGCCCGTCTCATGGCACTCCAAAGCGCAGGCGCGGGCCGATGGCGGGTTCTTCCCCTGGTGCGCAGGACATGTCGCATGGCGCTTCCCTCCGCGGCGATGGACCTCCAAGTGTAGCCCGGGGCAAATTGACTGGCTCGACCTGAGAGGCTACGCTCAGGCGCTGCGCCCTTCAGCGCGGGGACACCCACGACCAACGTCAAGGAGCGAGCAGCATGGCGCGGATGACCGGTGGCGAAGCCCTCGTCAAGTCTCTCTACCGTGAAGGTGTCCGGGTGGTGTTTGGGCTGCCCGGCGTACAGATCTACGGCACCCTGGCCGCCCTGCGAGACGAGCCCGGGATCCGCCTCATCACGACCCGTCACGAGCAGGCCACGAGCTACATGGCCGACGGCTACGCGCGCTCCGGGGGTGACATCGGGGTGGCCCTCGTCGTACCTGGCCCGGGCCTCTTGAACACGCTGGGTGGCCTGAGCACGGCCTACGCGGCCTCATCGCCCGTTCTGATGATCTCGGGACAGATCCCGCGCGCGAGCATCGGCAAGAACATCGGGCTCTTGCACGAGGTCAACGATCAGCTGGACTCGGTGGCGCCCGTCACCAAGTGGCGGCGGCGCGTCCTCGACGTTTTGGAGATCCCCGCCGCAGTCCGCGAGGCGGTTCGCCAGCTCAAGACGGGCCGGCCCCGCCCCGTGGAAATCGAGCTGCCACCGGAGACGATGGAGGAAGAGGGAGACGTCGAGTTGCTCGAGGCCGGTCACTGGGTGCGCCCTGCCGCCGCCGGCGCCGACATCGACCGCGCGGCTCAGATGCTGCTCGCCGCCCAGAACCCCGTGATCTACGCGGGCGGCGGCGTGAATCTCTCCGGGGCTCACGAGGCGCTGGCCGCGGTCGCCGAGTACTTGCAGGCGGGCGTCATCCAGTCGGCGGAGGGAAAGGGAGCGGTCAACGATGACAGCGATCTGTCCCTCGGTGCCGCCATCTGGTCGAAGAGCCAATTGAAGCAGTACATGGAGACCGCGGACCTCGTCCTCGCCGTGGGCAGTCGCTGTGCCCTCGCCGGCTTCCAGTCCGAGCAGCAGGTCGTGCAGATCGACATCGACCCCGAGGAGATCGGGCGCAATCACGGGAAGACCTTCGGGCTCGTGGGCGACGCCCGCGCCACGCTCGAAGCGCTCCTCGAGCGCCTGCGCGCGTCGAGCCCGCCGCGCCGGCCCCGCAAGGCCGAGCGCGAGGCGCTGCGCGCGGCGATCGCCAGCATGGCGGGGCAGGAACCGCAGGCGCCGATTCTCCGGAACCTGCGCGCGGCAACTCCGGAGGAGACCATCGTGGTGGCCGGCATGACCCAGATCGGCTACTACTCGCGGCCGTTCTGGCCGGTCTACCGGCCGCGCACCTATCTCACGTCGTCGTATTCAGGGAATCTCGGCTACGCGTTTCCCGTGGCGCTCGGGGCCAAGGTTGCGCGCCCGGACCGCTCCGTGCTCTCGCTCTCAGGCGACGGCGGCTTCATGTATAACGTGCAGGAGCTGGCCACGGCTGCCCAGTACGGGATCAACGTCGTCGCCGTAGTCTTCAACGATGGCGCCTACGGCAACGTGGCGCGCGACCTCGATGAAGACTGGGGCGGTACCTACGGCGCCGAGCTGCGCAACCCCGACTTCGTGAAGCTGGCTGAGGCCTTCGGGGTGGTTGGCCTCCGAGCCAAGCAACCGACCGACGTGGGTCCTCTCGTCCGCGAGGCCTTGAAGCTCGATCGCCCAGCCCTCATCGAGGTCCCAGTGGGGCGGATGCCGCGCCCGCTCTTCTTCGCGACGCGCCAGCCTCCCGCGAGGTACCGGCCGGCGGCGACGCCGCCCAGATGAGCACGCCTATCGTCCTCGGCACCGCGACACCGGGGGGAGGCTTCCCAGTCTACGGCGACGCGGTCGCCGAGGTGATCAACGAGGTCGACGACTCGCTCCGCGTGGAAACGCGCAACACCAAAGGGAGCACGGAGAACGTCCCCTTGCTGGAGGCCGGTGAGCTGGACCTCGCCCTCGTCCAGGGCGAGGTGGCCCACGAGGCGTTGAATGGCGTCGGCCGGCCGCCGGCGACCCTGCACGTGCTGAGCGCCATGTACTCGACGGCTGGCATGTTCGTCGTGCGCGGCGATGGGCCCTATCGCGCGATCGACGATCTGAAGGGTCGGCCGGTCGCCTTCGGGGCGCGCGGCTCGGGATTGGTGATCCTCGCCCGGTACGTGCTCGACGGGCTCGGGCTCGATCAGCAGCGCGACTTCCAGGCGGTATTCCTGGATCGAGCCGGTGACGGGCCGGCCATGGTGCTGGATGGACGGGTTGCCGCGCTGTGGGGTGGAGGAGTGGGATGGCCGGGCTTTGTGGCTGTGGCGAGTGGACCGGCCGGCGCGCGCTTCCTCACTCCCGATGCTGCCGGAATCCGGAACATCCAGGTCCAACATCCCTTCCTAAAGTCGCTGACCGTTCCCGCTGGGGCGTACCCGGGGCAGATGTCGGAGATCGCGTCGGTCGGCTCGTGGAGCTTCATCATGACGAGGCCGACCCTTTCCGATGACGTGGCTTACCGACTGGCCTGGGCGCTCCACCGCGGCGAGCCGATCTTGGCCGCCCGCCTGGACCAGGCGCGCGAGACTACGGCGGCCAACACGGTAGCGGCGGTGGCCCGCCCCGATCTCATCCACCCCGGGGCGCGCCGGTATCTCGCCGAGATCAGGCTGACCTGATGCTGCCCACGCCGTTGTTCGACGGGCGCGCAAAGCGCTCACTCGAAAGGTGACTGAATGAATTATCGACAGCTCGGACGGACGGGTTTGCGGGTCTCTGCGCTGGGCTTCGGCTGTGGAGACGTGGGCGGGCTGATCGTCCGAGGCACGCCGGCGGAACGCGAGCGCGCGGTGGCGCGCGCGGTGGAGCTGGGCGTCAACTACTTCGACACCGCCGCCGCGTATGGCCACGGCCGGTCCGAGGAGAATCTCGGTGAGGTCCTCCAGCGGCTCCGACCGAACGTCTTCGTCGGAACCAAATTTCGCGTCGAGCCAGACGATCTTCGCGACATCGGCGGGGCCATCACGCGCTCACTGGAGGCCAGCCTCCGGCGCCTGCGCCTGGAACGCGTCGACCTGCTGCAACTTCACAATCGCATTGCGACGACCTCCGACGGCCGTAGCCTCGTGGTCTCCACGGTGCTCGACGATGTGGTGGCGG
>JBKPDQ010000107.1:0-14067 GCA_046728015.1 Actinomycetota bacterium
TACCTCGGCGTGGGAAGCGCCGTTCTCATCTCGCCAGCACCGGATCGTCGCCCTCGCGCCCGCCAACCGCAGGTCGTGGATGATAATCTCCGGCAGCCACGTCGGCAAGACGGGATCGAGGACTAGGAGAGCGAGCGGCGCAACCGGCTGGAGCCCGACGATGGAGTGGACAAGGAGTCCGAAGCCGCTCGCGTTCCAGAGCTGGGGTGCGTTGGCGCGCGCGTATGCTCAGGTACCGGTCGCTCACCGCGGGCATAGCCGCCCACGCACTCCGGGATCCGGTACTCGGGATAGAGCGCGGCGAGATCGAACAGGGCTCGCGAGAGCTCCAGCGCGCGCGTGTCGAACCCGAAATCGGCGTAGGCCGAACACGATCGTCGCGCTCTCGACAGCCCATACACTCCCGAGGTGGTACTCGAGCGGGTTGTACGATCTGTCCTGGCTCGAGAGGGTGCGGATGCCCCACCCGCTGAACATGTCTGGCGCGAACATCCGACCGACGAGTGACGGCAGGTGCTTGTCGGCGACGATGCCGGCGGCCATGCAGTGTCCGGCGTTGGAAGTCACCGCGCGCACCAGTCGCTTGTCCGGATCCATCGCCAGCGCAACGCAGCGCTCCTCGTCGACCCACCAGTCCCGGTTGAAGCGGTCCTTGAGTTCCAGGGCGGCGCGCCAGTACGCCCTCGCGTGTCATGCTCGCCCCTGACCCAGCTCAGCACCGCCATGAGTTGCTGGGCCGCAAACCAATACCCTGGAGCTCGCATGTCGCGATCGGCGGCGGGACCGGCGAGCCGTCTTCATAGAGGATGGCGTTGCCGCTGTCCTTCCATCCCTGGTTTTTGGTCCCCTTGCTCGACTTCGTCAGGTACTCGAGGTAGCCGTCGCGATCATGATCGCCATACTCGCGAGCCCAATCGAGGATGCGCCGTGCGGTGTCCCAATGCCGGGCCAGCCGCGTCTTGTCGCCGGTCCACGCGTACAGGTGAGCCAGCGAGATGACGAACATGAGCGGGCTCGCGAAGTCCGCATAGTAGGCGGCGTACGGGTTGAGGTCGAGCCGCGCCAGTGGGCCCTGGCGCACCTGATATGGAATCCGCCCCGGCTCCTCATCGCGCCACCCGCAGACGCGGTCACTCTGTAGCCGTCCGAGTCGCGTGAGGCTCGCGTCCAGCGACGCTCCGCCATCGAGGAATGCCGCCTGCCACCCGGCCGTGAGCGTGTCCCGGCCAAAGAGCGCCGGGTAGACGGGCATCCCGGCCTGGAAGGCAAGCCACTCGTCTTCCGCGCCCTGAAGCAGCGGAAACGAGGCGACGTCCCGAACATTCCGACGAATGACGTCCTCGGCGAGAGCGTTTCCCGGCGTGGAGATCCGAGTGAGGCCGTCGCGCCACGTCCGCCACCGGCGCTCCCGGGTCGCTATGTCATCGGCCGTGAGCATTGACTGGTAGTCACCGGGCTCGATGACTAGCGCAAGGGACGCAACCTCCCGCGGGGCGAGTGGGAGTCTGGCCGCCAGCCGGCGCTCGGCGGTTCTCCAAGCTCCCGGTCTGCTGATCCTTGCGCGGGTGCGATACGCGAGCTCCGGATGGCGGTAGGCGAAGTAGACCTCGCAGGTGTTACCCGTGACGTCGACGTGGGCCTCCTGCTGCCTCTTGCCAGATTGCGCCTCCTGGATGTCGGCGAAGTCGGCGTCCAGCACCCAGGCGACCTCAACATCGATCGTACGTCCGGAGCGATTCGTCACATCGAGCGTCGCCTCCAATGACGCGAGGCGGACGCGGTACCGGAGGTCGACGTCGAGCGCCCGATGTGGGATCCCGTGTTCGTCCGTCGTCACGTCATCCTGTGACTGCCCGGTGCCGCCACCGCCGAACTGCGTCAGCTCGGGGTGGATGTAATTGAACCGGAGAGCGGCGGGCTCCTCCGCCGCCGCTTCACATAACCAGGGTCGTTGCCCGTCCACTTCCAAGCGGAGCGTGCGGAGAAAGCGTGCCTCCCGGAAATAGTAGCCAGATAGGGTGTCGTCAGACCCGCATTCGCCCCG
Organism: Actinomycetota bacterium; assembly: GCA_046728015.1. Classification (GTDB taxonomy): domain Bacteria; phylum Actinomycetota; class Thermoleophilia; order Solirubrobacterales; family 70-9; genus DATAFO01. Next base: position 2,045 of record JBKPDQ010000107.1, read on the forward strand.
GTTGCTAGCGATGAGCAGTGACTGCCCGTGCCACGCGTACAGAAGCTCAGGACGAATGAGCGCTCGCGTCATGGCTCCGAACTCCCCCTGGGCGGTGTCCCGGTCGTGTGGAAAACGGAGGCCGCCCCCCAAAGCCTCCCTGCCAGGACGGCCACGAACCCTGTTCCCACTCTGCCTCTTCGATCAGCTCATGCAGGATTACGGCGTCAACGACCTCCCCCTGCAAGACCTGAGCGCGAGGAGGAGCAATGAGCCCGCCCGCAGCGAGGCGGCGATCGTCGAGGATACCGACGTGGGCGAGGAGGAGACATCGTGTACCTGACCCCGCGGTGCGGACAGCTGGTCGGCGGGGATCTCGATTGGCCTCTCAGCGGCCCGCGGGGCCGCCCAGGATCCCCGCTTCACCGCCGCTCCGCCGCCATCGCGGGGTCAGGCTTCAGCGTGAAGAGCTGGCGCTGGAGGCGGCGGGCGTCGAGGCCAGAAAGGTAGAAGGCGACACTCCGGCAGGCTTGCATGAACCGCTCCGGGTGCTTCTGCTCGAGCAGGAGCAGGCCCTCGAGGAGCGGCCCCCACACGGGAGCCGGGCGTCGTGCTCTCCGCAGCCGCCGTGCCGCGCGTCCTCCGGGGCCTGGTTGGCGCCTGCGCCGACGCCGCGCCTGACCCGCACGGCGACGAGATCCAGTAGCCGAGCCTGAAGAGGGTTTCATCGGCGCGTCTCCTCGCCGTTAGTCCTTCGCGTTCTTCTTCCGCTTCGCCTTCGCCCAGCGGGCCCGGGCGGCCTGCCGAGCGAGCGCGGAGCGGACATCGGGCGGGATCTTCTTCATCCGGGCTTTCGCCGACCGCTTGCCCATCTCCGACGCGGTAATGGCGCGCTTCTTCCGGCCCATGCGCGCAGTCTAGGCAATCGGTATGCGCAACGTCAAGCAGATTGCCCCTGCTTCTTGGAGACCGGCCTCGGATTTTGTGGGATGGGCTGCCCGCCGCCCGCTGGGCCACGTCATAAATGCCTAACGTTTCGCATATGCGCAACGTTGAGCATGGCACATCTCTTGCTCTGTTCAGTGGGCAAGGGGCGGCGCTGACGTGAGGGCGCCCCGGGGATGGAGAGGACAGGTAGGCAATGAACGGCTGGACGGCAGACGAGAACCGACGGATGTCCGGGTACCGGGGCGAGACGATCTACGACTACGACCCGCGTCCCGACGACGAGGCGCGGCTGAGCGAGCGTGAGGAGCCGGACGAGGCCGAGCCGGAACGGGAGCCCGAGCCGGAGGCGCTCGCGGCGGCGACCCGCCGCTACATGAAGATGACGAGCCGCGAGCGGGCCCAGGCGCGCCTCGGCAGCCGTGCGGGCTGCGCCATTTGCCAAGGCGAGCAGTGCTGGTGCGCTGTGATGGATCGCCTCAGCGATCTGGCCTGTGGCCACGGCGTCGGCGCCGGCATCTGCCGCGGGTGCCTGGCCGAGCTTCTCGTGCTCAGCGAGCGCGGGTCGGCGCGCGGCGCGGATTTCCAGGCCCGGCGCTTGGTGGCCGCGCAGCGGCTGCGCCGGCGGCGCCCGCGGGGGGCGGCATGAAGAGCGCCGAGCAGCGCCAGTGGGAGGCGGAGCAGTACGAGCGGATCGAGCTCTGCCCGGACTGCGAGCTCCCGATGGTCGACCGGAGCGACCGCTGGTATTGGCCGACTGCGTGTGAGTGCCCCTACTGCGAGTGGTGCGGGTCGCACGGCCCGCGGGTGGAGACCTCGATCATCGACGACGAGGTCTGCCGCGCCTGTCGGGGTGCGGAAGAGCGCTGATGCGGATGGTCGCCGCACTGCTGGGCGTACTCGGCGCCGCCGGGCTCCTGGGGCTCGCGGGAGCCAGCATCGTGCTCTGGGTGGAGACCATGCGCCTGATCGGCGCATGAACTGACGGAACAAACACGACACCCTCCCGCCATCATGTGGCGGGAGGCGAGAAGGGATCACGGCAATGCCGATCATGGTCAGAGACAACAAAAAGGCGTTCACGCCGGTGCCCGAGGGCCTGCATCAGGTCGTGTGCGTCGACGTCGTCGACCTCGGCCTCGTGGAGGGGCCCTGGGGCGCCAAGCCCACGGTGGAGCTCCGGTGGGAGCTCGATCTCGCGAACGAGGAGACGGGTCGCTCCTTCCTCGTGTCGAAGCGCTACACCCTGACCCTAAACGAGAAGGGCAACCTCCGTCCGATGCTCGAGGCCTGGCGGGGGCGGAAGTTCACCCCGCAGGAGCTCGAGGGGTTCGACCTGGAACGGCTCCTCGGCGTGAGCTGCCAGCTCCAGCTCGTGCACGTGCTGACCGACCGGGGCGGGCTCTTCGCGAACGTGCAGGCCGTGGTCCCGCTCGGGCGCGGCATGACGAAGCTCCGGCCGAGCGAGGACTACGTGCGCGTGTGCCACCGCGAGTCGGCCCCGACGAACGGAACGGGGGCGAAGGACGATGCCGATGCCGTTGCCTTCTAACGCGCCGACGCGCGTGAGCGTCGACCAGGGGTACGGCCGGACCTCGCGGCGCTATCGGATCCCCGGCACGGACGAGGCCTACGACAGCGTGACCAGCATCCTGTCCGCCATCGGCAAGCTCGCCCTGATCAGCTGGGCCGCCAATCAGGAGCGGGCGCTTGTCATGGAGGCGGCCGCCAATCTTCACGAGGATCTGCCCCTGGGCGCTCCGAGGATGTCTCGGCTCGCCTATCTGGCGACGCTTCAGACCCGGCTCGGCAAGGAGAAGGCCCACCAGCGCGAGCTCGCGAAGGCGGCGGAGATCGGCTCCCAGACCCATGGCTATATCGAGTGGACCTTGCGCCGCGAGCGCGGTGAAGTGGTCGGGCCGGAGCCCCGGATCTCGGACAAGGCCTTGTGGGCCTTCATGGTGTGGCAGGACTGGCAGGCCAGCGTGAAGCTCCGGCCGCTGGCGATCGAGCAGGTGGTGTGGTCAACCACGCATCGCTTCGCGGGCACTCTCGACTTCCTCGCGGAGATCACCCTGCCCGGCCACGCGGGGCCGGTGTACGTCGTGGGCGATATCAAGACCGGCAAGGCGATCTACGACGAGGCCCGGCTCCAGGTGGCCGCGTATGTCGCCGCGCTCCGAGAGATGGAACACGCCCCACCGGGCGTGTGGGCGGCTGTGGTGCGACTCCCCAAGAGCGAGACCGATCCCGAGCCCGAGATCCGCCTGATCTCGCCGGAGGAGCAGGTGGAGTTGTTCGCCACGTTCCTCCACGTCCAGGCGCTCTGGAACTGGCAGCAAGCGCAGCGGCCGGGGGCACCATGAGACCGCCCCGCTCCGACACGCCAGACTCGCCGGTGCCGGATCAGGACATCGAGCGCCTGCTCCTGCTATCCCTGATCCGGATGCATCTCAACCGGGCGTCGACGGATGCGCTCCAGGTGCTCGAGCGGGACCTGCAGATGGCACCGCGCGCGGGCTCGTGACCCAGCGACGGGTCGGTGCGGCTCTGGCGGGTCGGCGCGCCCACGGAACCCTCGTGCACCGCCCGTTTCACCGAACGGTCGCGGCATGGCCCTCTCCGAGGCTGTCTCGCGTGGTCGAATCACCGCACTCCAGGATCTCCCTATATGTGCCCCGACATCGCGTTGTACAGCCACGCCCACACGTAGCCGAACACCCAGACGAACACGATGATCCCGACGAGCGTCCCTACGAAGCCCGGGACTGTGAGCGGCCGCGGCACAAGGGACGCGACGTCGGCGCCGAGGAACTGCGCATTGAAGACGAACCGGAACGCATCGTGCCATACGACCGCGAGGAGGTAGAGCACGAGGTAGAAGAGCCCAGTCAGGATCGTGAGTGAACTAGCAAAGGCGCTCGCGTTCAGCATCGTGCACCCCCTACCTCGGCACGCCCCCGCGTAGGAGCGCGAAGGCGAGCGTGGCTGTCCATTGGGACTCGCGAACCCTCCGGCGCCATCCGGCGGGGGGGTCCGAAAGGGCCGCGCGGGTCCGGCGCGGCCCTGCCTCACGGCCAGCTCCCCTTCCCGTGGGATCGCCTCGAAGCGGGCGCCTCAGGATGCGCGCCGCGCTGGTCCCCATGCGGCGACCGCAAACCACAGACAATACGTCGCGATCATTAAACGGTTGGTGATGCTGATGACTGGGTCGAGGCCCATAGCCGCATCTCCCGCGGCGGGGCCGGTGAATACAACCGTGGAGCCCAAGAAGGAAAGCACGCCGATCCACGCCAGAGCGGTCGCCCATCGTAGGTAGCGAGAAGTCCCCGACCATGCCGGTTCATGCGCCAGGCTCCTGCTCGCCAGCAAGAACACGACGGGTGAGGCAAGGATGACCACCAGCCCGGATACCCCATGCACGTAGGCGACGACCGGCCTCGTCGCAAGCGGCGGAAACAGCCCCCCAGCGAAGAGCGCCACCCCGATAAGCCACAGGCCTCGTCGACCCAGACGTCCGCTTCGGGTCGGGATGACCTGCGCGAGGAGCATCGCGCCAATGCCGAAGCTGCAGAACCCCAGCGACATCAGCCAGCCGTGGCTGCCCAGCTGGTATTCGCTGATGAGGTGTCCAGAGTTGAACTCTGGCTCGAGGCAATGCAGGACGGCAAGGAGGCCCGGGAACGTGGCCACCAGCCCGAGGGACAGGCGCGCCCGAACCAGGGGGGACTTCCATCGGACTCTTTCCGCGTGGCGCAATTCGGTTGCGACGTTCTCTTTGAGGGGCAGTATTCACGGAGGCGGCGGAATGAAGTGGATGCCGCTGGGTTTCCCCGCGCCCGGCGCGTGCGTATACCGGACCCGATTCCCACTACGGCTCACCCGTCGGCCGGCTGGCCCCTCCCTCGCGGTCAGGTCGTGTAGCGCTTCAACAATGACGAGGGCGCGCGGGTTAGTTAACTTTAGCTTAACGAGCAGGCGCGCCGCGATAGGGTCGGGATCTACGACCCGGCCGGGCCACTCCTCGAGTCCCCGCACGAACATCGCCAGCAACGGTCGGGCCTCGATCCGGCGTGAGTGGGCGGCTCGGCGCTGGCGGCGCCGGCCGGGTCGAGTTCGAAATGGGCTGCAGAGTCGGGGCAACTACCGGCGGCGTTGGCGACGATCAACGACGCAGATGCTCACTCGATGATCTGATCCGCCCGCAGCAAGAGCGACGGGGGGATCGTGAGGCCGAGCGCTTTGGCCGTCTTGAGGTTGATGACCAGATCGTACTTCGTGGGTTGCTCGACGGGCAAGTCGCCAGGGCGAGCACCTTTGAGGATCTTGTCGACATAAACCCCGGCGCGATTGTACATGTCGACAAGACTGGCGCCATAAAACATCAAGCCACCTGCGGCCACGAACTCACGCTCGCCATACATGGCCGGCAGTCGACGCTTGGCCGCCAACTCCACGATCCGCCTTCGATGGCTGATGAACATGACGTCCGTCAACACCGTGAGAGCCTCGGCGCGTTCCCCTGCCATCGCTGCGAAAGCCTGCTCGAATTCGGTGGGGTCCTGAACCTCCAGCACTTGCAGCTGGATCGCCAGTGTACGGGCTGCGCTCTCTCGCTCTCTCAGAAACGGCCCCGTGTATGGCGAGGTCGGATTCGTGAGGACAGCCACGCGCGATACTCTTGGCACGGCTTCCTTGAGCAACTCAAGCCGCTTCACGCTCAAGGCTTGGCCAAGCGCCGTCACTCCGGTGACGTTCGCGCCGGGCCGCGCCAGGCTGGCGATGAGCCCGCCTCCGGCCGGGTCCCCCGTGGTCACCATCACGATAGGAATCGTGCTGCTCGCTCTCTTCGCGGCAAGGGCTCCCTGGGTGGACCCGACGAGGATGATATCTACCCGCTCGCGGACGAGCTGCGCCGCAAGCTCCGGGAGCCGCTCAGCCTTGCCGTCCGCGAACCGAGCTTCAATGGCGAAATCCCGCCCCTCGACCCAGCCTAGATCGCGCAGCCCCTTCCTAAACGCCAGGAGATTGGGCACGTCGGCTTCGGCAGAGAGGGGCGACAACCGCCCGATCCGCGCTGTCTTCCCCGCCTTATACTCCTGCGCTTCGGCGGCGAGCGGCGCGGCGAGGAGGCCGACTGCGAGCAGGAGCGCGACGCGCCCGCGCGTCATGCGTTCATGGTCCAGGCTCTAGGAGGCGGGCCGGCGCGGCTGCCACCGGGCCCGGGCGGCCAGCTGGGCGATCTCGCGGCGCCGCTCCGGCGTGAGCGTTTCCAGGCGGCGCTTGCCGCCGATCTTGCCGCCGCGGCGCCCGAGGGCGACGGCATGCGGATTCTTTCGTCGTGGGCTCATGGGTCCAGATTTTACTGGTGGCGTCCCACCGCGTCAAGCTAAACCGATCTGGCAACAAGGTCGCGAGCCGCCCCCTCCAGAAATTGAGGCCTCCCGAGGCGACCCATCTGCGGGCGCGGCCGCCTATGCCTGCAAGTCTGCTTAAGCATTGATGCACCGCGTCTGGCACAGAGGCTGCTCTTCTTGCCGGCGGCCGGTGGCGCTGACGTGAGGGCGCCTCAGGCCGAGGGGGAGCAGGCGATGCGACGGTGGCAGCAGCGGGCAGCGGCGAGGGTGATGGCGATCGGTCTCTGCGCGGCGGCGCTCCTGCTCCTGACGGCCTGTGCCACCACCGAGTACAAGGTCTGGGAAGCGAAGACCAACGTGCTTGAAGGACATGGCGGCACGAAAGTGATGGTGAACGGGATGGAGCTCTGGGACAACGGGGATCCTCCGCGGAAGTTCACGGTCCTTGGCATCATCGATGACGCGCGTCCGGGAGGCCCGATTCCCATGGCGCGGCTCGGGGGGGACATGGTGAAGCGCGCGCGTGAAGCCGGCGGGGATGCCCTCATCCAGCTCAACAGCCACTCTCAGGTGGCCGGCACTTACATGACGGGCGGCGGCACCGCGTTCGCCTTCGGGGGGACGGTGTCGACCTATGGGTCGTCGGTGGCGGTGCCCCTGCGCCGCAACGTGGCCAAGTTCGTGGTCATCAAGTACCTCGACTAGAGATCCGCACGCCATCGCATGTGAGCAGGCCGGACTCTGCGGCCGTGCTCCCCTCCCGGCGTCATTGATCGAGGGTTGCCGAGGTCGCCGAACACCCGCGGCCGGCGGTCGTTGGACGGCGCGCCCGTGGTCAGACGCTTCGCTCCTGGTGTAACTGGGCCTCACAATCGCATCGATTCGAAGGCCACCTTGTAGTTGAAGATGAGCTGCTGACGGGAGGTGGTAAGTTGACTCCTCTCTAATCGTGACAGCGTCTCGGCGCGGATGTCGGCAGGCACGTGTGCCACCCTCAGGACGCGCTCCGCCGTGGCGACCACATCTGCGAGGGAGACTGAACCGATGAAGGCCTGAAAGCTCTCCTCGCGACCTACGACCGCTGCGCTTCGTGTGCGTGCAGCTTGTCCGGAGTAGTGAACGACCTGTGTGAAGGGTCGTCGAACCCTCGTCGCTCCAAATGCTGCGCAACAACCTTTCCAACGGCAACGATGCCTGCCTTGGCGCGGCGACGAGCTCAATCTCCTCCTGCAGCAATGAGTACCACCGGTCATACCGCACGGCCCTCGCGCGGGCCGCGCGATTGACCAGCATCGCGCCCTTGGACAAATCGGTAATGTGGTATCGCTCCGCGGGCCCACAAAGGTACGTCGACTACAAAGGTGGAGGATAAAATCCGCAATCGAGAACAGAAAGTTTCTGAACCCCGCCTCTACTCTCGACCGTGCCATCTCTGCCGATCGGGCCCACCGGTCGAGGGACGGCTCCATGCATATCAGAACGTACTGGACGGGACCTTCTGGTTCGGGGTTTGGCAGGAAGACATCGCCGTCGGTCTCGGCGAGCGCCTTCATTCGTTCTTCAAGCCTTCGGTACGCGGCATGAAAGCTTCCGTCTACACGCATGATCTGGCCGTCCCGACAGGTGACTTCTACGAGACGTGATGGCTCCCCCCGGCTCTGGGGCGGGACGGCGCGGTTGCCCGCCGCCCGAGGGCCACGGCATGAGGGTTCTTCCGACCCGCGCTCATCCGCCGAGGCTACGTCAAGCGAGACAGCGCAAGCAACAGAGCTGGGGGCCGCCCTCAGAATCGGGCCCCGGAAGGGAGGCGTAGGGAGTATCGCGTCGGTCTCCGCAACTCCGCATAGCGAAGGCGGGGACGTTTCTGTAAAAGGCGGGGAAGTTTCTGTAAGAGGGTACATCCGAATGGATGGGGCTCCGGTGCGGCCCCACACGCGGTAGCGCGCCGAGCCGGTGAGAGACATTCTCGCCAAATGGCGGCTGGGCTAGAATCTGCCCCAACGCGGTCAGAACGTGGACCCAAGGGCCGATGGTGATGATGGCCGTTCCTCGCGGCCGCCGCCCGCGGCTCTCACGAGGAGGAGCCGTGTCTCTGCGAAACTCGACCCGAACGCGCCCAACGGCGCCGCACCGCCGGGCGCGCCGCGAACGGCAGATCACCCTCCTCGGAGAGCTTGATAAGCAAGGGGCGACGTATGTCGAGGTCGCCCAGGGGGTACGCGAAGCCCTCGCCGACGGCAGCATGGGCGAGGACTGGCCACACGTCCTCCGACGAGCGCGCGCGGCGTTCAACACCCTGTGTCTCCAAGCATGGGGGGCGGGGCTCCGGGATGATGCGCGCGTCTTGATCAATCTGGTCTGCCGATGGTTCAGCGGCGATGTCGACGAGAGCTTGCGCCGGGCCAAGTTACACCGTGGGGCAGGTGCCCGCGCGCTCTTCCGCGCGTACCTAGCCCTTGGGCCGAAGGCCTCACTGCCTCCGGACTGGGAGCGCGAGGCCGCCGAGGGCCGCCCCGTTCGGCGCTGGCTGACGGCCGACGATCTCGAGCATCACACAGAACTGGCAAGGATCCTTCGCGACGCTAGGCGCGCGGGCGTGTCCTTCCCGTCTCGCGATGCGTTCTACCAGTACGTGAAGGAGCGGCATTCAATCGATCTGCCGAAGACCCGAATAGGATTCGCGAAGCGGTTCCGCCGGCTTGGGCTATCCCTGCATAGGCTTACGCCGGAGGAGAATGACTGGCTCGTGGGCATGCTGTTCCCCACCCGTTCCACCGAGTCCGTGCAGAAGCCACGAGGGACTTATTGGCCGCTGTAGTGACCCCCTGAAGTTCCCTCTCTAAGTCCGCGCCTCGTTTCACGTTCTGCCGCTGTAAACCGAAAACCAACACGATGACGTCACGGGGGCCGGCGCTTGGTATCAGTCCCCCATGGCCGAGATCCCCCCGCCCACCATTGACCTCCCGCCACTGCGGCCTCTGCTCCTGACGGTCCACGAGGCCGGCATCTTGGTCGGCTGCGACGATGCCGCCACGTGGCGCCTGATCCGACAGGGGGTGATCCCGGCGCGGCGGCTGGGCTCGCGGGTTCTCGTCCCGCGCGAGCAACTGGAGGAGATCATTCGGCGACTGCCGCCTTATCCAGGGTCGGGGAACGATGCGGACGACGACGTAGATTCACCGCTGAACAGGTAACTCAAGACGGGACCCGGCCGGGTCGTGTGGCCGCCCAAGCCAGCCCGGCCGAGGCCCGGAGGAGGACAGCATGCGAAGTTCAACGTACCACAGCTGCCGGCACCCGCACCGGGGGTGCCGCCCTCGAGGGCTCGCACTAGCCCGGCTTCGAGCTCTCGCCCATCTTCGCGAGGCAGAGGCCGCGCTTCATCTTCCTTGGGCACGTGCCCGGTCTCTGAGGCTGGACGCCGCCCGAATCAGGGTCGAACGGCTAGAGCTCGGGCCATGACCCGGCCGGCCCTCTGTCCCTACTGAAAAGGGCGGAGGCTGCCAATCTCGTGACGGCGGCGCGGGCACGTGCACGCACGAGGATGAACGATGCCGGACCCCCTGAAGACCTTGCGCCTGTTGATGAGCCCGATCTACGCGGGTGCGCTGGCGGCGGATCACTGGGCAGATCTTGAGAAGTCGATGACGGCGGAGACCATCCGCGCCCATGGCTTCCGGTCGGTGCCACCGAGCATGATCAGGCCGCTCCTCGGCTGGGACTCGCCGCGGATCTGTTCAGCCTATATCCTCCCGTATCCCGATCCGCTCGGCGTCATGCTCGAGCGCGCAGGCCGACCCGCCTGGCCGTGGATGGACCACGTGGTGCTCCGCCTGTTCCCACCGTTCAAACCGCGCGACAAGAACGGGCAGGAGACGCGCGGCACGATCAAATACGGGCAACCGAAGGGCACCCCGCCGCGCCTCTTCTTCCCCCTCCAGGGTCTGGCGGAGGTAATCGGCAGCAGTGATCAGCCGCTCTGGTTGATCGAAGGAGCGAAGAAATCCCTCGCGGCCGCTCAGCTCGGATTCGCCGCCGTGGGCTTCGCCGGTGTCCAGGCTTGGCACGCCAAAGGCTCGCGGGAGCTCCTGCCAGACTGCGAACTCATCCCCCTCGGCAGCCGCGTGGTTGAGATCGTCCCGGACAGCGACGTACAGTCCAACCGCGACGCGGCCCGTGGGATCGAGCTGCTCGGCCACGCCTTGGCCGAGCGCGGGGCCCGGCCGCGGATCGTGCTCCTGCCCGCCGCGCCCCCTGCGCTCGCCGCCGCCCTATGACAGACAAGGTCGGCTTCGACGACCTCGCCGCGCGCGGCATGACGCGGGAGCAGTTCGAGGCCCTACCACGGAAGGACGAGTTTGCCAGCGACGCCGCGCCCGGGGCCCCCGCCTATGCCTTTGACCCAGCCTTTGACGCCGAACACTTCGTGTCCCGCGTCATCCGCTACGCCAGCGAGCGCACCGACGCCGCCCACGATTTCCACGAGGCCGCCGCCCTCGTCGGGCTCGCCGCCGCCATCCCCGGCCTCCGGGCCCGGCTCGGGCCCTACCCGCGCGGATTGCCCGCCAACCTGTACGCGCTCCTGATAGCGGAGAGCACGCGCTCCCGTAAGTCGACCAGCGTCGACATCGCCCAGGACCTCGTCCACCGCGCCCTGCCGCGGCATCGGCTGCCAGACCTCGTCTCCCCCGAGGGCTTCATCGAGGAGCTCGCCGCCCACCCCAACGACGGGACCGTCTGGTACCTTGACGAGTTCGGCGGTCTCCTCGACAAGCTCCACCACGCCAAGTACATGAGCGGGCTCCGGGAGGCGTTGCTCTCCCTCTACGCCGGCCCCGAGCGCTACCGTCTGCAGCGGCACTCCAAACGGGTCAAGGGCGGCGACGTGGTCGACGACGCCGACCAGGTCGACCGGCCGCACCTGTCCATTCTCGGCGCCACCACCCCGGCCGTGTTCCAGCTGCTCGAGGCCACCCTCGTCGATCGGGGGGACATCCTGGTCGAGCACGTCGGGAAGGCCGTCATCTGGGAGCGAACGCGGTGAACGGCGCGCCCGTCGCTATCGTCACCATTGTCACCCTGTCTCTCGACAGTTCTCTCGCTCTCTCTCAGTGACAGTAGTGACTTTAGAGACTAGAGACGCTCCCCGTAAACCCCGAGGCGGGTCACAGGCTCTGGCCGGGTCCCCAGCGGGCCTGAACCTTCGGGGAGGCGGCCCGTGATCCCGGACTCTCGCCCGCTGGCCGCGGCCGCCGTGCGACTTCGGAAGCCGCCCGGCCGGCCCCGCAAAGCCCCCCAGGAGGCCCCAGGGGGCGCAGGACTCCCCGATGGCGTGCCGCCCGCGGTCGTCGCCATCTCCCCGGGCGGCGCTGGGGTCCCGCAGGCCAACGCTCCGGCCACGGGCCCAGTATCCATGCGGGTCCGCGAGGCCCCTGTGCCCGTCGTGTGCCCGCCGCGGCTCCTCGACCTCGCCGGCGCGGCCGCGTACCTGGGCCTGTCGGGCCGCACCATCCGGGAGCTGATCGCCAGCGGCGCGCTGCCGCGGGTCCGCATTCCCTGCCGGCCAGGGGCACGCTCCGTAAGATCGTGCTGGACCGCGAGGACCTCGACCGCGTCGTAGACGCGAGGAAGAGCTAGGGGCCGGCCGCCGTTTCGAGGCCTCGAAAGAATCCGGGAGGCGCCTGGCCAAAGTGAGGGAGAAGGCTCGAGTGGACTCGAGCCTTCTCATCCTCATCAGCCATT
>JBKPDQ010000108.1:0-11948 GCA_046728015.1 Actinomycetota bacterium
CCCCAGCGCCGCAGCCCGTGCCCGAACCGAGCCCGGCGCCCACCGGAGCGGCCGCGGCCGCCGCGGGCGGCACCGCGGTGACGATGGCCGACTTCAGCTTCTCGCCGGCGACGCTCACGATCAATGAGGGCGACACCGTGACCTGGACCAACAGCGGCCCCGACGAGCCGCACACCGCGACGGGAGATGGCTTCGACACGGGCGAGGTCGCGGTTGGCTCCAGCGCGTCGGCGACCTTCTCCGAAGCCGGCACCTTCCCCTACGTGTGCACGCTGCATCCCGGCATGAGCGGGACGGTGAGGGTGCTCGCCGCAGCGAGCGGAGGCGAGGACGGCGGCGGCAGCCCAGCGGATGCGCCTGCGCCCGGCTCCGAGGCAGCCGCCGTCGCCGCGCCCGACGCGGCTGGCACCGGGACGAAGCTCCCGGCGACGGGCCTCGTCGCGCTGCCCCTGGCGCTCATCGGTCTCGGCTTGGTGCTCGCCGGCGCCCGCCTCCGCCGAGCGGTGGATTGCGGCCCATAGTGTCCCGTTAGCCGACGTTCGGCGGGCGCGCCTCCGGCCTTAGGGGATCTTCCGCCGCTCCTCGCAGCCGCGGGCGCGGTCGGGCCCCTTGCCGCCGTTGCAGACGTCGTGCCCGGGCCCGCCTATAAGGAGGTCCTTGCCCTTGCCTCCGCAGAGGCGATCCCGGCCCGCACCGCTGTGGCCGGTGTCCGGCCCGCCACGCAACTTGAAGGCGTCTCGCCGTGAGGTTCCGTCGAAGTCGTCGCCCCGGCTGCCCCCGAGGTTCGTGACCTCCTCGCCGGCGCACTTGCGCTTCCTGCCGCGGACCTGCTTGTAGAGGTTCTTGGCGACATTGCCCTGGTACGAGCCGTACAGGCACCTGTTGAACAGGCCGGCTGGACAATCGACGTCGGGTGCGTAGCCATAGCTCGTCACCGAGGCGACGAACTGGCCCTGCGCCACCCAACCGCCTCCGCTCGAGCCGGCGGTCATGTCGCATGCGATTCTCATCGGCGCCGGTGTGCCCAACGAGTCGGCCCCCAGATACGACGAGTCGCAGCGAAACAGTCGCTGGCCGTTGAACGGGCTCTGCGCCGGGTAGCCAAATGCGCTGTACGGCTGGTTGCGCGGCTGGTTGAACGCGATGCCCCTGGACCCGACCTCATCCTGGATCCCGCGCCCGTCGCCGTGGCGGGCCAGAGTGACGGCGCCGAGATCGAATCTGAAATCCGCACTGTTTTGCCACCCGCTGCTGGTTTGCAGGGTTGTCGCAGTCCACTCCCCGAACGGCTTCTGGCCGTCGCGGTAGCCGGGAACGAACTCGAAGTTCGTCGAGAAGCCTTCACCGATGTCGGCGCCGTGAACGCAGTGTCCCGCCGTCCACACGAGCACGTGGCCCGGCGAGCGCACAACGGTCCCGGAACAGAAGTAGTCCGTGACGCCCTGGGTCATGAAGACCTTGCCGTGCACGCGCTGGGGAAACCCCCTGTTGTTGGCGCCCATGTCCACCGCCGCCCGCGTCTGCGGGCCGGCTGCATCGCCGAGCCGCCCGTCGAGGATGCCGGAGCGCGTCTTGGGCACCCCCGGGGCGCTCGGCAGCACGAGCTTGGGCTCGCCGCGCGGCTCGGGCGCGACCGGAGTCGGCGGCGCCGGCGAGGCCAGGCGGCGTAGCGGCACCGGCTCTGCCCAGCGCATTCTCCTGGCGGTCCAGTAATCGCGAACCGCCGCGGGACTTTGGCGCACCACCTTGGAGACGATCTCGTGCGCATCGTCTCCGGTTGTTGCCGAGGCGCCTTGTCCCGCCACCGGCAGCGCCGCCGCGACCGCAGCCACCGAAGCCATGGCCGCCACGAGCAACCGGGCGTTCCGGTCCGGCACGTCCTTGGCCTGCTCTGCCTTGGTCCCCGGCCGCCGGATCACCCCGCGAAGCGTAGGCGACGCCGGGTGCCGACGCGCTAATCGGGACTAGCCAGGCAGTGCGTCAGCAGGTCAGGTGAAGCGCCGCCGCCACGGCGGCGGGGTTCGTTGCCTCGAGCTCCGAGTAGCGCTCGACCGCCTCGGCCGTCGGCAGCGCCTCCATCTCCACGCCGCGCTGAGCGAGCGCCGCCGCCACTCCGGGGTCTGGATGCAGGCGTCCGTCGGCTCCGCAGCCGACGACGAGTCGCTCCGGCAGCTCCTCGAGCACCTCGTTGAGGTCCTCCATGACGAGCGAGTGGCCGCTACGCCGCCACCAGTTGTCGACCACGCGGTCCGGGAGCACGATCACGTCCTTGGTGTGCTCGACACCGTCGACGCGAACGTGGCCGAAGCGGTAGTCGGTGAGCCGCGCCACGTCTGCGCCTAGGCGGCGACCGGCGCCTCGCTGCGCTCGGCCACTCCGATCAGCTCGCGCATGAACGCAGGCAGATCCGGCGGACGCCGCGAGGAGACCAGGTTGCCGTCGACGACGACTTCTGCGTCCTCCCACTCGGCGCCGGCGTTCCGCATGTCGTCTGCGATCGCGGACACCGAGGTGGCGCGCCTGCCCTCCAGGATCCCGGCCGAGATCGGAACCCAGCCCGCGTGGCAGATGAACGCGATCGGCTTGCCCCGGTCGTGCATCGCCCGCACCAGCGACTTGACCCCCTCGTCGATCCGCAGCTTGTCGGGACCGAACCCGCCTGCGATCACCAGCACGTCGAGCTCGTCGGCGGACGCGTCGGAGGCGGCGCGGTCGGTGACGAGCGGCTGGCCGTGCTTTCCGGTCACCGTCGCTCCCCCTTCGAGGCCGATCAGCTCGACCTCGGCTCCAGCCTCCTGAAGCCGGTAGTAGGGGTAGGTCGCCTCCGTGTCCTCGAACAGCGGGCCGATCATCACCGCGGCACGCTTGCCGTCCAGCGGGCGGTGGGTGTGGTGGGACATCTCGTCGTCTCCTCGATCTCGCTGGGCTGGGTCTCGACCGATGGTAGACCCAGGGACGCATGGCGTTGCTGGCTTGAGGGTAGATAGGTTGTCGACAGTCGATCGAGGAGGAGAGATGGCCGATCAAACCGCCCAGAGCTCCGAGCTCGAGGTGCTGTTGGAGACCGAGCAGACCTTCGAGCCACCGCCGGAGTTTGCCGCCGAGGCCAATGCCTCCGACCCGGGCATCTACGACCGCGCCGATGCCGACCCCGAGACCTGGTGGGCCAGCTGGGCCGAGAAGCTGGATTGGATCGAGCCGTGGGACGAGATCCTGGACTGGTCCGACCCACCGTTCGCAAGGTGGTTCATCGGCGGCAAGCTCAACGCCTCGGCCAACTGCCTCGACCGCCACGTCGAGGCCGGGCGCGGCGACCGAGTCGCGATCCACTGGGAGGCCGAGAACGCCGACGACCTGGGCGCCGAAGGACGCAAGGCCGTCACCTACGCCGAGCTCTTGGACTCGACCCAGCGCTTCGCGAACGTCCTGAAGGGTCTCGGCGTCGGCAAGGGCGACGTGGTGGGCATCTACCTGCCGATGCTGCCCGAGACGGTCGCAGCGATGCTCGCGTGCGCACGGATCGGCGCCATCCACAATGTCGTCTTCGGCGGCTTCTCCGCCGAGTCGGTGAAGGAGCGGATGGACTTCTCCGACGCGAAGCTCCTGGTGACGGCCGACGCGACACTCCGCCGCGGCGAGCCCGTGCCGATGAAGCCGAAGGTCGACGAGATCCTGGGCGATCTGCCGAAGATGGAGCACGTAGTCGTCGTCGATCGCTGCGGAACGAATCCGCCGATGACCGACGGGCGCGACCTCTTCTGGCACGAGGTGGTCGCCGACGCGGACCCGAAGTGCGCGGCTGAGCCGATGGATGCCGAGGACCCCCTCTACATCCTCTACACGTCCGGCTCGACGGCGAAGCCGAAGGGGATCCTGCACACAACGGGCGGCTACCTGACCCAGGTCACGGCGACGCACGAGCTCGTCTTCGACCTCAAGGATTCGGACGTCTACTGGTGTGGGGCGGACATCGGGTGGGTCACCGGCCACTCTTACATCGTCTACGGGCCGCTCGCGAACGGCGCCACGTCCGTCATGTACGAGGGAGCGCCCAACTACCCACGGGAGGATCGCTGGTGGGAGATCATCGAGCGCTACGGCGTGACGATCTTCTACACCGCCCCGACGGCGATCCGGGCCTGCATGAAGTGGGGCGTGGAGCACCCGCAGGCACACGACCTGTCCTCGCTTCGCCTGCTCGGGACGGTCGGCGAGCCGATCAACCCGCGGGCCTGGCTCTGGTACCACGATCACATCGGAGGCGGACGCTGCCCGATCGTCGACACCTGGTGGCAGACCGAGACCGGGGCGATCATGATCACGCCGCTTCCGGGCCTGACGACGACGAAGCCAGGCTCGGCGACGGTTCCCTTCCCCGGCATCCGCGCCGCAATCTACGACTCGGAGGGCAACGAGATCGAAGAGGGCGCCGGGACGCTCGTGCTCACCCGGCCGTGGCCGGCGATGACGCGCACGCTCTACAAGGAGCGCGATAGATTCATCGAGACCTACTGGGACCGCTACGGACGTGAGACCTACCTCGTCGGAGACGCCGCCCGCCGTGACGAGGACGGCTACTTCTGGATCGTCGGCCGGATCGACGACGTGATCAACGTCTCCGGCCACCGTCTGTCGACGATGGAGGTGGAGTCGGCGATCGTGTCGCATCCAAAGGTTGCCGAGGCCGCCGTCATCGGCCGCCCGGACGAGGACACCGGCCAGGCGATCGTCGCCTTCGTCACGCCCGAGGGCGACAACGCCGGAGACGAGGAGCTGGAGGCGGAGCTGCGCGAGCACGTCGCCGAGAAGATCGGCAAGCTCGCGCGGCCGAAGGTGATCCTGTTCGCCGACGATCTGCCGAAGACGCGGTCCGGCAAGATCATGCGCCGGCTGCTGCGCGATATCGCCGCGGGCAACGAGCTCGGCGACGTCACCACGCTTCGCGACCCGAGCGTGGTCGAGCAGCTACAGGAACAGGTGGCCGCAGGCGGCGACTAGGCCCGGACGGCCGCGGGCCTGGCCTCGACGGCGCGATGCAGCCACTCGAGCAGCGGCGGCAACGCGTCGCCGAGGTCGTCGAGGAACAGCTGGTGCCCGGCGCCGGGCACCTTCACGTACGTGGTGTTGGGCGGTTTGGACCGTTCCAGCGAGGCCTCGATGAACCGCGGCGAGACCATCCGGTCCTCCGCCCCGGCGATCACCAGCGCCGGGGTCGACACCTGCTCCCAGGGCCTTGAGGCCCGAAATGCCAGGTAGCTGGCCACCGAGCGCCCGCTGATCGTGAAGTTGAAGAGCTTGTCGACCTCGTCGTCGAAGTACGCCTTCGTGACCGGGTCGAGGGCCACGTGGTCGTAGTCGGCGATCTGCCTAACGGGGACCGCAAGCCGCGGAACCACCGTTCCGACGGCTCGCATCAGCGGCGCCTTGAAGCGCATCGAGGCGTCGTGGCGGACGTCGGGGTGGCTGATGTCGTGGCAGACGACCGCGTCGACGTCCGGCTCCTGCGTGAGCAGGTACCAGATCATGATCCCGCCGAGCGAGTCGCCAAGCAGCACCACCGGACCGCCGAAGCGCTCCCGCGCCTGCGCGATCCCGAGGCGCAGCACCGCGAAGTCCTCGTCGAGGCTCGCGTCCCCGCGCCGTCCCTCGGAGATTCCGTGCCCGCGTCGATCGAGCCCGATCGCGTTGAACCCTGCCTCGCAGAGGGCGATCGCAAGCGGAGTCAGGCGGCGAGTGTGGTCGCCGAGGCCGTGCACGATGACGACGGTCGGCGCACCGGCTGAGACCGGGTGCACCTCCAGGTGAATCAGGACGCCGTGCTGCTTCGCCCAGGTGTGCTCGAGCCGCTGAAGTCCGCGCTCGAGGTCCAGCGCGGCGAGCGCCGGGTTGCGCTCGCGCGCCTCCAGCAGCAATCGAGTCGGCACCTCGAGCAGGCGCTCGGCCACGTCCCTGGTCGGTGGGCCGTCGCCGTAACGGAGCGCGCGCCCGACCTCGAGGCTCATCGCCGCCGCTTGCGCTTGCGCTTGCGCGCCCGCTCGCGGCGGGCGCTGTGATCGCGCTGCTCGGACTGCATCACGCTCTCAGCGTCCGCTTCCTCGGCCGCGTCCTCAGGCTCCCGCGGCGCGTCTCCCGGTCGCGGCCAGGGGATCGCGACTCCCGCCTCCCAGGCCGGCGGGCGGGGTCCGCCCGGGATCCTGTCGATGAACATCAGGCCGAGCCACAGGAACCAGATCGAGATCGTCAGCAACGAGATCGCCGGGGCGATGAACAGCATCCCGGCACCAAGCGCCATTCCCAGGGTGCCGAAGAAGCGAGTCAACAGGCCCACGCGCATGGCCTGCAGCGGCACGTAGATCATCGCCACGAGCATCCCGAGGATCGCCGGGAAGAGCAGGTTCGAGGCGACGTCGAAGGTCGAGGAATCCTCGACCAGGTCGTCGAGCAACGAGTAGATATCGCCTCCCGGTCCCGAGGCCGCGACGAAATCGGACGCGACACTGGTCTGGGCGACCCAGGCGATCGCCCCCTGGACGCCGAGCAGCACGGGACCGATGAACGCGAACCCGATCATCGCCCCGCTGACCCGTTCGCTGCGAGCTTGCGCCGCGCGGAACAGGTAGAAGAGCGGCACGCACATGAGCGCGAACGCGAGGCTGCGCAGGACCGTCGAAGCCAGGAGGTCGCTGGCGCTGGCGTCGATCGCTCGGTAGCGCTCCGTGTCGAGTCCCGACGTCGGCACGTCGCCGCTCTGGTCGAGGATCACCGAGGCGACGTAGAGGGGGACGGTGAGGATGGCGGCTATCGCCGCGGGACGGGCCCAGCGCCGCTCGCGGTCGAGGATCTCCTGGCGCCCCAAGGTCCGCGTATCTTAGGCGCGTGACCGAGTTCGCAGTTACGGCGATCGGCCGGGATCGCCCTGGAATCGTCGCGGCGGTCAGCCGTGCGCTGCTCGAGCTCGACGGGAACATCGAGGACTCCCAGATGTCGATCCTCCGCGGTCACTTCGCGGTGATGTTGATCGTCAGCGTCCCCGACCCGATCTCAGCGGAAGCTCTTGCCAACCACCTCGGACCGGTCCGAGAGGAGCTCGGGCTCGAGGCCATCACCTGCAACCCGATCGACGAGCTCGACGCCGTACTGGATCCGGCCAGCCACGTGGTGACGGTCTACGGCGCCGACCACCCCGGGATCGTCAACGCCATCAGCCACGCACTCGCCGAGCTCGGTGTCAACATCACCGACCTCGAGACACGACTCACCGGTCCCGAGGACAACCCGCTGTACACCATGGTCATCGAGGTGGCGATCGGCGACGCGGACGTGAGCGCGGTGGAGGCGTCGCTTCGGGCGGTCGCCGAGCGCGAGGCCGTGGAGTTCAGCCTGCGCCGGCTGGAGGCCGAGGCGCGCTAGGACGAGAGGAGAGCCGCCCGTGGCCCTTCGCGAGGTAGAACGCCTCTCCGGGCGCACGGATCGGGTAGTAGTCGTCGTCGGGGCCAGCGATTCGTGAGATCCGGTCGCCGGTGGCGAGCACGAGGTCGAGCACGGGCGCGGCGAGGCCGATCAGCGCCTCAAAGCGCCGACGCCGGAGCTGCTGCTGGGGGGTCGGCGGGGGCACGGCTCGGCCACTACCCGCGCTCGTGGAAGAAGAACTCGGGCAGCGCCCCCTCGATCACCTCCGCGGTCATCCGCTGCGCGACCTCGAGGTTCCCGGTCCGGACGGCGATATCGTCGAGGGTCACGATCCCGACCAGCTCTCCGGCGTCCATCACCGGCAGCCGGCGAATGCGGTGGCGAACCATCAGCGCGGCCGCCTCCTCGAGCTCCATCTCCCGCTCGCCTGTGACCAGCGGCCTGGAGACGTGCGAGCGAACCGGCTCGTCGCTGGGACGGTCGTGGGCGAGCGCGCGAACGGCCAGGTCTCGATCGGTGACCATTGCCGCGGGCTCGCCCTCGGCGTCGCAGAGGACCACCGAGCCGACGCCGTGGTCGCGCATCAGCTGGGCGACGGTCACGACATCGTCGTCGAGGCGGGCGGTCACCACCGACCGGGTCATGATCTCGCGAAGCTGCACGGAGGGCGGCCAGAGTAGCGCCACGAGCCCCGAGGCGACGACTGCGGCCCTTTAGCATTCCCGCGGCCCATGGCCAGCGAATCGACCGGCCCAGTCGCCGTCTACGGTGCCACGGGCTACACCGGGCGCCTGGTCGCCGCGGAGTTGCTGCGGCGCGGCGCGGAAGCGGTGCTGGTGGGGCGCAATCCAGCCAAGCTCGAGATCGTCGCGGAGGATCTCGGGGGAGGCGTCGAGACCCGGGTAGCGCCCCTCGACGACGCTCTCGCCCTGCGGGAGGCGCTCGAGCCCTGCCGGGCCGTGATCTCGTGCGCCGGACCCTTCGCAGAGCACGGCGAGCCGGTCCTGGCCGCCGCGATCGCTGCCGGAACGCACTACCTCGACACGAACGGCGAGCAGCGCTACATGCGTCGCGTCTTCGGCGAGTTCGGCGCCGAGGCCAAGGGCGCCGGCGTAGCCGTCGTGCCGGCGATGAGCTTCGACTACGCCCACGGGGACACGCTGGCGGCCATCACCGCTGCGCCGATCGAGCCGCTGGAGGAGCTGGTCGTCGCGTATGCCGTGCGTGGATTCGGCGCCTCCCGCGGAACCCTTCGCTCGGTGCTCGGGGTCCTCGCCGGCGGCGACGTCGAATGGCGCGACGGGCAGCTTGCCGCCGCGCCTCGCACGCGCAGCGCCGGCAGCTTCGACTTCGGGGAGCCAATCGGCAGCCAGCGGATGATCCGCTATCCCGCCGGGGAGCACCTGACGGTGCCCCGCCACGTCCAGACGCACCGCGTGCGCACGCTGCTGACGGTCGCGACCGTGCTTCCCTTCGCGCACCTGTTCGCCCCGGACGTCTTCGCCGTGCCGGCGACATGAGCGCCGTCGCCACCTGCCCGCTCTGCGGCCAGGCGCTCTATCCGTGGGTGACCCCGCCGGACGGTGACGGGCGCGGACGGTTCCTCGACCGCTGCGAGAACTGTGGCGCAGGCGTGGAGCGGGGCGCAGGCGTGGACGTAGTACGCGAACTCGATGCGATCTCCATCGTCGACCCGGACGGGTCGCGCTGGGCGCAGCTGGCCAATCGAGGCAGCCTCCAGGCTGGCATCGGCGGCGAGGCCTGGGCGGCAATCGACGCCGGGGAAGGGTCGCTGCTTCACACGCCGCGCTCGTTTGCGTTCCTCGCCGAGCGCACCGGCTATGAGGTCGAATCGCTGAGCTTCGGGATCCTCGCGCGCAACCAGGCGTGGATGTGGCAGACCCTGCTCAACGGGCTCACCCTGCATCCAAATTTCGCCCGCGAGGCGATGGCTGGGCGGCTGAGACCCTCCACCGGGCGTGGACGTATCGCCTTCACGGTGGACCTGGTCGCCTCCGTCCTTGCGGCCCCGCTCGTCGCCCTCGTCTCCGTGCCGCTCGAGCTAATCGCGGTTGCGCTGCGCCGCGGTGGCCTGATCCGCGCGAGGTTGACGCCGGTTCAGTAGCCACCTGGACCCGACGGCAGCGTCTGCCTAGCCGCCGAGATCCTTGTTCTCTGGCGCGAACTTGCTCGCGATGAAGGTCGCGCCCTGCGGGTCGCCGATGACGGTCATCCGGACCCATGGGGCGTCGAACGGCGGGACGATCACCCTGCCGCCGAGCTCGGAGGCCTTCGCGGCCGCGGCGTCGGCGTCGTCGACCGCGAAGGTCACGCTCCAATGTGCCGGCGTGTCGGGCTGGTCGTCTGCGATTGGATTGATGGTCGCGACGACGTCCTCGAACCCCTCTGGCGCGCCCGCCTCCGCCCACTGCTTGCGGAGGTCTGGGTGGTAGCGCTCGAGGTAATCGCCGTACCCGGGCAGCGTCCACATCTGAACACCGCCTGGCCCGGCGAGCGTCTGCCACCCGAACACCGAGCCGTAGAACGACCTCGCCGCTTCAACGTCACGGGTGTTGAGGCCGTTGAAGTTCAGTGAGCCCGGGTCGTTGACCACTCGCGCGCCCTTGTGCTCCTTCGCCTCCCAGACGCAGAACGCCGCTCCCTCGGGATCGGTGAAGACGGCCATCCGGCTGGCGTCCATGAAGTCGAAGGGCTCCATCACGACGCCCCCGCCGGCATCGCGGACCTTGGACGCGGCCTCGTCGGCGCTCTCGACCCAGAAATAGGTGTTCCACATCGCCCTCGGCGGTGGCGCCTCGGGGATCGATCCGACGGCGGCAACATCGCCGCCGCGCGAGTCGCCCGACCTATCAAACAGAGACCAGCCTGTCGTCTCGCACCGGGCGATGAAGTACTTGCCCTCCGAGCTCGGCGCCATCACGTCCTGGAACTCCCAGCCGAAGAGGCCGCCGTAGAAGTCGACCGCCGCCTCCGGGTCGGGTTCGCTCGCAACCACCCAGCAGGGAACGCCGGGGACGTATCCGTCGCGTTCGGGCATTGGTGCTCTCCGTCCGAGTCGTTGACAGCTCGGCGCACCCTACCCCGGCATGGGCTTCAGGTCGCCCCGCGCCAGACCCGTTTGACGATCGGGAGCGCGAGGGCGCGCGGGGCGTGCTGGCCGGTGATCGCGCCGGCGCGATTCATGATCCCCGGCACGACCACGCGCTTGCCCTTCTCAGCGCCGTCGACCGCCTCGCGGGCAACGGTCTCGACGGGCGTCCAGAACGGCTCGGGCAGGTTGTCCTCCGCCTGGTCGAGCCCGGCCGCATGCACGAACTCGGTCTTCACCGGCCCGGGGCAGAGTGCGGTGACGCTGACGCCGGTCCCCTTGAGCTCTGCGTGGACCGCTTCGCTGAGGCTCAGCACGAACGCCTTCGTGGCCGCGTAGACAGCGGTTCCGGGGAGCGGCTGGAAGGCCGCGGTGGAGGCGACGTTGACGATGGCTCCGGCGCCGCGGGCGACCATCGCGGGCAGGTACCGGCCCTGGAGGTCGACCACGACCTCGCAGTTCAGCTGCACCATTCGCACCAGGTACTCGCGATCGGCGGTCGCGCATTCGCCGCCGCCACCGAAGCCGGCGTTGTTGACGAGGGCGGCAACATCGAGCCCAAGCTCGTCCACGCGGGCAGCGAGAGCATCACGGCCGGCCGGATCGACGAGGTCGGCGCCGATCGTCTCGGCACGGACACCGCGGGCATCCGAGAGCTCGGCGGCGAGATCGCGCAGGCGCTCCTCCCGGCGCGCCACCAGCGTCACCCCGTGGCCGCGCTTGGCCAGCTCACGAGCGATCTCCGCGCCGATGCCCGAGGACGCTCCCGTCACGAGCGCGGTCGTCGTGGGCGATGGCGCGGGGAGGGCCACGGGCCCCAGGCTATCCGAGGGCCGGAGAAGCCGGCTCTCTATGCTGACTCACATGGAAGGAAGCGAAGGCTTCAACATCTTCGGCGACCCCGACGAGCTGCGTTCGCGGTTGGGCGAGCTCGCGGAACAGATGCAGGGCGCGCAGCGCGTGGCGTGGGCGGACAACGCGATCAAGCTCGCTGTCGACATGACCGTGGCCGCGATCAATCGCCTCGATCTGACCGGCAGCAGCGACGAGCAGGCCGTCCAGGTGCGCGACGCGATCCGGATCGTGTTTCCGGAGTCCGTGACCCTCGTGCGCGAGGCGCGCGAGGGGCTCGGCTCCTAGCCCGAACCCGTCACGTTCCGCGCTGCTTTGGTGCAGCGCCCGCGCCTAGCGTGGGCGACGTGCGCGCGGACCAAGATCGCGGCGCGGCATCGATCGAGCACGCGGGCCTGACGCTGCTGGTGATGCTGCTCTTGCTCGCGGGAATCGCCGCGGCGGCGAGCGGCTCCCTCGACGCCGGGCGCGAGCTCGGCTCGGCCCTGGGTCGAAAGCTGCGCTGCGGCGCGCGCGCGCCGGACCCGTGCTGGCGCGACCCGCTGACCGACGCCTACGGCCGAGCCCTCGGCGGGGC
>JBKPDQ010000109.1:0-10391 GCA_046728015.1 Actinomycetota bacterium
GGCGGGTGCGGGGTGGCGCGCTACTCGCCGCGGCAGTCGTCGCGACCGCCGCCGGGCTGATCCTGCCCACGCTCGATCTCGGCGAGCGGGAGGACGCGCGCGGGCCGCATGCCGGCCGGGCGATCACGCTGGACCGGGACGGATCCGCGCGCGCGGGCCGGCAGAAGGGGCCTGCGGACGGGAGGCCGCGGCGAACCAGGATCGTGCCCGCGCCAGGAGCGCTCAAGGAGGCGTCGCGGTACGCGCGGGCGCGGGGCGGAGAGGTCTCGATCGCGATCGTCGACACCCGGGGCCGGCTCCGCGGCTCCGACGAGAACCGCCTCTACTCATCGGCCAGTGTCGTCAAGTCCATGCTGCTGGCGGCCGAGCTGCGCCGCCTCCGGCGCGAGGGGCTGCCCCTGGACACGGCCACGGAGTCGCTGCTGCGGGCGATGATCACCTACAGCGACAACGATGCGGCCGACACCATCTACTACCGCGTCGGCGACGCGGGCCTGTTCGAGGTGGCCCGCCTGGCGGGGATGAGCCGCTTCACGGTCGCGGGTCACTGGGGCAACGCCCAGATCTCCGCGGCGGACATGGCGCACATGTTCTCCGACCTGGATCGCGTCATCGCCGGCCCGCACCGCGAGTTCGGGCTCGGGCTGCTCGGGTCGATCGCTCCCGAGCAATCCTGGGGCATCCCGGCAGCAGCGGGGCGGGACTGGGCCGTGCGATTCAAGGGCGGGTGGGTGACCACTGAGCGCGGCCAGCTCACGCACCAGGTAGCCGAGCTACGCGACGGCGACAAGCGGATCGCGATCGCGGTGCTGACCGACTATCAGCCCTCGATGAGTCACGCGACCGAGACCATCCGGGGCGTGGCCGAACGCCTGCTCACCTGGAATCGCGACCGCGATCCGGCTGCCTCCGCTCGACGGGGATCTTGACCCGGTTGGGCGCCTCGGCGCCCGGGATTGCGTCGTAGGCGCCGTAGGGAACGAGCTCGGCCTTGAACGAGCGGCGCACCCGCTCGATCTCCTCGACCATCCGACGCTCCAGCTCGCTCGCTCGCCTGCGCATCCTGGCGATGTCGGCTTGGGCGCGTTCGAGCTGGCGCTCGAGCTCCAGGACCGTCACGACGCCGGCGAGGTTGAGCCCCTCCTCGGCGGTCATGCGCTGGATTCGGCGCAGGCGCTCGACGTCGTCTTGGGAGTACAGGCGCGTGTTCTTCGGCGAGCGCTTCGGCGTGATCAACCCGCGCGCCTCGTACAGGCGCAGGGTCTGCGGGTGCATGTCCGCGAGCTCGGCTGCGACCGAGATCATGAACACGCCCCGCTGCCGGTCCAGATCCTGGCCCTCCTTGTCGGGAGCGCTGCCGCGACGCTTTCGATTCTCGGTCATGCGTCCCCCGAAACCTTGCCTGCCGTCGCGGACGCGTCACGCAAGAGCCGCTCCCGCGGGTCGTGGTCGTTGAGCGTGGCTGCGAAGTCGTCAAGCGCGCGCTGCTGATCACCGGTCAGGTCGCGCGGCATCTCAATTCCAAGCCGGTAGAGGATGTCGCCCCGCCCCTTGTTTCCGGGCTTCGGCGGACCCTCTCCGCGCAGACGCTGCACCGTGCCGTGCTGGGTGCCGGCGGGAACGCGGATCCGCTTGGTGCCGTTGAGCGTCGGCACCTCGATGGTGGCGCCGTTGATCGCCTCGGCGATCGTGATCGGCACGTCCACCTCGAGGTTGCCGCCACGGCGCTGCCGGAACACCGGCGACTCAGCAACCCGGGTGACCACGTAGAGGTCGCCTGGCGGCCCGCCGCGCGGACCGTCCTCGCCCTTGCCCGCGACGCGAATTCGGGTGCCGTCGCCGACGCCCGCCGGGATTCGCACCCGGTAGCGCTTGCGCTGATGCGTCAGGCCGGAACCGCCGCACGTCGGGCACGGGTCCTCGATCACCTGGCCCGAGCCGCCGCACTGTGGGCAGGGCTGGCTGATCGAGAAGAAGCCCTGGCTTTCCGAGTCGATCCCGCGACCGCCGCAGCGCGGGCAGACCGTGGGCGCCGTTCCCGGCCTCGCCCCGGTGCCGCTGCAGGTCTTGCAGGTCGAGCGCTTGGGCACGGTCACCGCGACCTCCGTCCCGTGCATCGCCTGGTCGAAGCTCAGTCGCACCTCGGTTTCCAGATCGCGACCGCGTGCGGGCTCCTGTCGCACCGTGCCACCGCGACGCCCGAAGAGGGAACCGAAGATGTCGCCGATGTCGGCGGCGAAGTTGCCGGGCCCCGCGCCGCGGCCAAAGCCGGCGAACGCGCCGCCGGCGTCGTACTGCTTGCGCTTCTCCGGATCCGACAGCGTGTCGTAGGCGCCCTGGACCTCCTTGAATCGCTCCTCGGCCTCGGAGTCGCCGGGATTGCGATCGGGGTGGTACTGGCGGGCCAGCTTGCGGTACGACTTCTTGATCTCCTCGTCGGAGGCCCCGCGTGGGACACCCAGCACTTCGTAGAGGTCGCGCGCCACGCCCGCCCCCTATGCGCTCACGACCACGCGCGCGGGGCGCAGCACCTGGCCGTCGAGCCGGTACCCGCGCTCAAGCGTCTCGACTACCACCCCGGCCTCCTCGTCGTCGGCCGGGCGGGTGGACAGGGCCTCGTGCCAGGCGGGATCGAAGCGCTCGCCGAGCGGGTCGTACGACTCGACCCCGGCGCGCTTCAGCGTGGCGGTCAGCTCGCCGTAGACAAGCGCGACACCGCGGGCCAACGCCTCGTGCGCGGACACCTCTTCGCTCGGAGCCTCCGCGTCGGCTGCGTCGGCGGCCGGGCTGACCTGAGCGTCCGGATCGATCCCGGCCGCCCGCAGCGCCCGCTCGAGGTTGTCGATCGCGGGGACGAGCTCGCGCGCGAGCGCGGCCTTGCCGCGGCGCTCAGCCTCCTGGACGTCCTTGGCAGCCCGCTTGCGGTAGTTCTCGAAGTCGGCCTTGGCCCGACGCGCGAGCTCGAGATACTCGTCGCGCTCGCGCCGCACGTCCTCCACCAGGGCGTCAAGGTCGGCTTCAACGTTCGCGCCCTCGCCAGCGTCCACTGACGCGTTTGTCACGCTATCCGTGACTTTCGCGCCAGTGGAGCCGCCGCGCGGCTCGCTTGAGGCCGCTGCCCCCTCTACTTGCTCACTGGAGGGGGCAGCGGCCTTGCCCGTCTTGGCCTCGTCCTCGGGCTTACGACCGCTCGTCATCGACGACCTCCGCGTCCACGACCTCCTCCTCCGGCTCGCCGGCGCCGTCGGCGCCAGCGCCGTCACTGGAGGCGGCCTGCTGCTCGGAGGCGGCCTGATAGATCTGCTCCGACGCCTTGTGGAACGCCGCCTGTAGCGCGTCCGTCTTCGCCTTGATTTCCTCGGCGTTGTCGGACTCCAGGGAGCCCTTGACCTCGTCGATGGCGGAACGGATCTCGGACTTCGTCGAGTCGTCGAGCTGCTCGCCCATCTCGTCGAGCTGCTTCTCCGCTTGGTAGGCCGCGTTCTCAGCGAGGTTGCGCGCCTCGGCGAGCTCGCGCTGCTTGCGGTCCTCCTCGGCGTGGGACTCGGCGTCCTTGATCATCGCCTCGACCTCCTGCTCCGAGAGGCCCGAGCCGCCCTTGATCTCGATCTTCTGCTCCTTGCCGGTACCGAGATCCTTGGCGGAGACGCTGAGGATCCCGTTCGCGTCGATGTCGAATGTGACCTCGATTTGCGGCAGCCCGCGCGGCGCCGGCGGAATGCCGGTGAGCTGGAACTTG
Organism: Actinomycetota bacterium; assembly: GCA_046728015.1. Taxonomy (GTDB): domain Bacteria; phylum Actinomycetota; class Thermoleophilia; order Solirubrobacterales; family 70-9; genus DATAFO01. The sequence goes on from JBKPDQ010000109.1 coordinate 3,740, forward strand.
CCCAGCGACTTGTTGCCGGACGCCATCTCGCGCTCGCCCTGGAGCACATGGATCTCGACCGACGGCTGGTTGTCCTCGGCGGTCGAGAAGATCTCCGACTTGCGCGTGGGGATGGTCGTGTTGCGCTCGATGAGCCTCGTCATCACGCCGCCCTTGGTCTCGATGCCCAGGGTCAGCGGGGTGACGTCGAGCAGCAGCACGTCCTTGACGTCGCCGCTCAGGACGCCCGCCTGAATCGCAGCGCCGATGGCCACGACTTCGTCGGGGTTGACGCCCTTGTGGGGCTCCTTCCCGACGAGCTCCGTGACCTTCTCCTGCACTGCGGGCATGCGGGTCATGCCGCCCACGAGGACCACGTGCTCGATGTCGGCGCCGCCGGCGTCGGAGAGTGCCTGCTTGACCGGCGAGACGACGCGGTCCAGCAGGTCTGAGGTGAGCTCGTTGAGCTTCGCCCGCGTCAGCTTCATCTCCAGGTGCTTGGGGCCGCTCGCGTCGGCGGTGATGAACGGCAGGTTGATCGTCGTCTCCTGCGTGGTGGAGAGCTCGATCTTCGCCTTCTCGGCCGCCTCGTAAAGGCGCTGGAGCGCGTTCTTGTCGGACGAGAGGTCGATGCCCTGATCGCGCTTGTACTCGGCGACCATCCACTCGACGATGGCCTTGTCCCAGTTGTCGCCACCGAGGTGGTTGTCGCCCGCGGTCGCCTTGACCTCGAAGACTCCGTCGCCGATCTCCAGCACCGAGACGTCGAACGTCCCGCCGCCGAGGTCGAATACGAGGATCGTCTGGTCGGACGCCTCCTTGTCGAGTCCGTACGCGAGCGCCGCCGCGGTGGGCTCGTTGATGATCCGCTTGACGTCGAGGCCGGCGATCTTGCCGGCGTCCTTGGTCGCCTGGCGCTGATCGTCGTTGAAGTACGCCGGAACGGTGATGACGGCCGAGTCGACCGTGTCGCCGAGCTTCGCCTCGGCGTCCGACTTCAGCTTCTGGAGGATCATCGCCGAGATCTCCGGCGGCGAGTACTGCTTGCCGCGCACCTCGACGCGGACGTCACCGTTCGGGCCGGCGACGACCTTGTAGGGAACGATCGTCTCCTCCTCCTTGACCTCGGCCTCCTTGCGTCCCATGAAGCGCTTGATCGAGAAGATCGTGTTCTCCGGGTTGATTACCGCCTGGCGCTTTGCCATCGTGCCGACGAGGCGATCGCCGGACTCGGTGAACGCGACTACGGACGGCGTCGTGCGGCCGCCCTCTACGCTCTCGATGATCTCCGGCTCCCCGCCGACCAGGTGGGCCATCGCCGAATTGGTGGTCCCAAGGTCGATTCCAATTGTCTTAGCCACTGTTTCTTCCTCCAGTTAGTCTCAAGAAATCTGAGTGTGAGGCTAGCAGATCCTTGCCTCAATCCAAGCTACGCGCGACGACCTGCACGGCCCGGCAGTCGTGTCGCGCAAACGTCGCGCGCGCGGGTGGTGCCGAAACCGGGCCCCCGCGCTAGCCGCAGGCCGACGGCCGAGGAAGCGCGGGGTGGGTTTCGGCGACAGGACCCGCGCGCCTACTGCTCTTGGCAGGGCCCGGGGTCGGGTGTCTCCGCGGTCGCGGTGTCGACGGTCGGCCCCTTGTCGATCTGCCCCGCGTAAGCGGCGACGAACTGAGCGACCCGCTTGGCGTTCTCGCCCTCGAGGATACCCCGCGGCATCTGCCCGATCTGCCCACCTGGGATACCGCAGGTGATGGCGGTGAGCACGCGGGTGTAGATGCCCTCGTACTGCTGAGCCGAGTTGATTCCTCCGGTCACCAGCAGCTCGTCGAGGTCGGGTCCGATCACGCCCTCGGTGCCGGCGGCGGCGAGCGTGTGGCAGCGCCCGCAGTTGCCCGCAAACAGCTCCTTCGCGTCCTCGTCCTGCGGTGCGACCTCGACCGTCGCGGCCTCCTCCTCACCCTCCTTCGCCAGGGCCAGGTACGGGATCACGAGCACGCAGACCGCGGCGAAGATCCCGAAGATGACGAAGGGCGTCTTGCTCATTCGCTCCACGCCGGAAGCCGGCCCGCTCGTGGCCGGCCTCCGGGCGCGGAGATACTACCTGCCGCTTTCGCAGCTCACCCGTTGGGCATCTTCAGGGTGCTGAACCTCGAGCGCTGCCGCCGGTAGTACGGGCACATCCGGCGCAGCTCGCACGCCTCGCACCGCGGCTCAGGACGGCAGATCGCGCGCCCGTGCCGGATCAGGTTGATGTGCAGCTCGTACGCGTCCTCGGGGTCCGTGATCCGCAGCATCTCGTCGTGCGCTTCCTCAAACGAGGCGCGCTCGCGGAACAACCCGAGCCGGCCGCCGACGCGGTAGACGTGCGTGTCGACGGGAATCTCGGGCCGACCGAGGGCGAAGATCATCACACAGGCGGCGGTCTTGCGACCGACGCCCGGAAGCGCGGTCAGATAAGCGAGCGCCTCGTCGCGATCGGCCTCCGCCAGCCAGTCCAGATCGGGCTCGCCGCCGTTCACGGTGCCGCGGCGAAGGGCCTCCTGGATGCTCGGCGCCTTGGTGTCGGCGAGTCCGGCGGGCCGGATCGCCTCGCGGACCTCGTCCAGCGGAGCGTCCCGGACGTCGACCCAGGTCGGGAAGCGCTCGCGCAGTCGTTCGTAAGCCAGGTCGCGGTTGAGGTCGTTGGTGTTCTGGGAGAGGATCGTGCGCACGAGCTCGGCGATCGGATGGCCGTGCGGCTTCCACTCGGGCTGACCGTAGAGTTCGCGCAGGCGATCGCGGATCGCGCGCACCCGCGCCTTGCGGGGTCGGCGCCAGGTCTCTTCGGGCGTCCGGCTTGTCGGCACCGACCGAGGATATGTTTCCGCGCCCGTGCCTCGAGTCGAGCAGTGCTTCATCGATGTCGACGGAGTGCGGATCTGCGCCCGGGTCGTCGACGGCAGCGGCCCGCCCACTGTGTTCGCGCACGGCAATCCGACGCACTCAGGCGACTGGCAACCGTTCCTCGAGCGGATCGACCGGCCTGCGATCGCCTTCGACATGCCGGGGTGGGGAGCGTCAGCCACGCCCGATCACCACGAGTTCGACTACACGATGCAGGGGCTCGGTCGGTTCTACGGCCGCTGCCTGAAGGCGCTGGGAGTTTCCGACTACTCGCTGGTCGCCCACGACTGGGGAGTCGTGTCCCTCCTCGAAGCCCAGGGCGCCCCCGAGCGGGTCCAGCGACTGGTGCTGATCAACGTTGTCCCGCTGCTGCCGGGGTATCGCTGGCATTGGGTTGCACGTTGGTTCTGGCGCGTGCCCGGCTCCGGGGAGCTGTTCAATCTCAGCGCCAGCAAGCGGGCGACCCGCTGGCTATCCCGACAGGCGTCCGGAAGCCCGGGTCCGCTGCCGGACCAGTTCATCGAGAGCGCGTGGCGACACCGGCGCCCAGGGGTGTGGAGGCCGATGCTCACGCTGTACCGGTCGGCTGACCCGGAGGATCTGGCCGCGGCAGGGCAGCGCCTTGGGGAGCTGGCGTGCCCAGCCTTGGTGGTGTGGGGGAGCCGCGACCCATTTCTTCCGCTCGAGTTCGCTCGTGCATACGCCGAGCGGCTCCCGAACGCGGAGCTGCTCGAGCTCGATCGGGCAGGCCATTGGCCGTGGCTCGACCGCCCCGAAATCGTGGACCGCACGCTCGAGTTCCTGCAGGGCTGATCCCTCGGACGGGGGATAGCCGTACTGAGATTCCGGAGGCCACGTTTACAATCTCGCAACACTCGTGCGCCGCCCATTCGTCTTCGTGAATCGGCTCCTGCCCAAGGGGCTCTGGGACGCAGGACTCCAGTTCCTGCTGTTTTTCGCTGCCTACAACGCGTATCAGCTCGTGCGGGGCGTGGCGGACGGGCAGAAGGAGGTCGCGTTCACCAACGCCGACCGCCTGATCGACATCGAGCGCTCCACGGGCACGTTCTTCGAGCCGGGTTTGCAGCAGTCGCTGTTGGATCAGCGGTGGCTCATCGACGCAGCGAACTTCATGTACATGAACTCGCACTTCGTGATCACCACCGCTTTCCTCGCCTGGCTCTACCTGTTCCGCAACGACCACTTCTACTTCGTGCGCAACATGTTCATGGTCGCGATGGGCCTGGCGCTCGTCATCTACGCGGCCTATCCCACCGCACCGCCACGGCTGATTCCCGAGGAGGGTTTCGCCGACACGATCGCCGTCTTCACCGGCGTCGCGCAGGACGACAAGACGGTGAGCCTGCTCGTCAACCAGTACGCCGCGGTGCCGAGCATGCACATCGCCTTCTCGCTGATGATCGCCGTGCCCGCGGTGGCGCTTGCCCAGCACCGCGCCGTGCGAATCGCTTGGTCGCTCTATCCGCTGCTGGTCTTGTTCGTCATCGTCGTCACGGGCAACCACTTCTGGTTGGACGCGGCGGCCGGCGCCGCCGTTGCGAGCGTTGCCGCGGTGGCGGCACGCGCCCTCGCCCGCTTGCGGCCCGCCGCATGGTCGTGGCGCGAGGCCTCGCAAGAAGCGACCGCATAGCGCGCGTCACCGGTCCCTCCAGGCCGTAAGGGGCTAGCGTCCAGCATCCATGGCCACTGACCTGAGGGATGTCCGCACCCCGGACGACTTCCGGATCTACGCGCGCAACCGCCTGATCGAATCGCGCCTGACGCCGAACGCGATCTCGATCACCGGCTTGGTCCTCAACCTGGCGGCCGCCGCGCTCATCACCCAGCGCCTGTTCTTCCTCGCCGGCGTCGCCTTCATTGTCGGCTCGATCATGGACACGCTCGACGGGCGTTACTCGCGCATGTCCGGCAAGGGCACGATGTTCGGTGCGTTCTTGGATTCGACCCTGGACCGGATCGAGGAGGGGGTCGTCCTCGCGGCCGTCGGCTGGTACTTCGCCGAGGAGGGCGACGCGGTGGCCGCGGCGGCGTGCGTTCTGACGGTGCTCGGGTCGCTGATGGTCTCCTACACGCGGGCTCGCGCCGAGGCGCTCGGCGTCGAGTGCAAGGTGGGTCTTGCCACACGGCCGGTGAGGGTGGTCATACTGTCGATCGGCCTCGTATTCGCGAAGGGCGCGGGACTCGGCGATTTCGAGCTCCTGGCGCCCTCGATCTACGTTCTGGCCGCGCTGACTGCGTTCACCGTGGGCCAGCGCGTTTGGCACGTGCGCGGCGAGCTCCGACGCCTGGAGACCGCCGGCGAGATGTAACAAAGCGCTACGAAGCGGGTAGTCCAACGTCCACCCGCCCCGAGGAGGATTTCGTCCGCATGAGCACCCAAAAGGGCCACACCACGAACGGCGCCCGCTCCGACGGCGCTCGCGTCGACGACGGCAAAGTCCGCGCTGCGATTGTCGGCGTCGGCAACTGCGCCAACGCCTTCATCCAGGGGGTCCAGTACTACAAGGACGCGGATCCCGCCCAGCAGGTTCCGGGCCTCATGCACGTCGACCTCGGCGGCTACCACGTGCGGGACATCGAGTTCGTCGCCGCCTTCGACATCGACTCGGAGAAGGTCGGCAAGGACCTCTCGGAGGCCATCTGGTCGGGACAGAACGACACGATCAAGTTTTCCGACGTTCCTCCGCTCGGGGTCGAAGTCAAGCGGGGCATGACCCACGACGGGCTCGGCAAGTACCTCAAGCAGAGGATCACCAAGGCGCCGGGCCAGACCGCGGACATCGTCGGCGTCTTGAAGGAGACGAAGGCGGACGTGCTCGTGTGCTACCTGCCGGTCGGCTCCGAGCAGGCGACCAAGTGGTACGTCGAGCAGGCGCTGAAGGCCGAGGTCGGGTTCGTGAACTGCCTGCCCGTGTTCATCGCCCGCGAGGACTACTGGGATGGCCGCTTCGCCGAGGCCGGCCTGCCGATCATCGGCGACGACATCAAGTCGCAGGTCGGCGCCACGATCGTCCACCGTCAGCTCGCCCGGCTGTTCCACGACCGCGGCGTTCGCATGGCGCGAACGTCGCAGCTCAACGTCGGCGGCAACATGGACTTCTTCAACATGCTCGAGCGCGAGCGCCTGGACTCCAAGAAGGAGTCCAAGACCAACGCCCTCACGTCGATCATGGGCCACGAACTGCCGGAGGAGGATGTGCACGTCGGTCCGTCCGACTACGTGCCGTGGCTGACCGACCGCAAGTGGGCCCACATCAGGCTCGAGGGTCAGGCGTTCGGCGACGTGCCGCTCAACGTCGAGCTCAAGCTCGAGGTCTGGGACTCGCCGAACTCGGCCGGGATCGTGATCGACGCAGTTCGGATCATCAAGCTGGCGCTCAATGACGGCATCGCCGGTCAGCTCGACGGCCCCTCCAGCTACCTGATGAAGTCTCCGCACAACCAGCGGCCGGATGACGAGGCCCGCGAGCTGACCGAGGCGTTCATTGCCGAGCACGCCCGCAAGGCGCCGGGCGAGCGCGCCAAGGACCTCGCCGCCGAGCAGACGGCTAGCTAGCGCCGCTCCCAATCTATGCTCCGGACGTGGCCGCCGCCGCGCGCGATCCCCTGTCCCTTTGCCATGTCTCGCCCCATCCTTGGGGCGCGAGACATGAGGTAAATGAGTTCGTCGAGCGGGTGGCCGCGGAGCTCGCCGGCCGCGGCCACCGGGTGCTCGTCGCAGCGCCGTCCGATTCGCGGGCGGCCGTGCGCGATTCGCGTCGCGCCATC
>JBKPDQ010000110.1:0-8157 GCA_046728015.1 Actinomycetota bacterium
CCGCCGGGTCGACCCTGATCCCCTTCATCGGCGACAGGTCGATCACGAGGCCGCCGTCGCAGAGCGCATGACCACCGACGCCGTGGCCGCCGGAGCGCACCGCCACAAGTAGGTCACGCTCGCGCGCGAAGCGAACCGCCGCGACGACGTCGGCGACTCCGGTGCAGCGAGCGATGCAGGCGGGGCGGCGGTCGATCGCACCGTTCCAGATCGCCCGCGCGGCGTCGTACCCTGCGTCGTCGGGAGCGATCACCGGGCCGCGGAGGGAGTCGCGAAGACGCTCGAGGTCGATGGTTGCCGCTGCCAGTGCTGTCGTCTCGGTGGCCATGTGGCCGACGCTACGCGGGGTGTCCCGCCACGGACTAGACCGAGTTTCGAACCAAGTGGTTCGAATTCCGAACCTGGGCCACGTCCGGGGTTAGCATTGCCGAAGGATGCGGAGCTACGCGCAGTACTGCCCGATCGCAAAGGCGAGCGAGATCCTCGGCGACCGCTGGACGCTCCTGATCGTGCGCGAGATGCTGGGCGGTGCCAGCGGGTTCAACGAGCTCCAGCGCGGCCTGCCGGGGATCTCGCGCTCGGTCCTCGCCGATCGGCTTCGCTCGCTCGAGCGGGCCGAGATCCTCGAGCGGCGCACCGGCCCCAAGGGGAGGACGCTGGACTATCGCCTGACGCTCGCCGGCCGGGACCTGGAGGCGGTCGTGCAGGCGATGGGGGAGTGGGGGGTGACCTGGTCGTTCACCGATCCCCGCCCCGAGGAGCTAGACCCCGACCTCTTGATCGTCTGGATGGCCCGCCACGTCGATCGTGAGCAGCTTCCCCCGGATCGCACGGTGGTCCAGTTCGACTTCCGCGATCCCGCGAAGCGCTACTGGATGGTGCTCGAGCCCTCCGAGGTCTCGGTCTGCCTCCAGCACCCCGGGTTCGACGTCAACCTCCGGGTCTCGGTCGACACTGCGACCCTCTACCGCGTCTACCTGGGGCGCGCCTCGCTGGCCGGCGCGCTCCGGGCTCGCGAGCTGACCATGAGCGGCCCGAGGGCGCTTCAGCGCGGGTTCGGACGCTGGTTCGCCTGGAGCGCGTTCGCACCCGCCAGCCGGCGGGCCGACGAGCGCCGCAGGGCAGCGTCACGACTCGCGGGCCTCCAGAGGGTGCGGGTCGAACAGCCGCTGCCGACGCGTCCTCGCTCCAGAGCATGAGCGAGGGGAGCGCCGTCTGCGAAGCCCGAATGAGGGTGTGAGGAGCGACGTTCGTGCGGGGATGTCGCACCCGGACGGGCGGTCGGCGGGTCGCCCGCAATCGATCGAGCGGCGGCGAGATACATCGTCGGGCGAGGATGCGCGGAGCCACGGGCGGGGCTCAGCTGCGTGCGTACGCGAGCCGGCCGGCGGTGTAGGTGCGCACGACCTCGATGTCGTCGATGTGTTCGGGATCTGCGTTGATCGGGCTCTCCGAGAGCACGACCAGGTCGGCTTGTTTTCCGGTGGAGATGGTCCCGACGTCGTCCGCCACGCCGAGGGCAAGAGCGCTGCCTTGCGTGTAGGCGCGGAGTGTGTCCTCGACGGTGATCGCCTGCGCAGGCTCCAGCTCCGCGCCGAGCCGGGTCCTCCGCGTTACAGCGGCCTTGACCGCGCGGAGGACGTCGAAGTGTGAGACCGGATAGTCCGAGCTCCCGGCGAGCGTCACGCCCGCGTCGAGCATTCGGCGCAGCGGCATGACTTCGATCGGCCTGGGCGGCGGGGCCGAGACATCGATGTCGCCGAAGTCGTAGACGAACAACGGCTGGACGACGGCGATCGCGCCGGCACCGGCGATCCGGCGAACGAGCGGCGGATCGACGAACATCGCGTGCTCGAGCCGGGGCCGGCCGGCGAGGCGATCCAGAGCCTCGCTGGCCCGTTCGATGGCTGTCAGCCCGATGGAGATGGCTTCGTTTCCGATCGCATGCTGGGCGACCTGAAACCCGCGCGTAGCGGCTGTACGCACCGCGGAATCGAGCGCGTCCTGCTCCCAGAAGAGGATCCCCTGGTGTAGGAGACCGTCTGGACCCCGGCGAAAGCTGGACTGCTGGCTCGCGGCGCGGACCGCAGCGAGACCTCCACCGCCGATCGCGCGGCGAAGCGTCGTCGCCGCGGCTCGCACGACCTGGAGCCGGGAGGCGCACAGCGCGCAACGTTCACCGCCGTCGAGGAAGAGCTTCGCCGGCCCGACCGGAGCAACGGTGGGTCCCGAGCCCGTCGGCTCACCATCAAAGCGCGGCGTGAGCATGCTCGCTGAGCCAACCGGCATCCGATGCACGGTCAGCGGCAGCCGGTTTTCCCTCGCGGCTTTGAGGTAGAGCCGCTCAAACGACGGGGGCACGGCGGGGTCCCCGACGCGCGTGATCCCACACCGCACAAGCTCTCTCCCGTGAGCTTCGGCGTCTGCCAACCATGCGTCGTCGGTTCCCTCGAGCAGCGAATCGCGCGCTCGCGCCTCGGCGAGGAAGCAGGCCGCCTCCACGATCTCGCCGGTGAGTCGTCCACGCCTGTCCCGCACGATCACTCCGCCATCCGGATCGGGTGTCTCAGCACTCCACCCCATCGCGGCGAACCCCGCGGCGTTCAGGCACGCCTCGTGACCCGAGTACGCCTGCAGGAACAAAGGGCGATCAGGGCAGGCCCCGTTCAGCTCCTCGAGCCGCGGCGGACGCCTTTCTCGCAGCTTCGCCGGCTCATACCCACGGCAGCGGACCCATCCCTCCGAGCCCTGGGCGGCGATCTCACCGACACGCGAGAGGAGCGCCTCTATCGGCGTGTCCGGTTGATGGCGCAGATCCGGCCTGCGTCGGTCAAACGCGGCGAAGCAGTAGTGGTGGTGAGCGTCGATGAACCCCGGCAGCACCGAGGCGCCGCCGAGCGCCAGCACCCCCGCGTTCTCTCCCATGGCAGCACGCACGTCCGCCGACGCGCCTACGGCGACGATCCGGCCCTCGCGCACTCCCACCGCCTCAGCGCGAGGCCGCGCCCGGTCCATCGTGACGACATCCCCATCCAGAACGAACTCACGTGCATGCTCCCCGACCACGCCGCAACTCTACGAGCATGCCTGAGCGCCGAGGTCACGGGCTAGGGCACGCCACGCGTCAGTCTTGCTTCGGCGGCGCGAGAGCGGCAGCGGACAAGAGGTCGTCCGTCACGACTGCTGATCGTCCATGGCACGAGCGGTCGAGACGTTTGCCGAATTGCCTGCTTGCGGCTGAAGGCAGGAGCCCGTGGCAGAGGCCTAGCGGCGCCTATTAAGCCTCTCGCAGCCCCTGTTCGGCAGCTTGTTCGTTACCTACCGAGGCGAGCTGGAGATCAAATCACGTGCTGGTGCCGGCGTCTTGCGCGTTCGCTGCGGCCGATGCCGCGTAGCTGCGCATGCCGAGCTCGCGGTAGGTCTGTCGCGCGGCGTCGAGCAGTGTACGGGCGCGCTGACGATCGCCTCGAGCGTTACGGGCGTTCAGCATCCGTGCATAGTCGATCTCGGTGTGGGCGAGCCAGGGGCGAACGCCCATCTTCGCGTTCATCTCGAGGGCGTCCTCGAAGTGGAGTTCCGCCTGCTCTGAGCTTCTCATCAGCATCGCGAGGAGTCCGAGGTAGCGGGAGACCGAGCCCCTTATTCCCTCGCCCACGTCGGCGACGTTCAGCGCCGCCCACGGAACGAGCAGTTGATACAGCACCGGCGCGTAGCGCGTTTCGCCCAGTAGCACGGACGTCTCGGCGAGGAGGCTCATGCCGAAGAGCCACTCCTGGTCGAACGGCAACACAGACACGTCGTTTTCAGCGAGTTCGTCTAGCGCTCGCTTCGCTTCCCGCCTCCGTGCAAGCCGGGCGTCGAGAAATGCCAGCGCACAGCGGAAGACGACGCGGGCTGGGTACAGGGCGGCCAGCTCGCACATCTCGAGCTCGACTTCCTCAAGCCTGCCGCGGAAGTCGCAGAGGGTATAGCGGTGAAGCCGGTAGATGGGAGCGGCCGCCGTCGGTTGCGCACGCTCACCTAGCTCCCACGCACGCGCGACGAGGCGCTCGGCCTCGCTGAGCCTGCCGGCTGCTAGCGCCAGCATCGCTCGCGACGCACAACACTGCCAGAGCTGCGCGGGTTGCCTGAGCTCCCCGGCGATGCGGCTGGCCGCGGCGAGATCGGCCTCCGCCCTGCGGACATCACCAATCTGGAGCTGCGCGATGAAGCGGTGCGAGTGGCCTGCGGCGACTCTTTCCATGTCGCCGATACGCTCGGCGACCTGACACAGCTCGGTGCCGAGGGCAAGGCACTCCGCCACCGTGTCGGGGCCGAGGATCACGGCCGCGCGGCCGTCGAGCGCGTAGGCAAGCGCCGCGGCATTTCCCGTGCTCCGCGCAAGCTCGACCGCCTCTCTGCTCAGAGCGTCGCGGCGGTCACGCGAGTGCTCGTCGCGGAGCGCGCCAGCCAGACGCGCGAGAAGCCTGGCGCGCAGCTCGACGTCCTCCTCGGCGAGCGCCGCGAGCCCCTCTTCAAGCAGCGGTACGAGCCGGTCGTCGTCCCCGGCTCGAGCCCAAACGATCCGTCCGCCATAGCCGGCCGCTGCGCGGGCGAGTTCGCGGGGCAGCCTGACCTCGCGCGTGATGTCGGCAGCTTCTAGAAAGGTTCTCATCGCACCCGGGGTGTCACCGGCCCGCGCGTCTGCCTCGCCGAGCGAGAGCAAGAGGTTGCAGCGCGCCTGCGCGTCGAGCGGGTGCGCAAGCTCGAGCGCGTCGAGCGCGATGCGGTAGTGGCGCGCGGCCTCTTCGTAGGCGAGCAGCGCGAGCGCGCGATCTCCGGCGCGCCGGGCGTAGCGGAGGCCCTTGTCAGGGTCCCTGCCGGCGACCGAGTGGTACGCGAGCTCGGCCAGATGCGGTCCGGGGTCGTCGCCGTAGAGATGCTCGAGCGCCTCGACTGCAAGCCTGTGCAGCCGGACCCGACGCGCGGAGGTCAACCCTTCATAGAGCGTGTCGCGGATGAGCGCGTGTGCGAAGCGTAGGCAACCCGCCGTGTCGTGAACGTCGGAGACGACGCGGGCGGCCAGCGCCTCGTCGAGGAGGTCAAGCAGCTCGTCCTCCGAGAGATCGCCCATCCTGGCGAGCGCATCGAGCGCGAACTCGCGGCCGATCACGGACGCGAGCACGAGCATCTGCTCGCACGCCGACGTGAGGTGGGCGAGCCGGCGGACGATGACGTCGCGGATGCTCTGCGGAATCGCCACGTGGGCCTCGGCGGCCGACCCCGAGGTGACACCTTCGGTGGAGAGCAGGCGCACGATCTCCCCGACGAACAGCGGATTCCCCTCGGTCTGCGTGTGCAGCCCGGCGACCAGCTCGGAGGAGGCGATGTCCGACGCGGTCAGCTCGACGTACTGCGCCACCTCGGGCTCGGTCAGTCCGGAAAGCTCGAGGCGGCGGGTGACCCGCTCGCGCGTCACTTCGGCCAACATCTCGCTGAGAGCTTGTCCGGGGCTGGGGTCGACATCCCGGTAGGCACCGAGGAGAAGGATGTGAGTCGAGCCGAGCTCGCGGGCGAGGAATCGCACCAGGAGAAGCGAGGGCGCATCGGCTGCGTGCAGGTCGTCCAGGATCAGGACGAGGGGCCGATTCTGGGACGCCTTCCGAAGGAGCTCGGCGGCCGCGTCGAAGAGCCGGAAGCGTGCCGCTTCGGGCTCCAGCGCGCGCGGTGCCGGCACGTCCGGGAACCTCTCCCGCAGCTCGGGCACGATCTGGGCGAGATCGGCGGCCCCGGCGCCGACTTGCGCCCGCAGAGCGTCGGGCTGCGACTCACGCACGTAAGCGCGTAGCAACTGCACCCAGGGCCAGTAGGCGGGTGCCCCGCCGGCCTCCCAGCACCGACCGACGAGAACCTGTGCGCCGCGCGCTGTCGCGTGTGCGCTCAGCTCGTCGGCGAGTCGGCTCTTCCCGATGCCAGGCTCGCCGGCGAGCAGGATGAGTCGCCCGCGGCCGGCGAGGGCATCGTCGAGACCACCGGCGAGCTCGGCCAGCTCGCGCTCGCGGCCCACGAACGCGCCGCCCCCGCTTATCGCGGCGGGCTCGGCGGCGCCCGGCCGCTCGGCCGCCAGGTGGAGTCCCGGATCCTGGGCGAGGATTGCGCGCTCGAGCTCGCGCAGCCGCTCGCCCGGCTCGATGCCGAGCTCTTCGACCAGTTTCCTGCGCGCGTCCTGGTATGCCTGGAGTGCGTCGGCCTGGCGGTCCGAGCGATAGAGCGCCAGCATCAGCTGCGCACGCAGGCGCTCGCGGTAGGGATGCTCGGCGATTAGCGTCTCCAGCTGGCCCACGAGCTCGGCATGGCCGCCGAGCGCCAGTTTCGCCTCGATCAGCTGTTCGAGTGCCGCGACGCGCAGGTCCTCGAGCCGCGTGATCTCGCTCTGCGCGAACGGCTCGTAGGCGAGATCCGCAAGGGGCGAGCCGCGCCACAGCGCGAGCGCCGCCTGGAGCGTCGCGACCGCCTGCTCGGGACGACCCGCCGCCAGGGCGCGCCGGCCGTGGCCGACAAGCTGCTCGAACCGGTGCGCGTCAAAGGATTCCGGATCGAGCTTGAGCTCGTAGCCGTGCGCGCGCGTGACGACCGGGCCGTCGTCGGCGGCGAGCGCTTTGCGCAGCCGCGAGATGTGGACCTGCAGGGTCTTGGCTGCGGTCGCGGGAGGACCCTGTCCCCATAACTCGTCGATCAGCCGATCCGGGGACAGCGTCTCATTGGCATGCAGCAACAGCAGCGCGAGCAGCGCGCGCTGCTTACTTCCGCCGAGCGCGACCACGCGGCCCTCGTCGAGGACCTCGAGGGGGCCGAGGATGCGGAACTCCATTCCAGTCGGATGGCGCAGGGCAATCACGCCGAACCTACCGCAGGCGCGCAGCGCCGGCCAAGGACCGCTGCCGCCCTGTTACCGCCGCGTCACCGGCCTGCAACCGACCCGAGGGACGATCGCCGCCGATGTCGGTCCCCCACCACCACAACCGGGCGAGCCACCGAGGCGATCGCCCCCAACAAGGAGGCAGTCATGGGCCAGGCCATCCCCAGCCAGCATCCCGCAGTCGTGCTCAGGTCCCGCTACACGCAGCTGCGAACGCTGCTCGCGGTTGCGATGATCGCCGTCGTCGGCCTGACCGTCGCAGTGGTGATCCTCGCCAGCGAGCACGGCACCAGCACCACCGCGACGTCGTCCGCTGCCGACCGCAGCGATTCGGCCCGATCGGAGTTCCGCGTGCCCTCGCACGTTGCCGAACATGGCGGTGCCCCAGTGCCCGATCTGCGCGTCGCGCCGCTGCCCACCGGCCACCGCTACGACGGCGGACCGGAAGAGGGCACCCGCGGCATCGTCGCCGCCCCGGCGCCGAGCGCCCGCTACGACGGCGGACCCGAAGAGGGATCACGCGGACCGGGCCGGTAGAGACCAAACCCGCCGTCCACCGGATTGCGAGAGCGCTCGCGGCACCCGCGAGCGCTCCCGCTCCGGACGACCTGGACGAGCTCCAGTGCGAGCGCCCGACACGCCTGCTCTGTGAGGCGAATGCGAGCGTCAGCGCCCAGCGGATCTATGCTCCCGAACCTCGTCCGAGGCTGGAGCCAGCGCCGACCCGCGGGCGCTCTCGCCTCCGCCCGAGTGCGAGTGCCTGAGGGTCGGTCGGGGGCGCGCCTGTTGCCGACAACGAGCAGGGACACGGATCCCGACTGCTGCTTCGCGACGACGGGAGCAGCCGCGGCGTCTCGCTACGAGGGGTTGCGCGCCTGTGCCCGCGGCCGGACCGCCCTCAGAGGCATGGAGCAGCAGCGCATGTAGCCCGGCATCACGCCTCCTGACTCGTCGCCCCACGACCTGCGGCCCGTACCAGTACGCGCAGTCGCCACGCGACGTCGACAGCGAACTCGCGGTTCGTTTCCGGATCGCTTCGGGGAGTCTTGCATCGGGCATGGAGCCACTTTCTGGGCAGGACGAACGCCGGTTTCGGCTGGGTGACGGCGAGCGGGTGCCGGACGGAGTGCGGCGCATCGCTCGCGGCCAGCTCGACATGTCGATCGAACGGCTCGAGGGCGATAGCGACGAGGACCTCGGCACGGCCGTCCACGAGACGCGCAAGAGCCTCAAGCGCCTGCGCGCGACCGTGCGGCTGG
>JBKPDQ010000111.1:0-8670 GCA_046728015.1 Actinomycetota bacterium
CGTCGCCCCACGCGGGCGCGATGCTGTGGTAGAGCGCAGGCTCGTCCGTCGCGGTCCCGTACCAGCCGAGGCCGAACCCATCGCCGTTCGTCGTCTCGACGCCCATGCGGGAGTGCAGGCTCTGATCGATCAGGCTGTGCCGCGGCTTGAAGAGCAGCTCTTCGACGAGCAGGGGCTGACCGGACCACGCCATCCAGCGACACATCGCAAGCTCCCTTCGTTGAAGGCTGTCGACCGAGTGTCCCACCGAGCGGGCGGCGCGACAAGCTTGCGTCAGCCCACGCGGTATCTGACGTGCGTGACCGCGGGAGAGGTGACGACGGGCGCATCCTCGCCCCACCAGCCGGTCCACGACTCGTCCCACTCGCCACCGCCGCCGCCGAACATCCTGCGGCCCATGATGTAGGCGCCGAGGCCCTTGCTGACATCGTCGACGACGTCGGAGTCGGCGTTGCGCTCGCCGCCCTCCTGACCGTGTTGGCGGCGCCAGCTCTCGGTCTGGAGCGCCCATTCGTGCAGGCGCTCGCCGCCCTCGCCGAGCGGGTTGTCGAGGGTCTGGTTGGCGTCGGCGATGAAGCCGTCGAGCGAGACGGAGATCTGGCTTTTGACTGTGGTCGTGGCCCTATGGACCTTGTCAGGCCCGCGGACTCATCGCAGCTCAGGCCGCGACGACGGCGCGGATGCTGGGCGCGCCGAGTGCCTTGGCGACCGAGACGCGGTGATGGCCGTCGCGGATGGCGTACGCGTCGCCGAACTGGACCACCGAGATCGGCGGGAGCGTGGCGCCGCGGTGGAAGGCGAGCCAGACGCTCTGCCAGCGGCTGCGGGTGAGCTTGGTGGGCCGGAACTCTTGGTCGAACTGCGCCGCGCGGTTGGGCTCGGTGGTGCCCCTGATGGCGTCGAGCGGGATCTCGCGAACGCCGCGGCCGGAGCGCGGTCCCGACTGCCGGGTCTCGTCGAAGACGGCCAGTCCGCAGAGCTGGGCGCCGCGGCGGAGGCGCGCCTTGAAGGCCGCACGGCGCCGCGCCCGCGACGCCTGCTTGAACGCCTTGTCGGCCTCCAGCTGGCTCCAGGTGCTCACGGGCTGTGTGTGCTGCGGGTTGGACACTGCTGTCCTCCTTGTCGAATCTCGTCGCCCGAGTCGGCGGTCTCGACAAGACGTCGCAGCAGCGAGGGCGAGTTGGACAGCCCTGAAAATTCGATCAACGCAGCGCGCCCAGACGCCGCTCGAGTCCGTGCGTTCGACCAGTCGCTCTCGCCCCGGCGCGCGTACTCGTAGCCGAACGTCTCGTGCAGCAGGTAGGCCGCCCGTCGGCAGCGTGCCCGAGCGTGTCGGGGTGCTTCGAGGAGCTGTCAGTCCTCGATCGTCATCCGCGCCACAAGATCTCCGCGGAACTCGTAGACGTGGCGGCCCGTCCCCTCGCTGAGCACCTTCCCCTCCTTGTCACGGGCGACGAGGTGGACCGCGACCTCGATTGTGCCGTCGGGGCGTTCGGTAACGGCGGTCGGTTCGGCGGTCGAGTCGATCACAGCCCACTGGCGCTGCCAGTAATCCCGGACAGCGTTGCGGCCGACGACGCGGCCGCCCTCCCAGCCGTTTGCCCAGTCGACATCGGGGGTCATCGCGGCGAGGCATGCATCGACCTCTCGCGTGTTGAAAGCCTCGTACAGGGAGCGCAGCCGCGCCTCGCGTGACATGCCGGGCATCGCAACTCCTTTCATTGCCGTAACGACGTTACAATATAGTATTGACGTAACGGCATTTCAAGATGCCGTATCCGCCAATGGCTCGAACCGTCGACTACGAGCGCCGTGAGGCGATCGTGCAGCGCGCGGCCGATCACGTGCTCGAGCGCGGCGTCGTCGCCGTATCGCTGCGCGAGCTCGCCGCTGCTGTCGGCGTGAGTCCCCGCATGCTCGTCCACCACTTCGGGTCGCGAGAGGAGCTGGTGTCGCGCGCGCTACGCGAGGCGCGCTCCCGCCAGCGCGAGGCCTTCGAGCTCCGCTTGGCACCACAGCCCGAGCGGCCCTACGCCGACGTCCTAGCCGACGCGTGGCGCTGGTTCACCACTGACGAGGCAGCGCCCTACCTGCGCCTGTTCGGACAGCTATACGCTCTCGCACAAGCGCCCGACAGCCCGCACACAGGGTTCCTGCGCGACTCGGTGCTCGACTGGTTGCCGACCATCGAGCACGGCTTCGCCGCAGACGGCGCCGACCCAGCCACGGCGCGCGAGCTGTCCACGCTCACCCTCGCCGTCATCCGCGGGCTCCTGCAAGATGCGAACACCATTGGCGATCAGGAACGAGTCTCGGCCGCCTTCGAGCGCTACGCCGCGCTCCTCCAACCAGCGCACAAGCCAACCTAGGCAGCGCCCGCGCGCCCTTACTCGACCCTCGTGACGCGGCGGTGCGGTCAAACCGCTTGGTAGTCCCGCCGCGCGTGGGTGAGGTCCTCGCGTCGCCGGAGCGCCCGGCGCGTGTGCACGAGCCGATCTGCTCGGGCGCCGTGCACGCGCGCCGGCGCCGGGGTGGCCCCGGAGCCCTTGCGTGTCGAGATGTCGTGGATGTAGGAGGCGACGACTGCGTCGGAGACGAGTCGGATCCTCCGGGAGTCGGCGGGCGTCATGCGGCTTGTTCCTCCATGGTGTGTCGGGCGGGGATGCGGTCGATCGAGTCGCTGGCGAGCTGCGGATCGCGCGGTCGCAGGAGGGCCGTCGCGAGGACGATCCCGGCGACGATGGCGAGGGCGCCGGCGATGAAGGCGACGTGGTAGCCGCCGAGCAGTGAGCTCGTGCGCCCGTTGCCGTCGGACAGCAGTCCCTGCGTGTGGTTGGCGGCGACGGTGCTGAGCACGGCGAGTCCGAGCGCACCACTGATCTGCTGGGAGACGTTCGTGATTCCCGAGCCGAGCCCGGCGTCGGCGGCCGGAACATCGGCCATGGCCAGCGTCAGCAGCGGCATGAACGCGTTGCCGATGCCCAGGCCGATCGCGAAGTTGGCGAAGAAGATCGTGGGGAAGTAGGCGGTGTCCGGCCCGACCGTGGCGAACAGCAGCAGGCCGGCGGCGGCGGTCGCCATGCCCGTCGTGAGGACGGGAAGCGGTCCGAAGCGGGCGACGAGCCGCGCCGTGATGCCCTGGGAGAGCACGGCGACCGTGAGCGTCCACGGCAGGAACGCCGCACCCGTCTCGAGGGCGCTGTAGTGGCGGACGTGCTCGAGATAGAGCGTGCCGAGGAAGAACGTCGAGTACATCCCCGTCACGAGAAAGCCGCGGACGAGGCTTGCGTTGATCAGCCCGCGCACGCGCAGGATGCGCAGCGGCATGATCGGGTTCTCGATGCGCGCCTCGAGCGCGAGGAACGCGGCCATGAGCACCGCGGCGAGGGTGCCCATCCCGAGCACATGGGCCGACATCCAGCCGTGGGTGGTCGCCGCCACGATCGCGTAGATGGCGCTCATGAGCGACGCGGTGACGAGCAGCGAGCCGACCCAGTCGACGCCGTGCTCGAGCCCGAGCCCGCGGTCGGCGCGGATGAGCGCACGGCCGAGCACGAAGGTGAGGATGCCGATGGGGAGGTTGACGAAGAAGATCCAGTGCCAGCTCAAGGCCTGCGTGAGCAGGCCGCCGGCGAGCAGGCCCAGCGAGCCGCCGGCCACCGAGACGAACACGTATGCGCCCATGGCGCGCGCGCGCTCGACCGCGCCGGGGAACTCGGTGACGATGATCGCCAGGATCACGGACGCCTGGGCCGCGGCGCCGACGCCCTGGAGCAGTCGGGCGCCGATCAGCTCTCCCTGCGTCGAGGCGACGCCGCAGAGCAGCGACGCGGCCGTGAACGTGACGAGGCCGGAGAGGAAGACGCGTCGTCGACCGAGGAGGTCACCAAGACGGCCGGCCAGGAGCAGCAGGCTGCCGAACGTGACGAGGAACGCGTTGACGACCCATGTCAGGCTCGACTGACTGAAGCCGAGGTCTTGCTGGATCGCGGGCAGCGCGACGTTCACGATCGTGACGTCGAGGACGATCATGAGCTGCGCGAAGCAGACGATGATCAGCGTTGCCCATCGGCGGCGATCGTCAGACGGGCTGGAAGCGTGTGTGAGAACAAGGTGCAAAGGTGACTCCTCCTTGTCGCGGGAGAGGATCCCCGATAAAATGGAGGCCGCCTCCGAAATAAGTGGAGGCCACCTCCAGAACTATACGGAGGCACCCTCCGGTTGTCAACGGATTTTTTGACGTGAGCACCGCGAACCCAGTCACCGAGACCCTCGCCATGCGCCCCAAGCGCGCGGATGCGCGGCGCAACTACGAGAAGGTGCTGGCCGCTGCGCGAGAGGCGTTCGCGGAGGGCGGCGAATCGACGGCGCTCGAGGAGATCGCGCGCCGCGCAGGAGTCGGGATCGGCACGCTCTACCGCCACTTCCCCAATCGCCAGGCGCTGCTGGAGGCGCTGTACGTCGACGAGGTCGACGAGATTTGTCGCTCAGCGGCCGAGCTCGACGACGCCGATCCCTGGGAAGCGCTCAGCGGTTGGTTCGAGCGCTTCATCGGCTACATCGCCACCAAGCAGGCGCTCGCCCACGAGCTACTCAACTACCTCGACCGCGACGCCCGGCTCTTCAAGGTCTGCCGCGCGTCGCTGTTCGAGGCCGGCGAACCGCTGCTCACGCGCGCCCAGGAGGCGGGCGTCGTGCGGCCGGATGTCGGCATCGCCGAGGTGCTCCAGATGGTCATGGGGATCGCCAAGATCCCCGCCGGCGACCCCGCCCAGAACCAGCACATGCTCCGGATCGCCCTCGACGGCCTGCGATACCGTCCGGAAGCGTAGCTCCGCCAGGCCGGCCTCAAGAGACGTCATTCCGATGGCGCGGGCGCTTTGCGTCCATGCCTCGCGGACGGCGACTACCTCCAACGAGGCACCTTGCGGGGTCACGGTCGGGCGGTCGGTGGATCGCCGGCTCGGCACACCATGGGTCGCGCCAGTCTCATGCCGCGGGCTCGTGACCGCACCCGCGAGCGCGCGAATCGGATCGCCCGCTCAGTTCAGCGGGCCCGCGAGCGGGGTTGACGCGCGCCTCCTCGGTTCATGATGCTGGGCGCGTGGTCGCATGGTTCGCGTTGCGACTGATCGGCTGGAACGGTTGCGCGGGGAGGTGGCCCGCCTCGTCGAGGCGATCCTCGACGGCGACGGCGCCACGCCGGTGCAGGCGCGCCATGCTGCGTTCGCGGGCCGCGCCGATGACCCCGCGGTGGCGCACTACGTGGGCGTCGTCCGCGGGCACGCCTACCGGGTTACCGACGAAGACGTCGATCGTCTTCGCGGCGCCGGGCTCGACGACGACGCGATCTTCGAGTTGACGGTCGCGGTCGCGCTCGGGGCCGCTGCTGAACGGCTGCAGGTGGGACTCTCGCTGCTTGGCCGGGAGCTGTAGATGCGCTTGGCCAGCTACGAACGGGGTACCCGCGGGATCCAGCGGGTCTTCCTGCGCTTGACGCGCGCGTTGGGAGCCGAGCTCGACGACGTCGGCAAGGCTGCGCTGCGACGGCCCGCCTTCTTCGGAAAGCCGTTCCTCGATTTCGCGCACTCGCTGCTGCGTGGGCCGTCGGCATGGTCGGTAGGGGAGCGCGAGCTGTTCGCTGCGGTCGTATCGAGGGAGAACAGTTGTCAGTTCTGTGTAGGGACGCATGGCGAGATCGCCGCCAAGGAGCTGGGACGCGACGCCCTGGCCCGCCTGGACGATGGCCGCTTCAGCCCGCGCGCCACCGCGGCGGCTGCCTTCCTCGCGGCGCTGACGCGCGACTCGAGCTCCGTGTCGGTTGCAGACGTCGAGCGGGCGAGGGCGGCCGGTGTCGAAGACGACGCACTGGCCGAGGCGATCTACGTGGCGTTCATGTTCAACACGATCAACCGGGTTGTCGACGCCCTGGGGTTCGAGCATCGCTCTGACCGCGACCGGCGCTGGGGGGCCGAGGTGCTGCGACGCCTCGGCTACCGTCTCCCGGCCTTCCTACTCCGATGACCGATTGCACACGGCCGAGGTGACGGTGGGTGGCACGAGCTATAGGCTCGCATCACCGGCCACATTCGGAGAGGAGCCGACGTGCAGCACGAGCACACGGAACACGTCGCCGCGCCGCCCGAGGCGGTGTACGCAGCGATCTCAGACGTGAGCAACCTCCCTCGCTTCGTGCCGCAGATGACGGCAGTGCGTCCGATGGGCGACGATCGCGTGGAAGTCCACGCCCGCTATGAAGGACGGGACCAACACGGCGAGGCCTCGTTCCATACCGACGACCGCGAGCGCCGGATCGAATGGAGCGTTCCGTCCGGATACCACGGGTGGATGAAGGTGGATCCGGACGACGGCGGGTCGCGGCTCACGCTGTTCCTCGACACGCGACACGGGGCCGAGCGCGACCACGACATCGCGGGCACGCTCGACGCCATCCGCATGCTGGTCGAGTCCGAGCTCTGAGCCCGCGACCAACCCACGGCTGCTCTGAGCGCGACTGCCGTTCACACCGGATTCGGTGAACGAGCTAACGGAGCGCGGCGGGTTCCATAACACACAAATTCCGTTGGACATACGGAGACTGACCGTCGCCGACGAGCCGGCGTCGCGAAGCTGACACGGATTGAACCTTCATGGGCGAAGGGCCGGAAGACGAGCGAGTGAGGATGTCGAGTCCAGCATGAGGCGTGAGACCCCGACCGCAGTTCTGCTCAGAGTGGCTTCGGACGAGCGGCTGGTGGCACAGGTTCGGGCCGGCTCTGAGCGCGCGTTCGAGGCGCTCTTCGAGCGCCATCGCCGTGGCGTGCTTACGTTCTGCCGCGACATGCTCGGCTCCGCGGCGGATGCCGAGGACGCGGTGCAACACACGTTCCTTGCCGCGTACCGCGACCTCATGCGCTCGCAGAAGTCGATCGTGCTGCGCCCCTGGCTGTACAGGATCGCTCGGCACCGGTGTGTGTCCGTACTACGCGACCGTCGCGAGCAGCCGGTCGACGAGCTGCCGGAGGCGGGAGTTGATCGCCTGGCCGCCGACGTGGCTACCCGCGAAGATCTGCGCACGACCTTGGCCGACATCGGGCGGCTGCCGGGTGATCAGCGCGCCGCGCTGATTCTCGCCGAGCTCGGCGACGTCTCCCACGACGAGATCGCACGGATTCTTGGATGCCATCGGGACAAGGTGAAGGCGCTGGTCTTCCAGGCGCGCTTGTCGCTCAAAGCCGACCGCACGGCTCGCGAGACGCAGTGTGCGGAGATACGCGAACAGCTCGTCGCGTTCGGTGGCGTGCTGCGAAGCAGGGATCTGCGCCGCCACGTCCGCGACTGCGAAGGCTGCCGGGCGTTCTGTCAGCAGTCACGGCGTGCCGAGGCTTGCCGACGGCACGGCGGAGCGCGGCCTAGCCGCCGAGCCGGCGGCCTCCGGTGAAGAGGAGGAGCCGGCGGGCGACCATGGCCCGGCGACGGAGCGCGAGGGCGGAGACAGCGACGGCCGCGGGGCGCCGAGCGGGCCGCCAGGTCAGCCAGGCGCACATGGTCCGGGTAAATCTGGCAGTTCGCCGGCATCGAACGGAGGGCAGAACCGCCGCCATTCGCCGCCGAATCGCGGGCAGAAGCCCGCCAAATCGCCGCCGGCGAACAAGCCCGCCAACCCGCCAAAGGCGAACGGTAATGACCACGCCAATCCGCCGTCAGGCCCGCCGCCCGAGGCCGGCCCGGCGCCTAACGCGCCGTCTCAGCCGTCACCCCCGGACAATCCAAACCCCGGGGGCTCGGGCAAACCGAGCGGCAACGACGGTGGCAACAGCGATGGGCAGCACGGTGCCGGCAACGGGCCCAATGGGGGAGGCCACGGACAGAACGGCGGCGGCAACGGACAAACGGCGGCGGCGGCAACGGACAGAACGGCGGCGGCAACGGACACAAGGGCGGCGGCAAGCCGTGACAGCCTCTCGTCTGCCGCGCTAGGGCTCCGTCGGCGTCGCGCGCAGGAAGCGCTCGCCGAGCGTGCGCAGCTCGGCGGTCAGCTCGGGTGGCTCGCGCACCTCGAAGTCGACGCCGATCGCTGCGATGTAGATGGCGAGCCCACCGAGCCAATCGGCGCCGGTGTGCAGCAGGCAGCGCTCCTGGTCGATCGGCTCGAGCGTCCCGACGGTCTGCGGAACGCGCGCGCGAACTGCGTCGATCGGAGCGTGCAGGACGATCTCGGCCGGCCAGCGGTTGCGCGCGTCCAGCGCTCCCTTCGCGGCGAACGCCGCAGCGCCGCCGGGCGGCGGCCTGCGCGGCCGGAAGCGTGCGCCGGGCGAGAGCGGCGTCGTGATTCGGTCGACGCGGAAGCTGCGCCAGTCCGCGCGGTCGACGTCCCAGGCGACGACGTACCAGCGCCGCCCGAGGTGGACGAGCCGGTGCGGCTCCACCCTCCGGCGGCTCGTTTCGCCGTCGTAGCTGCGATAGCCGAACCGGAGCCCCTCGTAGTCGCGGCAGGCGGCGGCGATGGCCGCCAGCACGTCGGGATCGACCGCAGGCGCGCCGCCGACCGTCGGCACCGTGTAGGTCCCGAGCGCCCGCACGCGCCGGCGCAGCCGGGCGGGCAGCACCTGCTCGAGCTTGGCGAGCGCGCGCATCGCGGTGTCCTCGATCCCGGCGACGGTGCCGCTC
>JBKPDQ010000112.1:0-14604 GCA_046728015.1 Actinomycetota bacterium
AGGGCGGCAGCGGCGCGGTCGAGTAGGCGCTGCAGCTCGGCCGTCGCGTCGTCCTCGAGCGGGAGCAGCGGCGCGCGGACCGGGCCGGTCGTGTCGCCGACGAGCGCACATGCGGTCTTGACGGCAGCGGCGTAGCTCTGGGATTCGAGGAACCGGCAGAGGGGCCAGAGGCGTGCCCACAGCTCCCGGGCAGCGGGGAGGTCGATGTCGTCGATCAGGAGGCGGTGCAGGGCGACGCATTGCTCGGGCAGGATCGAGGCGGCGCCCCAGACGACGGCGCGGACACCCGCGGCGAGCGCGGCGAAGGTGAGGGTGTCCCAGCCGTTGAGCAGGATCGGGCCGTCCTCGGCCTGGATGAGCTCGGTGGCGGCGACCGCGTCGCCGCCCGTGTCCTTGAGGGAGGTGACGTTCGCGGCCCGGCGCAGCTCGCGGAACTGGTCGGCATCGAGCCGCACGCCCGAGGCGCTCGGCAGGTTGTAGTACATGATCGGGATCTGGATCCGCTCGGCGACGGCGGTGTAGTGGGCGAGCAGCTCGCGCCAGCCGAGCGCGTCGTAGAACGGCGGGACGATCATCACCGCGGCCGCGCCGCTGCGCTCGGCGTGCATGCTCAGCTCGACGGTCTCGGCGGTCGTGAGCGTGCCGGTGCCGACGACGACGGGCACGCGACCCGCCGCCGCCTCGATCGTGGTCTCGGCGAGCCGTCGTCGCTCGTCATGCGTGAGCGTGGTGAACTCGCCGGTGCTGCCGCCGGGCACGAGGCCGCCGACGCCGCCGCGGATCAACCGCTCGACGTTGGCCGCGAGCGCGTCGGTATCGACCTGCGCGCCGTCTTCGGTGAACGGGGTGATGAGCGCCGGGAGGACGCCGTGGAGGGGATCAGGCACGTGTCACCTCGATCGTGGGGGAGGGAAGGCGCAGCTGCGATTCCACGCGCTCGGCGGCGGCCGAGCCGGTGCGCGCGGCGGCCTCCATGTTGCCCAGCTCGGCGAAGTAGTCGCCGGCCAGGTGCAGGTTGCGATGGGCGCCGAGAGCGCCTTCGAGCGCCGGCTGCAGGCGGCGGCGGCCGGGGCGCGCGAACGCGTTGCCGAGCTCCCAGCGGTGCACGGACGCGTCGGCGACGACGCCACGCGTCTGCGGGTAGAGGTCGTGCAGGTCGGCGAGGAAGCGCCGCACGATCTCGTCGTCGGACTCGTGCGAGAGCGCCGCGGCCGCGTGCGCTCCGGCGAACAGCATCAGGCTGCCGCCCGGCCGGCGCTCGCCGTCGTGCCGGAGCGCCTGCGCCTGGTTGGTGAACAGGTCGAAGACGCGGCCGGGTGTGGCCACCGCGTAGACGGTGTCGTATGGCATGGCGCCGGTCTCCTCGGTCTCCACAGCCACGCTCACGAACGCGCCGTAGGTGATCTGCTCGAGTGCCGCCGACGCGTCCGGCGCCGTCGCGGCCACGAGCGGCGCGGCGTGTGGCGCCGGCGCGGCCATGATCACGTGGCGGGCGCGGATCGCTCCGGCGGCGTGCTCGACGATCAGATCGGCGCCCTCGGGTCGCACGCCGGTGACGCGGCAGCCGGTACGGGCGCGGTCAGCCAGCCGGTGGGCGAGCGCGTGGGGCAGCGCACCGGGGCCGCTGAGCAGATGCCGGGCGATAAGTGACCCCTTGCCGCTCCACACGAGGGCGAAGAGCCCGATGCCGCAGCCCGCCGAGAGCTGGTGCAGTTCCGCGGTCGCACGATGTGCGGCGCAGGAGAAGATCGACTCGACGGCGGGCGGGACGGGGCCGAGGAACTCGGCGAATGTGCGGTCGTCCTCGAACGCGAGCACGCGTGACCGGACGTCGGCGGGCGTCTCGCCAGGCGCGGCGGTAGCGAGCCGTGCTCGCCGCGCCACCGCGTGCCGGAGTCGCAGTCCCGCCACCGCGAGCGCCGCACGCTCGCGCAGCGAGAGCGGCAGGCGGAAGGGGTAGGTCTCCACCGGACCGCGGTCCACGAGCCGCGACCCGACGGCGAGGCCCATCATGCTGCCGGTGACGGGCACGCTCTCGAGCCCGCACTCGCGCGCCATCGAGTCCACGAGCGACCCCGGCGCGGGGAACAGGTGGGCGCCGTAGTTCGTCCAGTACGGACCGCGCAGCTCGGAGCGCAGGCGGCCGCCCAGCCGGTGGCTCGCCTCGAGGAGGACGACGTCGCGTGCCCGGAGTCGCCACGCGGCGGCGAGCCCGGCGATCCCGCCGCCGACCACGACCACCTCTCGGGTCTCATTGGAGTCCACGGCCTCACTATGCCGCGGACGACAGCCTCAAGGTAGGCTTGACTCCTTGGACGAAACCAAAGCTGCCCTTTTGTCTTTTCAGCAGATTCGTTGCTTCTCTGCAGCGGCGCAGCTCGGGTCGTTCACGGCGGCGGCGGAGGCGCTCCGGGTGTCCCAACCCGCGGTCGCCGAGCAGGTGCGCAATCTCGAGAACACCCTCGGCGTCGACCTCTTCGCACGCGTCGGCCGCGGTGTCGTGCCCACCGAGGCGGGTCACGCCTTCGCCGAGCACGCCGACCGCACCCTGCGCGCCCTCGAGGATGCCGCCGGCAGCGTCGCCGCGCGCAGTTCGCTGCGGGACGGTTCCGTCGCCCTCGGCACGTTCAACGCGCCGTCGGCGTGGCGGCTCGACGAGCTCGTGACCGCGTTCCTGGACCGCCATCCGGGGATGACCGTGCGGCTCGTCGGCCGCAACTCGTCCAGGACGGCCGAGCGCGTGCGACGCGGCGACCTCGAGGCGGCGATCGTCGTGCTGCCGATCGACGACGACAAGCTCGACGTCCGCCCAATCATCCGCGACGAGGTGCTCTACGTCAGCGCCGACCCGGCGCGCACGCGCCGCCCGGTCACGATCGAGCGGCTGGCCGCAGCGCCGCTCGTCTTCTACGACGCCGAGTCGGCCGACGCCGATCCGATCCGCCGACAGCTCGCCGAGCGCGCACAGGCCGACGGCCTACGGCTACGCCCGCGCGTCGAGGTGGAGCTCATGGACCTCGCCCTACGACTCGTCGCGGCCGGCGTCGGCGACACCTACCTACCCAGCGCCTACACACGGGCGACTCACTACCCCACGGGACTGGCCACCGTCGGCTTCAGCCCGACGCTCTTCGACACCTTCGCGATCATCACGCGTCGAGCCGCGCGGCTGTCACCGGCCACCCGAGAGCTCATCGCAGACGTCGAAGCGCACATGAGGGCGCTCGCCGACGACCTCAACACCACACGCGTGAGCGGTCCGGCGGGCCAGCCCTGAGCCGTGCCCTCCATACCTAGACACTCCTAGCGGGTTCTGGGCTCGTGATCGGGCGAGCGCACCGCGTATCGGGCGACACCGCGGCCGATCTGCGCGACGGCTGCCGATCATGCGACACGCTGCGGTGCGACTAGACTCGGTCCACCATGACGCCGGAGGACCGCCCTCCTGCCGCGCACGTCGAGCCGCCCGACTCCGGCGAGGGGCCGGATCCGCGCGAGGCCCGCTTCCGCGAGCGGGAGTCGCGTCGCCGTGAGCGGCCGCAGGGGATGGTCCCAGGACGCGAGCGTCGGCGGACGCGGATCGAGCGCGGCGCGATGCGCGGAGTCGCCACGGGCGGCATCGTCGGCATCGGGGTCGCGCTCGGAGCCGTGCTCGTCGGTCAAGATGTCGCCGGCTGGATCGTGGGGTTGGTCGTGAGCGTCGTCTCGATCATCCTCGCGGCGCTCCTCTGGTCCTCCCGGCAGCTCTGAGCGCGCTCACCGGGCGCTCAGCTCATCTCGCGCGTTCTGTGGACCGGGCGAGGGCAACGCCCTAATCTGGATCGTTTCCAGAATATGTGACAGACTGCGCGGATGCCGGGGTCGTCGGAACTTGAGCGCATGTTGCGCGGGGCTTCCTTGCGCGTCACGCGTCCTCGGGTAGCGGTGCTGGCCGCGGTGCATGACCATCCGCACGCCGACACGCACTCGATCATCGGTGTCGTGCGCGAGCGCCTCGGTGACGTGTCCGCGCAGGCCGTTTACGACGTGCTGCTAGCTCTGACCGACGCGGGACTGGTGCGGCGCATCCACCCGCCTGGCTCCGTGGCGCGCTACGAGTCGCGAGTGGGCGACAACCATCACCACGTGGTGTGCCGGTCGTGCGGTGTCATCGCCGACGTCGATTGCGCCGTCGGTACCGCACCCTGTCTGACCGCGTCCGACGACCATGGTTTCGCGATCGACGAGGCCGAGGTCATCTATTGGGGTCTATGTCTTGAATGCTCCGGAAAGGGTTCCCGTGTCCGATAAGCCTGACGCCGTCGTAGGAGAGATGAACGAGGAGGCCGGGAACGGCTGCCCGGTCGCGCACGAGCGCGCCCCGCACCCCACGCAGGGCGGCGGGAACCGGGGCTGGTGGCCGGACCGGCTCAACCTCAAGATCCTCGCCAAGAACCCCGCCGTGGCCAACCCGCTCGGCGAGGAGTTCGACTACGCCGAGGCGTTCAACTCCCTCGACCTCGACGAGGTCAAGCAGGACATCGAGGAGGTGCTGACGACCTCGCAGGACTGGTGGCCGGCCGACTTCGGCCACTACGGCCCGCTCATGATCCGCATGGCGTGGCACAGCGCCGGCACGTACCGCATCCACGACGGGCGCGGTGGCGCCGGGGCGGGCCAGCAGCGCTTCGCGCCGATCAACAGTTGGCCGGACAACGGCAACCTCGACAAGGCGCGCCGGCTGCTGTGGCCGGTCAAGCAGAAGTACGGCCAGGCGCTCTCGTGGGCCGACCTGATGATCCTCACCGGCAACGTCGCCCTGGAGTCGATGGGCTTCGAGACCTTCGGCTTCGCCGGCGGCCGTGAGGATGTCTGGGAGCCCGACGAGGACGTCTACTGGGGCCCCGAGACCACGTGGCTGGGCGACGAGCGCTACAGCGGCGACCGGGAGCTCGAGAAGCCCTTTGGCGCCGTCCAGATGGGCCTGATCTACGTCAACCCGGAGGGCCCGAACGGCAACCCGGACTTTCTCGCTGCGGCTAGGGACATCCGCGAGACGTTCAGCCGCATGGCGATGAACGACGAGGAGACGGTCGCGCTGATAGCCGGCGGCCACTCGTTCGGCAAGACCCACGGCGCGGCCGACCCGGACGTGTACGTCGGCCCCGAGCCCGAGGGCGCCCCGCTCGAGGCGCAGGGCCTCGGCTGGCAGAACAGCTACGGCAGCGGCAAGGGCGCGGACGCGACCACCAGCGGGATCGAGGTCACCTGGACCACGACGCCGACGAGGTGGAGCAACAACTTCCTCGAGAACCTGTTCGGGTACGAGTGGGAGCTGACCAAGAGCCCCGCCGGCGCCCACCAGTGGGTCGCGAAGGACGGCGCCGGAGCGGGCAGCATCCCCGGGCCGATCGACGAGGCGGACAGGCGCCCCCCGACGATGCTGACGACGGACCTGTCGCTCCGGTTCGACCCGGTCTACGGGCCGATCTCGAAGCGCTTCCTCGAGAACCCGGACGAGCTCGCTGACGCGTTCGCCCGGGCGTGGTTCAAGCTGACGCACCGCGACATGGGGCCGATCGAGCGCTACCTCGGGCCGGAGGTCCCGTCCGAGAGGCTGCTGTGGCAGGACCCGGTCCCCGAGGTGACGCACGAGCTCATCACGGCGGACGACATCGCCCACCTCAAGGGCCAGATCCTCGAGTCGGGGCTGTCAGTTTCCCAGCTGGTCTCGACGGCCTGGGCGTCGGCGTCGACGTTCCGCGGCAGCGATAAGCGCGGCGGCGCCAACGGGGCGCGCATCCGCCTCGAGCCGCAGAACGGCTGGGAGGTCAACGAACCCGCCGAGCTGGCGACGGTGCTGCGCACGCTGGCGGGGATCCAGGAGTCGTTCAACAGCTCCGGCAAGCAGGTCTCGCTCGCCGACCTGATCGTGCTCGGCGGCTCCGCAGCCGTCGAGCTGGCCGCCAAGAAGGCCGGGTACGACATCGACGTCCCCTTCACGCCGGGACGGACCGACGCGTCGCAGGAGTGGACCGACGTGGGGTCGTTCGCCGCGCTCGAGCCGACCGCGGACGGGTTCCGCAACTACCTCCGGAATGGTCACCGGCTACCTGCCGAGTATCTCCTGCTCGATCGCGCGAACCTGCTGACCCTGAGTGCCCCCGAGATGACCGTCCTCGTGGGCGGCCTGCGCGTCCTGGGCGCGAACCACAAACAGTCCCCGCTGGGCGTCTTCACCTCGACGCCCGGGTCGCTCACCAACGATTTCTTCGTGAACCTGCTCGACCTGGGCACGGCGTGGACGGCGTCCGAGGACGCGGAGACGTTCGAGGGCCGCGACGTCGCCACGGGCGAGGTCAGATGGACCGGAAGCCGCGTCGACCTCGTTTTCGGCTCGAATTCCGAGCTGCGCGCGCTCGCGGAGGTCTACGCGAGCGATGACGTGCGGGAGAAGTTCGTGCACGACTTCGCTGCGGCGTGGGTCAAGGTGATGAACCTCGACCGGTTCGAGCTCAAGTGATGAATACTTGAGGCCGCTTGCGACATGGGGCCTTTCTGTCAGCGCGCGAGGTAACCGCCGTCGATGACGAGCTCGGTCCCGGTGACGAAGCTCGCGTCGTCGCTCGCGAGATAGGCGATGGCGCCCGAGATCTCGCTGACGTGCGCTCGGCGGCCGAGCGGGGTGAGCGGGACGACGCCGCCCTCGGGCTCGTTCTCGTTCATAGGCGTCGAGACGCCACCAGGGCAGATCGCGTTGACGCGGATCCCGTCGGCGGCGTGCTCGAGTGCCGCAGTCTTCGTCATGGCGATGATGGCCGCCTTGCTCGCCGTATAGGCGACATAGCCTTCCGAACCGGTGACTCCGAAGATGCTCGCCACGTTGATGATCGAGCCGGCGCCGACCGCCCGCATAGCCGGGATCGCGGCCTGCATGCCGAGAAGCGTGCCGGTGGCGTTGACGGCGAACAGCGTGTTCCATGCCGTGAGCGTCTCCTCGATCAGCGGCGAGACGTGGATGATGCCGGCGTTGTTGACGAGCACGTCCAGGCGCTCGCAGTCCGCCACCAGGGCCTTCCAGCCGGCGGGGTCGGTGACGTCGAGGTGTCGGTAGCTGACGTCCAGCCCGTCGGCGCGAAGGCGTTCGGCGGTCTCCTCACCGGCGGCATCGAGGACGTCGACGCTCATCACGGTCGCGCCTTCGCGGGCGACGCGTTCGGCGTGGGAGGCTCCCTGGCCGCGTGCGCCTCCGGTGATGATGGCGACGCGTCCGTCGAGGCGACCGGGAATCATCGGAATGCGCTGCCGCCGGTCGCGGTCAGCGTCTCGCCCGTGACGTAGCCGGCACGCCCCTCGCCGGCGAGGAACCAGACGAGGTCGGCCATCTCCTCCGAGGTGGCGGCACGCCCGAGCGGCACTGAGGCGAGGGCGGCCTCCATGCGCCCGGAGGCGCGATTGCCGGGTGTGTCGACCCAACCGGGTGCGAGGGCGTTGACGCGCACGTGCGGTCCGAGCTCGAGCGCGAGCGAGCGAGTGAGCGCGACGACCGCGGCCTTCGAGGCGCAGTAGAGGAGCTGGCCGGGCGACGGCACGAAGGCGTCGATCGATGCGAAGTTGACGACGGCCGCGCCCTCGACGAGGAACGGCGCCACCGCCTGGGTGATGAGCAGCGTGCCGAGCACGTTGACGTCGAAGGTGTGGCGGTAGAGCTCCGTGGTGGCCGTCTGTAGCGTGCTCGGCGGGTAGACGCCGGCGGCGTTGACGACCGCCTTCGGCGCCCCGAGTTCTGCGACCGCGCGCTCGATCGCCGCGGCGACCGCGGCCGCGTCGGTGATGTCGACCGTGACCGCGAGCGCGCCGCCGACATCCGCGTCAGCGCGGTCGAGCGCCGCGACCTGCCATCCCTCGGCGACGAAACGCTCGGCGCACGCCCGGCCCATCCCGCTCGCGGCGCCCGTGATGACCGCTGCGCTCATCCGTGGATGGCCAGGTAGTCGCGCGGCTCGCGACGGGTGTCGGGACGGGAATGGTCGCGGACCCGCGTGCGTCGAAGGACGCGGGCGATGCGTCGGTGCGTGCGGTCCATGTCGCGTTGCCATTCGTGTCGGGGGATGTCGATCCGGGATTCGGGTCGCGATGAGCGCGTGTAGAGCGCAGAGGGCGCGAAGTCTGCGGCGCGCTCTTGCGCGGCGAGGAACTTGGCGATGAGTCGCGTCTGGGCCGAGTAGACGGGAAGCTGGGGGCCGCGAGGGGCGGCGAGACCCACGAAGAAGAGCCGCTCCAGGCCGACGGGAAGGGTCATCCCGGCCACGCGCAGCGGGACGCCGTCTGCCCACCGAAGTGACGTCGCCTCGAGGAAGGGGAACGTCGCCTTGAAGCCGGTCGCGTAGACGATCGTGTCGAACGCGCGGCTCGTGCCGTCCGTGAAGTGCACGTCGTGGCCGTCGAAGCGCTCGATGCCGGGCGCGACGTGCACGCGCCCGTGGTGGATGAAGTGCAGGAGCTGGCCGTTGACGACCGGGCGGTTGCGGTGCAGGTTGCGCGTGGCGGGCGCGGGCAGCCCGTAGCGCTCGGGGCGGCCGAGGGCGACGTCGATGAGCGCGCGCGTCACACGCTCCTGAGCGCGGACCGGCAGGCGGGCGAGCAGCGGAAGCTCCGAGCGCGGCCGCCCGAACAGCGTCTTGGGTTGGAAGACGAGCCCGTTGCGCACCGAGACGGCGGTGCGGTAGCCCGCCTGCGCGGCATCGACGGCGAGGTCACAGCCCGAGTTACCGGCTCCCACGACGAGGACGCGCTCGCCCTCGAGGTCCCCGGTGTTCCGGTAGCGGCCGGAGTGCAGCACGTGTCCGTCGAAGACCCCCGGGTAGTCCGGCACGAACGGATCCCAGAGATGCCCGTTGGCGACGATCACGCCGTCGTAGATGCGGCGTTCGCCGTCTGAGGTCGCGATCTCCCAGCCGCCGAGGCCGTTCGCGCCGAGCGGCCGCGCCGACGTGACGGCCGTGTTGAACCGTATGTGGGCTCCGAGTCCGTGGTGGGCGGCGAACCCCAGGATGTAGTCGCGCATCTGGTCGCGGCTCGGGAACAGCGGATACTCCGACGGCATCGGGAACCCGTCGAAGCCCGACGAATCGCGCGGCGTGATCAGGTGCAGGCAGTCGTAGTCGGTATGCCAGTGCCCGCCGACGCGATCGCCGCGCTCGAAGCAGTCGACGGAGAATCCTTCGTCCAGCAGCACCTGGAGCGCGCCGAGCCCGGCGGCACCGGCACCGATCACGCAGTAGTTCCCCTGGGGCATGCGCCGGAGTATCGGGCTCCGGACACCAGCGAGCGAGAGCTGATTGACTGCACTTGGCGTAGGCAACGCCTACGGGAACCCCGCCATGACGCTGCAGCAGTTGACGTACTTCCTCGCCGCGGCCCAACACGGCTCCTTCACCGCGGCGGCGGACGTGCTGCGCCTCGCTCGCCCGAGCGTCTCCGAGCAGATCGCCCACCTCGAAGCCGAGCTCGGCGTCGCGCTCTTCGTGCGAACCGGCCGCCGCCTGGAGCTCACGGACGCCGGCCGGCTGCTGCGGCCCGAGGCCGAACGCACGCTCGCGGCGGCCGGCGAAGCAACTGACGTCGTGCGGCGGGCACGCACCCTGGCCGGGGGCACCGCCTCGCTGGGCACGTTCAGCACCGCCGAGCACCTGCTGCTGCCGGGCCTCGTCGAGGACTTCGCGCAGCGGCATCCGGAGGTCGCCATCCGGGTCGTCGGTCAGAACTCCAGCGAGCTCGCGGACGCCGTCCGCGCCGGGCGCCTGGAAGCCGGCCTGGTGGCGCTGCCGATCGACGACGAAGGGCTCGAAGTCAGCCCCGCGGTGGCGCAGTTCGAGGTCGTCTACGCCAGCGCGCGCCCCGACGGGCTCAACCGCCCCGTGACCGTCGAGCAGCTCGGCCAGGCCATCCTCGTGCTCCCGGAAGCCCGCTGGGGCGACGAGGATCCCACACGCCGACAGCTCGCCGAACGCGCCCAGCGCGCCGGGATCACCATCCGGCCACGTATCGAGGTCCAGCACGCCTACGCTGCGCTCGAGCTCGCCGCCCGCGGTCTCGGTGACACGCTCGTTACCCGCGCGCTCGTCGACGGTCTCGGATACGGCGACCGGCTCGCCGCCGTGCCACTCGACCCGCCGTTGCACGAGGCCTTCGCCTTCATTAGCAGGCGCAATGCCAGGCTCTCACCGGCCACGCGCGCGCTCATGGCGCACGCCGAGCACCACCTCGCACGACGCTCCGACGATGGGATCTAGGGTGGTCCAGCTCAACGCGCCATGCTCACGGATCGGCCAGTTCCGCCGCGGGCCTCGCCGAGGCGGCGCAGCGGCTCGCGGCGTCATGCCCAGGCTCGATTCCGGCCGCGCCCCCGCTCGGCCACGACCAGCCCGACCAGGAGCGCGGTGAGCAGCGCGGAGACGAGCAGGCCGTCGGCGCCGGCCGCCAGCGGCACGGCGGCGAGCAGCGCGACGATCGCCACCGCTCGTGGCGCCCTCTGCGTCTGCCCGATCCTGGCAGCGCAGGCCATCAGGCCGGCGAGGAACAGCGCGGGGCCGCCGAGCGCGACGAGCGCTCCCCCGCCGTGCAGGTCGTCGGTCGGATGCGCGATCACGAGCTCGTCGCCCACCGCAACGAGCACGATCCCGGCGACGATCGGGAGGTGCAGGTAGGTGTAGATGTCACGACCGATCTGGCCCCGCTCCTCGGCCGTCGCCCCGCGGATCCGCTCAAGAACCGCGCCGGCGACCTGGCCGAAGTACAGCCACCAGAGCGCCGTCGAGGAGAGCAAGGCGAGCAGGAGGGCAGCGACGACGTCGACGCTCAACCCCGTGTCAGAGGCGGTGGCGCCCGCGAGCACGATGCTCTCACCGAGCGCGATGATCACGAACAGCTGGAAGCGCTCGCCAAAATGGGCGCCCTCGATCTGCCACTGGCTCATCGGCGTGGTGCCCGCGCCCGGGAGCCAATAGGCGGCGAGCGGCCCGGCGAGGTCGATCCCGAGAGCCGCCAGCCACAGAACCCAGCGCAACGCTTCGGCGTCGACGATGCCGCCGGCGACCCACAGTGGCGCCGAGACCACGCTCCACGCCAGAATCTGGCGGAAGTTCTGGTTGAACCGCCCGCGCGGCGTGACCGCGACGACGAACGCGTTGCGCCCGATCTGCAGACCCGAGTAGCCGCACGCGAACAACAGCGCGTACTCCCCGAATCCCTCCGGGATCGCGACCGCCATCAGCAGGCTCGCCGCCATCACGAAGACCAGCACGAGCCGAATCGGCACCGTGTCCGGGTCGAACCAGTTGGTCATCCACGTCGTGTAGTTCCAGGCCCAGTACAGCGCCGCGAGCATGAACGTCGTCTCGGCCGCGGCCGCCCAGCTGATGTCGTCGAGCAGGTGGTGGGACACCTGGGTGACCGCGAAGACGTAGACGAGGTCGAAGAACAGCTCGAAGAAAGTCGCCCGCTGCTCGCCCTCCTGTCGCGTGCGGATGATCGGCAGGTCCGGGATGATCGGGCTCGTACCGGCCGCCACATCCCCGAGCATAGGCGAGCTGAAGTGATCTACGGGACTGACTCGACTTCGGCCGCGGTGACCGATGCTGAGCGGGCGCGGGCTTTCGGTCACCGAGCTGCGTGGCTCCGGCGGATGGCGGCGAGGAGGCGGTGTGGCGCGATGTCCAGGAGCGCGTGGAACGCACGTCCGAGCCGGTCCCGCAGCACTGCGTGGCCTGCGCGATGCCCACGGACGTGGCGAACGATCAGGTACGGCGTCGCCAGGACCGCCGCGATGAGACTGACGAGGACGGTCAGGGCGATGAGCGGGACGACGACCACCACCACGAGGATGAAGAGCGGCGGGCAGACGAGGAGACCAATGAGGACCAAAGTCCCCACCTCGACCGCACGGAGTGTCAGCGCTCCCACGAGACCGATCTCGGAGGCGACCTCCTCGACTCGCTCCGTGGCTGAATACGGTTCGTTCAGGTGCAATGGCTGCTGACCGGATCGCTCGGAAGTGCTCATGGGGAAGCCTCCTTGGGGAGAGGGGGTGATTGATCACGGCCCCGCCGCGTGTTCGGCGGGGCCGCTCCGTTGCTGGTCAGCTGCGTGTCGCGAGCGCGCCGAGCCAGTCCTCGAACCGGGTCTCGCCGAGCTCGGCGTGCTCGCTGGGCAGCAGGCTGCCGTTGGTCAGCGTGGTCCCGAAGTACTGCGCGTCGGGGTCGGCGACCACGTGGCGCGGGTCGTTGCGCGCGCTCAGGCCGTAGCGGATGAGCTCTTCGAAGCTGTACGGCTCGGGGCCGGCGACCTCGACGAGGCCGTTCACGGGCTTACCCACGGCGATCCTGCCCACGGCGCGGGCGGCGTCGTCGGCCGCGACGGGCTGGATGCTCGCCGACGGCACGCGAACGGTGTCGCCGTCGGTGGCGGCCGCGGTGATCGACTCGACGAACTCGAAGAACTGCGTTGAGCGGACGATCGAGTACGGGATCGCCGAGGTCTCGATCAGCATCTCCTGGGCGACCTTGGCGCGCAGGTAGCCGCTGTCGGGGAGGCGATCGGCGCCCACGACCGAAAGCGCGACGTGGTGTCCGACGCCGGCCGCCTGCTCGGCGGCCAGGCTGTTGCGGGTCGACGTCTGGAAGAACTCCATCACCGCGTCGTCCTCGAAGGACGGCGAGTTGGACACGTCCACCACCACGTCCGCGCCGTCGAACGCGTCGGCGAGTCCCTCGCCGGTGAGCGTGTTGACGCCGGTGCTGAGGTCGGCGGTGACCGCGTCGTGCCCGTGCTCGCCGAGCTTCTCGACGATCTTGGAGCCGATTCGACCGTGGCCGCCGATGACGACGATCTTCATGTCTTGCCTTTCGGTTGATGGTCAGTAGAGGGCGAGCAGCCGGTTCGCCTCCGCGATGGCGTCGGCGAGGCTGTGTGCGCCGACCTCGACGGGGTTGCCGTCGTGGCCGGGCTCGATCCGCAACATGAGGTCGCCGTCGTCCAGGCGGGTGTAGCCGATCAGGCGGCCGCCCGACCAGAACTCGGCGGTGCCGTACGCGGCCTCTTCGGCGCTGACGACCGTGACGTTGATCTCATGCATGGCTGAGCGTGTTGCAGACGTTCATCTCGGTCTCCTTCAGAGGGTCACGCGGCGACAGGCACCGGCGAGACGGCTTCGAGGATCAGGCGCGCGGTCGCGTCGGGGTGCGAGACGGCCACCGCGTGCGACGCGGTGGGCAGCTCGACCGTGCGGCGGGCCCCCGCCCGGTGGGCCATGAAGTGCTGGAGCGCGGCGGGGATGTTGCGGTCCTGACCGGCGACCAGGTACCACGAGGGCACCTGCTTCCACAGGGGACGGTCGCCCGAGGGCGCCTGGAGCGCTTCGAGCGTGACCGGCCGCTGCGTGGTCGCCATGCGGGCGGCCTCGGGCGCCGCGACGTCGGCGCAGAACTGGTCGTGGAAGATCTCGCGCGCGATGTACAGGTCGGTCGTGCCGTTGCTCCGGTGCACGGGCCGAAGCGCGTCGCCGAGCGTGCTGCCGGGGAAGCGCTGCGCGAGCATGTTGGCGCTCTCGCCGGGCTCCGGCGCGAACGCGGCGACGTACACGAGCCCGGTGATCTGGCCGGCGTTGGCGTCGACGTTCGTGATCACCATGCCGCCGTAGGAGTGGCCGACGAGCACGACCGGGCCGTCCACGGTGCTGACGAGGTCGGTGACCGACTGGGCGTCGGCGGCGAGGCCGCGCAGCGGGTTGGCGGCGGCGATCACGTCGTGACCGGCGTCTTCCAGCTCGCGGATGACGCGGTCCCAGCTCGCGGACTCGGCGAAGGCGCCGTGGACGAGCACGATCGTGGGGGGCATGGAAGGGGCTCCTTTCGGGTGGAAACGGGGCACGCGACAACGGTGCCGTTTCCGCCCGCTGATCGCCCCCGGGTATCCCCGGGGCCAGGGACCCCGGGGTTGGGCCCGGGGGGCCTGGGTCAGACGGACGCGATCGCCGACGGTTCGTCGGGGAGCGCGTCGTGGAGCTCGCGACGGGAGCGGATGCCGAGCTTGGTGAACACGTTGCGCAGGTGCCACTCGACCGTGCGCGGGCTGATGAAGAGCTGGCCGCCGATCTCGGGGTTCGTGCGCCCATCACGCGCCAGCCGAGCGATCTGCGCCTCTTGCGCGGTGAGCTCGTCGCGCGTCTCCACCGTGCGCTTGCGCACGGTCTCACCGGTGGCCAGCAGCTCGCCGCGAGCGCGCTCGGCGAACGCTTCAGCGCCCATCGCGGTAAACATCTCGTGCGCAGCGCGCAACTGCTCGCGCGCGTCGACCCGGCGGTGTTCGCGGCGCAGCCACTCCCCGTAGAGCAGACGAGCGCGGGCGAGCTCGACGCGTATCCGGGTGCGCTCGAGCCGCTCGATCGCCTCCCGATAGAGACCGTCGGCTGCGTCGCCCTCGCTCAGCAGCGCCCGTGACCGTGCCAGGACGCCGAGAGCCCAGTCGGTGCCGCTGGCTCGCGTGCGCTCGCTCAGGCGATCGAGCGCAACGGAGGTCGCGTCCGTCGCGCCGCTGCGGACGCCCGCTTCGATCAGCTCCACGAGC
>JBKPDQ010000113.1:0-12445 GCA_046728015.1 Actinomycetota bacterium
CATGACGCCGATCCGTGGCCCGTGCAGTGCGCGCTGCGCGAGGAGCGCCTGGACCGCGTCGGCCATCTCCTTGGGCGTCGCGGCGCGGACGATGCCGGCGGCGCGGCACGCCGCCTCGACCGCGCGTGCGTCGCTCACGAGCGCGCCCGTGTGCGAGCGGGCGGCGCGCGCACCCGCGGCGCTCCGGCCGGCGGTCATCAGGACGACCGGCTTGCCCGCCGCCACGGCGGCTCGAGCAAAGCCGCGACCGTCGCGGAAGTCCTCGACGTACGCGGCGATCAGACGCGTCTGCTCGTCGGCGGCGAAGCTCTGCAGGAGGTCGGTCGCATCGAGGTCGGCCTGGTTGCCGAGCGACGCGAAGCGCGAGATCCCGAGGTCATAGGCCGTCAGGAGCTCGCCGATCTCGAGCGCGACGTTGCCGCTCTGAGAGATCAACCCGACCGGGCCGTCGCGGAAACCCGCCCAGGCCGCGAGCCGCAGGTCCGTATGCGCATCGGCGACGCCGAGGCAGTTCGGGCCGAGCAGCAGGGCGCCGGCCTGACGGACGCGAGCGACGACCTCCCGCTCGCGCCTTCGTCCCTCGGGCCCGGACTCGCCGAGGCCGGCGCTGATCGCGACGATCGCCCGCGCCCCTGCGTCGATGGCCGCATCGACGATCTCCTCGAAGCCCGTTGCCGGTACCGCGATTGCGACGAGATCGGGCGCCTCGGGCAGCTCGGCGAGCGAGCGATGGGCCCGGCGACCGAACACGATGGCACCGTTGCGGTTGACGAAGTAGACGGGGCGCCGATGCTCTCCTTCGAGGGCGCCCTGCGCGAGGAAGTAGCCCCATTTGCCTGGGGTGCCCGAGGCGCCGACGACGGCCACCGACCGCGGGGCGAACAGCGCGTCGAGATCGCGCCGGCTCCCGGCGGCGACCGGGCGGTTCTCATCGTGAACCACAGTCGCTCATTGTGAAATCATCTCCGTCCGAACGTCAAGCCGCCGATCATGGACACGGTTCCCGACCTCGCGCCCCCACGGCGCCCGAGCACCATCCAGTCCGTCGACCGCGCGGCCACGCTGCTGAAGGCGATCGCCGACGCGCGGCGGCCGCCCACGGTTATTGAGCTGGCGGAGGCGTGCGGGCTCAACCGCAGCACCGCGTGGCGGCTCCTCGCCACCTTGGAGCGGCACGGGCTCGTCGAGCGCGACGACGTCACACAGCGCTATGGCGTCGGGTATGCGCTGCTGGGTATCGCAGCGGCGGCCGATCAGGACTCCCTCGCGCGCCGTGCGCACCCGGCGCTGGAGCGCCTCGCGCTCGAGACGCGCGAGACGGTCGGCCTCGCCGTCGCGAAGCGATTCCGCCTCGTCTACGTCGACCAGGTGGAGGCCCCGCAGATCATGGCGGTGAACTGGCTCGGCAAGTCCGTACCACTTCACGCGACGTCGGCCGGCAAGGCGTTCCTCGCCTTCCTCGATGAGGACGAGCGCGACGCGCTGCTCGAGGGCGACCTGGAGCGCTTCACCGCCTCGACGATCACCGATCGGCGCACGCTGGAGCAGCAGTTCGACGCGATCCGGCGCGACCGCTACTGCGTCTGCGTGGGCGAGCTCGAGGACGCGCTGTCCGGCGCGTCGGCGGCGGTACTCGGCGCCCGACGGCGCCCAGTCGCGGTGATCAGCGTCTGGGGCTCTGAACACCGCGTCCCGCGTTCGCGGCTGGCCGAGATCGCGCGGCGAACGCGACAGGCGGCCGACGAGATCGAGGCCCTGCTGCCGTGAGTCGCGGGCCGGACGCGCCGCTGGTGGACGCCCACACCCAGGGGCCGGTCTGCGTCCTGGAGCTGCGGCGCGAGGCCAAGCTGAACGCCCTGTCGACCGCGCTCGAGGAAGCGCTTGACGACGCGCTGTCGAGCGACGAGGTCCGTCGGGCCGGCTCCGTCATCCTGACCGGGCACGGTCGCGCCTTCTCGGCGGGGGCGGACGTCGGGGAACTGCGGGAGCGCAGCCCAGAGGCCGTGCTCGCGTATTACGAGGCGACCGGTGGCGTCTACGAGCGGTTCGCGGCGCTGCCGCAGCCGACCGTGAGCGCGATAGGGGGCTACTGCCTCGGCGGCGGCCTCGAGCTCGCGCTCGCGACCGACTTTCGGATCGCCGACGAGACGGCGGTGTTCGGCTTCCCCGAGGTCGGCCTCGGCATCCTGCCGAGCTCGGGGGGCACCCAGCGCCTCACCCGCCTTCTCGGTCCGGCCCGGGCCAAGGAACTGATCCTGCTCGGGTCGCGCGTCGACCCCTCTCAGGCGCTGGCCCTCGGCCTCGTGTCCGAGGTCGTCCCCGCAGGGGAAGCACTCGACCGCGCGCTCGTCCTAGCCCGTGGCCTGGCCGAGCTTCCGCGGCTCGCAGCCTCGGTCGCCAAGCAGGCGATCGACGCCGTGCCCGAGGGCTCGCACGCCGTCGGAATCCTGGTCGAGCGCCTGGCCTACGCGACACTTGCCCAGACCGCGGACGCGCGCGCGGCTTCCGGAGCCTTCGAGGAGCGGCGCCGTGACGGCGGCTGACGAGCGCGCGCCATTTGAGCACGAGAAGCGGATCGAGATCCGGTGGCGCGACCTGGATGCCTTCGGTCACGTCAATCACGTCGTCTTCCTAACCTACCTCGAGGAGTCGCGCGACGAGTGGCTGGGCGGCAGGCTCGGCGATCCCGACCGGGTGTGGGAGTGGGTGGTGGCGCACGTCGAGGTCGACTACCGCCGCGAGGTCAGCCTCGCCGACGACGTGGTCATCGCTACCTGCCGCCTCGCGCGCATCGGCCGGTCGAGCGTGTCCACCCACGAGGAGGTCCGGACCGCCGCCGGCATGCTCGCGGCCGAGGCCAGCGCGGTGCTCGTCGCGCGTGACCGTGAGTCGGGTCGCTCGCGCCCGCTCACGCCGGCCGAGCGGGCCGCGTTCGAGCGGGCCGCCTAACGGAACAGGCTGCGGGAAATGATCAGCCGCATGATGTCACTCGTTCCGTCCCAGATCTCGTCGAGCTTCGCGTCACGCAGCCACTTCTGCACGAGCGATGTGCGGATGTAGCCGGCGCCGGCCAGCGTCTGCATGGCCGCCCAGGTGGCGAACCACGTCGCCTCAGAGGCCGCGAGTTTGGCCATCGCCGCCTCCGTCGAGAACGGATGGCCGGCGTCTGCGAGCCCGGCCGCGTGATGCGTGACGAACCGTGCCTGGTCGAGCTTGAGCTTCGCATCGACCAGTCGGAACGAGACCGCCTGGTGCTCGTGGATCTTGACCCCGAAGGCCTCTCGCTCCCTCGCATGCTCGACGGCGTGCTCGAGCGCGGCCCGGCCGACGCCGAGCGAGCTCGCCGCGAGCTGGACGCGAGCTCGATCGAACACGCGCATCAGCCCACGGAAGCCGTGGCCCTCCTGGCCGAGCCGGCGGTCCTGGCCCACGAAGCAATCCTCGAAGTGCAGCTCACCGGCCGGGAAGCAGCGGCTCCCCATCTTGTAGAGACGGTCGCCGATCAAGAAGCCGGGATCATCGCGTTCGACCACGAACGCCGTGATGCCCCTCGAGCGCGTCCCGGGCGCGACTGTGGCTAAGACGATGCACACGTCCGCCAGCGGGGCGTTGCCGATGAACTTCTTATGACCGTTGATCACGTAGCCGCCCCCGACGCACCTGGCCTGGGTCGCGATCGCCGCGGCGTCCGAGCCGGCACCGGGCTCGGTGATCGCGACCGCGCAGACCGGGGGGTCGAGGTCGCAAATCGGCGGCAACCAGCGCTTCTTCTGCTCCTCGGTTCCCAGCTCGAGCACCGGGTGTGCGAAAAAGCCGCCCTGGGCGATCACCCATGAGATCGGACTGTCGCCCCAGGCCATCTCTTCGATCACCCGGCAACAGTCGCGCAGGCTCGAGACCCCGCCCCCGCCGTACTCCGCCGGAATGTCGTAGGAGGTCAGGCCGACCGCCGCGGCCTTGCGGACGAGCTCTTGCGGGAAGTCCTCCGATTCGTCGTACTGCAGGGCGACGGGTCGGAGCTCCTCGACGGCGAAGTCGCGCGCGAGGGCGACCAGTTGTTCGGTGGGGCGGGTTCTCAGCGCCATGGTGCCGGCGTGCGAATCGCGCGTCCGGCGCGCTCGGGCCATGGCAGGTCTGCGTGCGCGGCCGCAATCCTCGCGATCCGGTCGAGGATCTCGGGATCTGCGGGGCTCGCACGCCCCTCGGACGTGTCAACGTGCAGCAGCATCTGTTCGGCCGCGGCCAACGGACCGTCCCCGTCCGAACGGTGGAGCTCGTGAAAGACGTGCACGCGCTTGTCGTCGTAGCCGAGGACCTGGGTTGTCACGTGCAGAAGCTCACCCGCCGAGGCCGCGCGCAGGTGCGACAGGTGCGTCTCCACCGTGTAGTAGCTGCCGCCCGCACTCAGGTAGGCGGCGTCGATCCCGATGTAGCGTAGGAGGGCGTCGGACGAATCGCCGAACGCCTTCAGGTAGCGGCTCTCGTGCGCGTGACCGTTGTAGTCGACCCACTCGGGCGGGACGCGCACCGTATGGAGGCGAAGCGGCCGCGAGAGGTCGTCGCCGTCGGCGATGACCCTGGGGTGGCCGGCATCGAACAGCGCGCGCTCGTGCTCGTCGAGCACCGCACCGGCGCCGAAGCGGTGCGGTCGCAGACCCTGCAGGACCGCGACGAGGCAATCGTCGCGGAGGCGCTCGAGCTCGCGGATGGAACGGCCACCCGCCTGCACGTCGGACTGCGCCACGATCTTGTCGAGCAGCGTGTCGGTCAGCTCGGGCACATCCGTGAGCTTCGTCCACGGCAGCCGCAGCGCCGGTCCGAAGTGCGCCATGAAGTGCCCCATGCCCGCCTCGCCGCCGGCGATGCGGTAGGTGAGGAAACTGCCCATGAACGACCAGCGCAAGCCGGGGCCGTAGCGGATCGCATCATCGATCTCCTCGATCGTGGCGACATCGTCGTGGAGGAGCCACAGCGCCTCGCGCCAGAGCGCCTCCATCAGGCGATCGGCAACGAATCCGTGGATCTCCCGCTGGAGCACGAGCGGCCACATTCCCACCGAGCGGTAGACGGCGGCGGCCCGCTCGATGATCTCCGGCGAGGTCCGCGCGCCGCCGCAGACCTCCACGAGCGGAACCAGGTAGACGGGGTTGAAGGGGTGTCCGACGGTCAGCCGCTCGGGATGCTTCATATCGGCCTGGAGGCGCGAGGGGAGGAGCCCGGACGTCGACGTGCCGAACACGACCTCCGGGCCGGCCGCGCGGCACGCCTGCGCCAGCAGTCGGCGCTTGAGCTCCTCGCGCTCGGGGACGCTCTCCTGGACGAAGTCGACGCCCTCAACCGCGTCCTCGGGCGTGGCGACGAACGTCAGCGTGCCCTCGGCCGGGAGCCGCATGAGCGTCAGCTTCCGGTAGGCACGGCGCGCGTTGTCGAGCATCTCGTCCACCTTGCGCGGCGTCTCGGGGTCGGGGTCGAACAGCCGTACGTCGACGCCGTTGACCACGAACCGCGCTGCCCAGCCGCCGCCGATCACGCCACCGCCGAGCAGCCCGATGGTGCGTGGTCGCCCGGTCGCGCGCTCAGTCATGGCTTCGCAGTTGGAGCTTCGCCCGCACCTCGTCGGGGCCGAGAACCCTTGCGTTCATCGCGGTCAGGATCGTCACCGCGCGCTCGACGAGCTGGCCATTGGTCGCGAGCACACCGCGCGAGAGATGGAGGTTGTCCTCGAGCCCGACCCGCACATTGCCGCCGGCGAGCGCCGCCATGGCGACGTACGGCAGCTGCATGCGGCCGATCGAGAACGCCGAGAACACACAGCCGGCGGGCAGCTGGTTGACCAGGGTCATTAGCGTCGTCGGGTCGTCCGGGGCGCCGTAGGGAATCCCCATGCAGAGCTGGATGAGCACGGGATCGTCGATGAGTCCGTCGCGGATCAGATCGCGGGCCATGACGAGGTGGCCGCTGTCGAAGACCTCAAGCTCGGGCCGCACGCCGAGCTCGCGGATCCGGCGCGCCATGGCCCGCAGGATGCCCGGCGTGTTGACGAGCACGTAGTCGCCCCCGGCCGCGAAGTTCAGGCTCCCGCAGTCGAGCGTGCAGATCT
Organism: Actinomycetota bacterium; assembly: GCA_046728015.1. Lineage (GTDB taxonomy): Bacteria > Actinomycetota > Thermoleophilia > Solirubrobacterales > 70-9 > DATAFO01. Next base: position 6,101 of record JBKPDQ010000113.1, read on the forward strand.
CGGGCAGCAGCTCTTCCACGTGTGCGAGCCGTTCGCCCGCACCCGCCATGTCGGTCCCGTCCGGGTCCAGGGGCAGCGGCGCGTCATCGCCCCCGAGCACGAGGTCGCCGCCCATGCCGGCACTGAGGTTGAGCACCACGTCAACGTCCGCGGAGCGGATGCGCTCGACGACCTCGGCGTAGAGCGCGACATCGCGCGCGCCCTTGCCAGTTGCGGGATCGCGTACGTGGATATGGACGATGGCGGCCCCCGCGTTTGCGGCCTCGACTGCCGCGTCGGCGATCTGCTGAGGCGTGACCGGCACGAGTCTGCTGGCGGCGGTCGTGTCTCCCACACCGGTGACCGCACAAGTGATGAAGACGTCCGGGTTCACGGCAGACTCCTCGGCGAACTGGCCGCTTGACAGGTTACCGCGGATTTGTATGATTGTCGACAATCAGCAGGAGGAGAGGCTTGCCCGGCAATACCTATCGTCTCGGGTCCGTCGATCGGGCCTCGATGACCGAACGGGTCTTGCGCGAGCTCCGCGACGCCATCGTCGATGGACGCATCGCCCAGGGTGAGCCGCTTCGCGAGGTGTCGCTCGCGCAGACGCTCGGCACCGGGCGCAGCTCGGTGCGCGAGGCCGTTCGTCAACTCGTGCAGGAGGGCCTGGTCGAGTACGAGGCGCACCGCGGGGCGTTCGTGCGCGTGCTATCGCTCGCCGACCGGCTCGACGTCTACGTCGCTCGCGAGGCGATCGAGACGGGCGCGGCACGACGGATCCTGGAGTCCGAGGTGCGGGTCGACTTCTTCCGCTTACGAGCGGCGCTCGAGGACCTCCAGAACGCCGCGCGCGACCAGGATCGCGTGACCGATGCCGTCATCGCGGCGGACATCCGCTTCCACGAGGAGCTCGTCCGTCTCGCGGCCAGCCCGCGCCTCAGCCGCGCGCACGACACGCTCGTCGCGGAGACGCGGATGCTCCTGAGCCACCACCCACCGTACCCGTGGACGGACTACGTCGCCGATCACGCGCGGCTACTCGAGGCGCTCGCGGAGGGCGACCCCCGCGCGCCGGATCTGGTCTCCGAGCACCTGCGCCTGTCCGCCCGGCTGATCGCTGACGAGCTCTCGCGTGCGAGCGAGGACGATGCTGACGCGCGAGGGGACACACCGAGGCCCGGCGAGGAGGAGAGCGCATTCACATGAGCAACGACGACAAGCACGGGTGGGACGAGTACGCGATCACGCGCCGTCAAGTCCTCCAGGGCGCCGTGATCGGCGGCATGACGCTGAGCGCCGGCGGCCTGTTGGGCGCCTGCGGCGGCGATGACGACGGTGGCGGAGGCGGCACGCCCGCGCAGAGCGCCGGCGGCAAGCTGACGACCGGCGGGGTACTGCGCGTCGGCGCGACCGGCGGGGGCGCGAAGGACACGATCGACGCGCACCGCCCGACCGTCGACACCGACATCATGCGCTGCTGGAACCTGTACGAGTCGCTGGCAGTGCGCACGCCCGACTTCTCCGAGCTGCAGATGCTGCTCGCCGAGTCGATCGAGGCCGAGAAGAAGCCGGACACGTGGACGATCCGGCTCAAGCAGGGCATCACGTTCCACAACGGCAAGCCGGTCACGGCCGACGACGTGATCTTCTCGATCCAGCGCATCCTGGACCCGAAGGACCCGAAGGTGGGAGCCGCGTCGATCGGCTACATCGACCAGAAGGAGCTCAAGAAGCTGGACGACCGCACGGTCCGAGTCACGCTCCAGTTCGCGAACGCCGGCTTCCCGGACGACATCGGCCAGTACTTCAACGCGATCGTCCCGACCGACTACGACCCGGACAACCCTGTCGGCACCGGGCCGTGGAAGTACGTCAGCTTCACAGCCGGGCAGCAGAGCGAGTTCGCGAAGTTCCCGGACTATTGGGAGGAGGGCAAGCCGTACGCCGACAAGCTGGTCATCATCGACTTCCCCGAGACCGATGCCCGCGTCAACGCGCTGCTCGGCGGTCAGGTCGACGTCATCGACAACCTGCCGGCCGCTCAGCTGCAGAGCGTCAAGGCGAACCCGAACCTGCGCGTGCTCTCGTCCGAGACAGGCGCGTGGCAGCCGTTCACGATGCGCGTCGACCAGGCGCCGTTCGACGACGTGCGCGTGCGCCAGGCATTCCGCCTGATCGTCGACCGCGAGCAGATGGTCCAGCAGGTGCTCAGCGGACAGGGGAGCATCGCCAACGACCTCTACGCCCGCTACGACCCCGTCTACGCGAGCGACCTGCCTCAGCGCAAGCAGGACCTCGAGCAGGCGAAGTCGCTGCTCAAGCAGGCCGGGCAGGAGGGCCTGAGCGTCGAGCTCGTGACCGCGCCGGTGTTCCAGGGGATCCCCGAGGCCGCGCAGGTGTTCGCCGAGCAGGCGAAGGGCGCCGGCGTCAACGTCAAGGTGCGCAAGGTCGACTCGGGCACGTTCTACGGCGACAACTACCTCAGTTGGACGTTCGCGCAGGACTTCTGGGCAACGCGCGCGTACCTCTCGCAGGTGGCCCAGGGCGACCTGCCGGAGTCGCCGTTCAACGAGACGCACTGGAAGGAGCCGAAGTTCCTCGACCTGATCCAGCAGGCGCGCGCGGAGATCGACGACGCCAAGCGCAAGGAGATCCTGCACGAGGCGCAGACGATGCAGTACGAGCAGGGCGGCTACATCATCCCGTACTTCTCGAACATCATCGACGCCTACGGCGCGAAGCTTGGCGGGTTCGTGGAGGCCAAGTGCGGCTTCCCGTTCGGGAACTACTGGCTCAAGAACGTAGGATTCCTCGCGTAGGAGAGAGGCCGGAGGCGAACCATGTCCAAGCTCATCTGGCGCCGGCTGGCGCTCGGGCTGCTCACCCTGTGGCTGATCTCGCTGGTCGTGTTCGCGGCCGTGCTCGCGCTCCCGGGCGACGCCGCGACGGCGATCCTGGGCAAGGAGGCGACGCCCGACAGGGTGGCGGCGCTGCGCGACCAGCTGCACCTCGAGGACTCGGTCGTGAGCCAGTACCTGCAGTGGATCGGCGGCGTGCTGACGGGCAGCTTCGGCACGTCGGCCGCGACGCAGCAGCCGGTGAGCGAGCTGCTCTCCGACCGCGTCGGCAACACGCTGTTCCTCGTATTCGTGGCGTCGATCGTCGCGATCCCGCTCTCGATCGCGCTCGGCGTCTGGATGGCGATGCACCGCGACCGCCCTGCCGATCACGTCTCTTCGACGGTGACGCTCGTGCTGGCGGCGCTGCCGGAGTTCGTGATCGGCATCGGCCTCGTGCTGCTGTTCGCGACGAGCGTGTTCCAGTGGTTCCCCGCCGTCTCGTTGCTGCCCCCGGGGGAGCACGCGTGGGAGCAGCCTGACGTCGTGGTGCTCCCAGCGGCCACGCTGGTGCTCGCGGTCACGCCGTACATCAGCCGCATCATGCGCGGCTCGACGATCGAGGTTCTCGAGTCCGAGTACGTCACGATGGCGCGCTTGAAAGGGTTACCGGAGCGCACGGTGATATGGCGCCACGCGGTCCCGAACGCGATCGTGCCCGCGATCCAGGTGGCGGCGCTGCAGCTGGCGTGGATGGCGGGCGGCGTCGTCGTCGTCGAGTACGTCTTCTCGTATCCGGGCATCGGCGCCGCGCTCGTCGACGCCGTCGCCAACCGCGACATGCCGGTCGTGCAGACGGTGACGATGCTCGCCGCGGCCGTGTACGTCGTGATGAACCTCATCGCGGACATCGCGACGATCATGGTCACGCCGAAGCTGAGGACGGCGGCGCGATGAGCGACCAGACGATCGACACCGCCGTCGACATCGGCCTCGAGGCCGCCGTCGAGCCGGTCGGCCCCGGCGCGGTGCTGCAGCGCCGCCCGTGGCTGGGAATACTGCGCGACGCGCTGCGGATTGGCCGCACGCGCGTCGGGCTGGGGATTGTCACGGTGGTCGTCGCGGTCGCGGTGTTCGGGCCGCTGGTGGCGCCGCACTCGCCGACGGAGTTCATCGCGCCACCGAACACCGGCCCGTCGAGCGACGCCATCTTCGGCGCCGACGCACTCGGCCGTGACGTCTTCAGCCGCTTCCTGCACGGCGGCCTCAGCGTCCTATGGATGTCGGCGGCAGCGACGCTGATCGGCGTCGGCACCGGCGTCGGGATCGGACTTGTCGCCGCGTATTCGCGCAACTGGCTCGACGACGTGCTGATGCGCGGCAGCGACGTCGTGCTGGCGTTCCCGCAGATCATCCTCGCGCTGCTCGCCGTGTCCGTGATCGGGCCGAAGCTGTGGCTGATCGTCCTCGTCATCGCCATCGGGCACACTCCTCGCGTGGCACGCGTAATGCGCGGCGCCTCACTGGAGGTCGTCGAGCGCGACTTCGTCAAGGCGGCCGAGGCGGTCGGCGAAAAGCGCTCGCGGATCGTCTTCGGCGAGCTGCTGCCGAACGTGACCAGCCCTTTGCTGGTCGAGCTCGGCCTGCGCATGACCTATTCGATCGGGCTGATCGCGGCCGTCAGCTTCCTCGGTTTCGGCCTGCAGCCGCCGACCGCGGACTGGGGCCTGATGATCAATGAGAACCGGCTCTCGATCACGGTCCAAGCGTGGTCGGTGCTGCTGCCGGTGCTGGCGATCGGCCTGCTGACGGTCGGCACCAACCTGATCACGGACGGGGTCGCCCGGGCGGCGATCGGCATCGGAAGGAAGGCAGAGCGATGACCGCCGCGGCAGTCGAGGTCAGCGACCTCAAGATCGAGCTCAGCGGCCGCGACGTCGACGTCGTCGATGAGATCTCGCTCGAGATCAAGCCGGGCGAGGTGCTCGGGCTGGTCGGCGAGTCGGGCTCGGGCAAGACGACGGTCGGCATGGCGCTGCTCGGACACGTGCGGCGCGGCGGCGAGGTGAGCGGCGGCGTCGTGATGATTGACGGGCGCGATCTGGCCCACCTGAACGACGCCGCCCTGCGTGCATTGCGTGGCGGCACGGTCGCCTACATCCCGCAGGACCCGGGGACGGCGCTGAACCCGGCGCTGCGCCTGCGCACGCAGCTGCGCGAGGTGCTCGACGCGCACGCCGGTTCGCAGAGCGGCGCGGACCGCGACGCGCGCGTGCGCGAGGCTCTCGGGGACGTGGCGCTGCCGTCCGACGACGCCTTCCTCGCCCGCTACCCGCACCAGCTGTCCGGCGGCCAGCAGCAGCGCGTCGCGATCGCGATGGCGTTCGCCTGCCGGCCGAACGTGATCGTCTGCGACGAGCCGACGACGGGGCTCGACGTGACGACCCAGGCTCGCGTTCTCCAGACCGTGCGCGAGCTGTGCCAGAGCCACAAGGTCGCGGCGCTCTACGTCAGCCACGACCTCGCCGTCGTGGCCGAGCTGGCCGACCGCGTCGCGGTCATGTACGCCGGCCGGATCATCGAAGTCGGCACCCGCGACGAGCTGTTCTTCGCGGCGCGGCATCCGTACACGCGGCGGCTGCTGCGGGCGGTGCCCGACCTCGAGGGCAAGCGTGCCGTGGTCGGGATTCCGGGTCACGCGCCCCTGCCGGGCCGGCGGCCGGCGGGCTGCTTCTTCGAACCGCGATGTTCGCTGGCGACCGAGGAGTGCCGGCGCGAGTTCCCGCCTGCATTCGAGTTCGAGCCGGGTCACCGGGCGCGCTGCTACCACGCAGATAAGGCCCTGCGCGAGGTTTCGGTGACGGGCGCGACGACCGTGCACGTGGAGACCGAGCCCGAGATCGCGCTCGCGATCCGCGGCCTCGACGCGCACTACGGCGCGCGCGCGACGCTGTTCGGGATCGAGCTCGAGGTGCACCGTCACGAGTGCCTCGCGCTGGTCGGAGAGTCGGGCTCTGGCAAGACGACGCTGGCGCGCTGCGTCGCGGGGCTGCACAAGGACTACACCGGCGCCGTCTGCCTCGGCGATCAGGAGCTGCCGTCGGCCGCGCGCAGCCGCTCCGACGCGGCGCGCAAGCAGATCCAGTACGTGTTCCAGAACCCGTATGCGTCGCTGAACCCGCGCCGCACGGTCGGCCAGACGATCGCGCGCCAGCTCGAGCTGTTCTTCCCGGGCAACAAGGACATGGGCCGGCGCGTGGCGGAGTGCCTCGAGCGCGTCGCGCTGTCAGGGTCGGCGGCCGCCGCCTACCCGGACCAGCTGTCGGGCGGCGAGCGCCAGCGCGTCGCGATCGCGCGCGCGCTGGCGGCCGAGCCGGCGGTCATGGTCTGCGACGAGATCACCTCTGCGCTCGACGTCTCGGTGCAGGCGGCGATCATCGACCTGCTGCGCGAGCTGCGCACGTCGATGGGGCTCAGCCTGCTGTTCATCACGCACAACCTGGCGCTGATCCGCACGATCGCC
>JBKPDQ010000114.1:0-5886 GCA_046728015.1 Actinomycetota bacterium
CGCGCCCGCCGGCTCAAGCGTGATCAGGAGCCGTGCTTCCTCGCCACGCACGGTCAGGCCATGCGGCACGTTCTTCGGGAGCGCCGCGTAGGACCCGGCTTCCACCTCGATCTTCTCGTCACCGACGTACGCAGTGATCGCTCCCTCGAGGACATAGAGGGCCTCATCCTCGCGCGTGTGGGTGTGGATCGGCGGTTCGTCGCCCGCGCGCAGCCGCCACTCGACGACCGCCCAGTCGCCGCCTGACTGCTCACCGGCGAGCTTGAGCTCTGCGCTCGAGCCGCCGGTGGAGGTCACGGTACGTCCGGCCCCGGGACCGGAGAGGACAGGTTCATTTAGGGCCATGGTTTTGCTCCTCTGATTGTGAACGGATTTCCATGGAAGGACCCCGTGCCCCGAGCATCAACCGCCGCTCACGATCGTCTCATCGCTTCCGTGAATCGGCCGGACGCTGGGCCCGGCCCCGATCACCAGGGGACCTCGGACGATCGGCAGTGCGCTGCGCGCACGTGTGGGCTCGGTCGAGACCGCTGCTTCGATGACGGCAGCAGTCGCCGGCACGACGTCCGACGTCCCACTCGCCACGCGAGTGGAGGAACGCGTGAGCGACGGGCTTCCCGCCAGCGCCCGCGCTTCTCGGGCTGGCGCTCGTCGCCCGCGCGCAGGTCGGTGGTATATGGGGATCGTGAGATCATTCGCCGCCGCGAGCCCAGCGGGTGACGATGCAGCGAGCTGACCTGACAACGCGCCGGCGGTCACGCCCGTCCGCTCGTGTTGCTTCGACGAGCCGCCGACCCCGTGTCGGTAGCTGCGATCACGACCGTCCCGGGCGCCGCGTGCACGCTCGTCGTCTCGCGCGTGGATCTCGCCGTTGGGCCATTCGTTGGGCCAAACCAGGCCGTATTGGGCCGCATCGGGCCCATCACCACTCGCCCGCGACGCTACCGGATATTGCCTATTTGCAGGTACTTTCGGGCTCGACGCCGCCACGAACGCCATGCTTCACACGCGAGAGGTCGCAGGTTCGAAACCCGCCGCGCCCATACCCGACTCGCAGTTCGCTCACCGCACGGTAGACTCACGCGCCGTAAGCGAGGAGCACGAATTTGACTCGAGATGCGGTACCTCCTCGCGTCGAGGAAAGCGCGGGCCCGGTCGCGAATCCGCCCGCCGCGCCAGAGTCCGGCTCGACCTACACGCGCGTCGCCGGGCTGCCGCTCGTCATCGAGCGCTGTGTGCTGCAGCCCCTCGTGCGCGACACGTCGAGCGGGTTCACCAAGGTCTCGATCGTCATCCGGCTCAGCGGCGGTTCCCACGTCGGCGAGGGCGAGGACATCACGTGGGACCAGGTCGACCAGATCGAGTTCCTCAGGGGCGGGGATGACCTGACCTGGCTGCACGGGACCCGCACGTTCGACGAGTTCTCGCGGCTGATCGGCCTGGCCAACCTCTTCCCGGTCGGACCGATCCGCGACAGCGCCCGCTTCTACCGCAGGTGGGCGTTCGAGAGCGCGGCGCTGGACCTCGCCCTGCGCCAGAACGGCCTCTCCCTCCAGGACGCCGTCGCCCGTCCGGCGCGGCCGGTCAACTTCGTGGTCTCGGTCCGCATCGCGGACCCGCCGAGCCTCGTCCCGCTCCATCTACGGCTGGGTGTCGACCCCGGGCTCCGCTTCAAGCTCGACCCGACGCCCAGTTGGAACGACGACCTCGTGGGAGAGCTCGCACGCCTGGGCTGCGTCGACGTCATCGACCTGAAGGGCTGCTACCGCAACGTCAACGTGTCGTTGGACCCTGACGCCGGCCTGTACCGCCGCGTGATCGAGGGGCTACCCGACGCGTGGATCGAGGATCCGGCCCTCGAACCCGGCACACAAGGCATGCTCGAGCGCCACCGTGACCGGATCACCTGGGACGAGCCGATCCACTCGGTCGCCGACATCGAGGGGCTGCCGTGGCGACCACGCATGCTCAACCTCAAGCCCGCCCGCTTCGGCAGCGTGCGGGCCCTGTTCGACACGTACGACTACTGCGCGGCGCACGGCATCGGCGCCTACGGCGGCGGGATGTTCGAGCAGGGTCCGGGGCGCGGACAGCTCCAATACCTGGCCTCGTTGTTTCATCCGGGCACGCCGAACGACGTGGCCCCCACGGGCTACAACCTCCCGTCACCCTCGCACGACCTGCCGCGCTCTCCCCTGGCGCCTGAGCCACACCCGACCGGCTTTCGCTGGGGAACCTACGACGGGCGCCGCACCGTACGTGAGCAGATCGGCCGAGTGCCGACGTAGTCCACGCCGGCGCTCAGTAGGATCGCTCCCATGGCGTCCGAGCGTGCGCTCCTCCTGATCGCCGACATCGGCGGTTACACCGAGTACATGCGCGTCCATCGGATGAGCCTGGCTCACGCCGAGGTCAACACCGCGAGGCTGCTCGAAGCGGTGATCGACGCGGCCGGCGACTTCGACCTGATCGAGATCGAAGGCGACGCGGCCTTCCTCTCTCGTCAGGCCGACACCCTCGACCGCGACGCGACGGTCGCCGCGATGACCCAGGCCGTCGTCGGCATGCACCGCGCGTTCCACCGCGAGCGCCGGTACGTCGCGACCAATCTGTGCCCTTGCGACGGTTGCGTGCAGGCGGACAACCTGAAGCTGAAGTTCGTCGCACACATCGGCGAGGTCGCCACGCAGACCATCAGGAATCGGCGCAAGCTCGTCGGGATCGACGTCATCCTCGTCCATCGGCTTCTGAAGAACTCCGTCCAGGCACCCGAGTACTTCCTCTTCTCCGAGGAGCTCTATCGGAGCGGTGGAGCCTCTCTGTCTGACCGCGTGCAGGAGGTCTCGCACGACCTCGAGGGGATCGGTCCCGTGCAGACGTACTTCGTGGACATCGCGGACGTCGCGGGCTCACTCCCTCCGATGCCGGATCCCGGCTGGCTTGGGCGGCTCGGGAGGACGGTCGAAGTCGCCGGCCGCGGCCTGCCGTACATGCTGGGCCTCCGGCGCCCGCGTCGTGTCACCTCCGCTGACTGAGCCTTCATCGTCGAGGCGGAGCCGCTCGGTGTCGGCCTCGAGCCGGCTCGTCACGAGGTCTTCGCCCGCCGCCGCGGCGGCCGGATAACCGGTCACGGCAGTCAGGTACGCGCTGCGCCGCAGTCGGCTCACCCGCAGGTGCGTGTCCGCGGAGGCGCAGACGGTGGCTGTCCGCGGCTGGTCACGCAACAGTGCGATCTCGCCGAAGCAATCGCCGGCTCCAAGCGTCCTGACGACGCGTCCATCGAGGATCACCTCCGCGCGACCGGACTGCACGATGTAGAAGTACTCGCCGCGCTCGCCCTGCCGGAACACCGTGTGCCCAGGCGCGAAGTCGGCGTGCTCGAGCCCACCGGCCAGTTGTTCGATCGTCGCCACCGGGAGCGCACCCAGCATGCGGATCGGGCGCATGGTCTCGATGTCCGCGTCGCGCACGCGCACTTCTGCATCGAGCCGGCGGAGCGCGGGCCAGCTCGCCGCCACGGCCAACGGCGCGAGCAGCCCGATCATCACGAGGGCGGCACGAACGCCGAGCAGCTCGACGACCAGCGGCGTGACGAGGCCGCCGGCCGCGATCCCGAGCGTGAGGATCGCCTCGAACCCCGCGAACATGCGCGCGAGGACGGTCTCGTCGGCCAGGCGGGCCAGCAGCGTGAAGCCGCCGACGTCGATCAAGGCGTTGCCGATGCCGACGAGGCCGAGCAGCACGATCGCCGCCGCCTGCTCGGGGACGACGCCGATGCCCACCAGCGGCGCCCCGAAAAGCGCGACGCCGACGCCGAACCAGAGCGCGAGCCGTCCCCGCCCGACCAGCCCGAACGCGAGGAGCGACCCGAGCATCCCACCTGCTCCGACGGCCGCGGTGAGGACGCCGACGCCCGGATCTCCCGTGCCCAGGAGGTCGATGGCGACCACCACGGCGAAGACGGTCAGACAGCCACGCGTGAACGTCTGCACGACGCCGAGCGCCGTGATCAGCGCAAGCCCGCGATTGGCCGCGATGGTCGCGAACCCCTGCAGCAGCTCGTGACCTCCGCCTGCCGATGCCTTCGCGCGCGGAGGGGCGTCGTACGAGAGCCCGACCACCAGCAAGCCGCCCAGCAGTGACGCGGCAGCGCACGCCGCGAACACGGCTGCCGGTCCGCTCGCCGCAAGCAGGATTGCCGCGGCAGCTGGGCCGCCGAGCGTGGCGAACGAGTCCAGCATGCCGCGAACCGCGTTCGCGCTCGTCAGCTGCTGAGGAGATGTGCACAACGCAGGCAGCAGGGCCGAGTGCGCCGGCCGGTACAGCGCCTGCGCGATCGTGGCGACGACGGCCAGGCCGTACGTCGCCGCGATCGGGCCGCCGGCTGCCGTTGCCACGGCGGCACTGCCCAGCGTCGCGGCGCGGACCAGGCCGACGCAGGCCAGGACCCGCTCACGGCGCACCCGGTCGGCCACCGTCGCAAGCCAAGGTGCCAGTAGCGCCGCCGCAGCCATGCGCGCGCCCGTGACGATGCCGACCGCCGCGACGCCCCCCTCGCGGTACGCCACGACGCCGAGCGCGACCATGAAAGCGCTCTCGCTCGCCCACATCGCACCGAACGAGAGTTGCGCGCGGCGGATCGTCCGGCTCTGCGCGACCTCCTCGAGCGAGTGCGTCCAGTTGCGGATCCTCGCCGAGAGACGCTGCGACATCGCGCGACTATCCCAAAGTGCCCCGGCTCGTGCCCGCCGGCGCGGCCAGCGCTTCACACGCGAGAGGTCGCAGATTCGAAACCCGCCGCGCATTAGTTCGTGGAGGAAGTCCTCACTGTCCGGGTGACGGTGGACAGGGTGACGGGGACGGGTGAGACGGACGCTCGCCGCGGGCGTTAGAACGCGCCGCCGGATGGATCGGCGAGGAGAACGGCCTCGGCCTCGTGGAAGCGCTGGTTCATGGCCTGGGTTTCGAGGAATGTCATGAGCGCTCGTTCGATCGGGACGCGCTGTCGCCACAGCACGGCGACGCGCGTCGTGGCGCCGCCTTCGAAGTGCGCGTCGGCGACCTCCCTGGAGAACGTGGCGGAGATGAGCGTGGCGGGTGGCAGCGGCCGAATCGCTCCATCCGTTGCGGCCGCGCGGTAGAGCGTGAGTTCGGCGCGGCCGAGGCTGAGCCACAGGGCCTGTGTGAAGGCGAGCCGGGAAAGGAGATGGTCGGCCCGCCCAGCTCGAGACCAAGGTCCGGCGAAGAGGTCGGGATCGCGGGGTGCCTTGCCGCAGTAGTCGCAGAGTCCGAGTTCTGCGAGGACCACTGCGTGCCCCTTGACGATCTCGCCGGCTCGCGGATTGGTCACGAAACTTTCGGTGAAGCCGTGTTCGAGGTCTTGGAGGTCGCGCTGCATGAGGAACTCGTTCAGGAGCGCGTAGACGGCGGGATGGCCTTCTCGGCGCCTGACGTGCTCGGCGACGTCGATCTCAATTCCGCTTGTTCGTCCGGCGATCCAAGCGGCGGCATCGTCGCGAGACTGCTGTAGGCACAGCAGCGAGTCCACGCGCACGGCCTGGTCACGCTCGATCGAGAGATCGCGATCGAAGCGAGCCGCGCTGGTCTGAAGCTCGGCGAGCGCCGCGTCGGTCGCTGGTGGCGCGGTCCGTGGGAACTGGAAGCGCTCGATTTCCTCAAGGCCGAGCTCCCAGCAGACCCCGGCATCTTCGAACGCCTCGACGCGAACGACGAAGGAGCCGCGCTCCGGCGCGACGTCGACGATGGTGACTGGTGTGCGTCGCGCGTCGAGCAGGCGAGCGCGGTTACCCACGGCTAGGTGTCGAAGCGTGCCAGGAGCGAACGCGGAGTCCGGCTCGGGGCGCTCCTCGCTGGCGTAGACGCGTA
>JBKPDQ010000115.1:0-8432 GCA_046728015.1 Actinomycetota bacterium
GTGTACCAGATGAACTGCGTCAGCGGGACACTGAAGGACAACTGGGTCAGCCTCGGCGCGACCGTCGTGAACGGTACTCAGGCCCGGGACCTGAACAACATGCCCCACCAGTACTTCCACTTCCTGGAGCGCTGGCTGACCCGAGCGCAGGGCATGAGCGCCGCGTCCCAGGGCTCCTTCGAGGATGCCGCCGCCTACACGCGCCCGATGTACGGGCTCGTGGGCCAAGGCGACAAGGTCAACACGAGCCGGCTGACGACGACGGGTCGCAACGTGAACGCGAACGTCGAGACGGCCTTCTGAGTCATGTTCGACAGCAGCCGTTGCCGACTCTCATGATTCCGGGCAGCTAGCGAGCGCTGCGCGAACTGTGGCACTACACCCCCCCCCCTCACCGACGGCGGGCGGATCGGGGGCGGGTTCGAGGGGGCAGGCCGGCCGCGACAAAGGCCTCGAAGGCGCGGCCGGCCTGCTCGATCCGCAGCCCGTAGTGCTGGCCATCGAGCGTGAGCTCGACGGCGGCACGTCGGGCTCGCGAGCATGATCGACGAGAATCTTTCGAGTTCGCGCCTACACGGGGTCGTGAGGCGGCCGACCCAAATTCCAGGGCTCCGCCGCCGTGCCGAGGATCAGCCGCTGAGCCGCGCGCGCAGGACCTTGGCCGCCTCGACCTCGCTCCGCAGCTTCGCGTAGGCTTCGTCGATCGGGATCTCCGCCGCGCTGCCGGGGGCGAAGCCGCAGTCAGGGTTGAGCCACACGCGCTCGCGCTCGACGTGGCGCAGGGCACGCTCGACGCGGGCGGCGATGATCTCCGGGGGCTCGACCTGCTCGCCTCGACAGTCCACGCACCCCAGCCCGATCAACCGATCGTCGGGGAGCCGGCGGAGGACGGCGAAGTCGCCTGCCACAGGGATTGTGAATTCGAGCACGTACTGGCGCACTTGGAGGCGCCGGAGTGCAGGAACGATGGGGTCGTAGCCACCCTCCCCCACCCAGCCCCCTCGCGCCTTATTGCGCCGGCACAGATGCACGGCGGTGAGGATCCCGTCCACGCCGTCGACGATGCCGTTGAGAAGATCCACGCACAGCTCGGCTTCCGCGTCGGGGTCCGAGAATTGGGCCCGGACCCGCGGGTCCACGAGGAGGCACAGGTGCGGGTCGTCGAGCTGGGCGACCGTCACCCCCGCGTCGCGGACGGCGATGAGCTCGCGCCGCAGGACGGGGACCAGCGCCCGCATGAACGCCTCGCGAGTCGGGTAGGCGTCGCGCGAGCGGGCCGGCTCCCACATCCGCTGGGCGAGGAGGTACGGGGACGGGAGCGCGACCTTCGTTCCGCGTCGCGTCTGGGCGACGAGGAAGCGCGCCTCCTCGCCGAGGAGCTCCGGACAGCGGGGGCGCATGGGCTCGACGACGGTGTGCCAGGCGAGCCCGTCCCGGACCTCGCGCACGAAGCCCTCCATGATCTCGGCGATCACCCCGATGTAGGAGCGACGCCGCCACTCGCCGTCCGAGATCACATCGATGCCGGCGGCCTCCTGGAGCGCAATGACGTAGGCGACGGCGGCGTTCATCGCCCCCTGCCGCGATGGGTCGTCCGCCGGCCGATCCAGCAGGTCCCGCACGAACGCCGAGCGCGGCATGCTCCCGACGACCGATGTGGGGAAGAGTGGAAGGGCGGGAGGGCTCATGGATCGAGGCCGCTCATCATCCTCGCCGCCAGCCCAGCCGGGCCAGCTGGTAGTCCTGGGCCGTGTCGATTTCGAAGTAGTCGCCGTGGGTCTCCACGGCCTGCATCTCGACGCCGGCCTCGAGCATGTGCTGGAGGAGGTCGATCAGGTAGGCCTGAACGAAGGTCGCGCCGCGCCCGAAGGGCCGGTCCTGGTGGGCTCCCCGAGCGCAATGGTAGTGCTCGATGAGGCAACGGGCGCCCGCCGGGCTGAACTTCGCGACCCCCGTGAACTCCGCCGGCGCCTCATCCGGCGGGATCGCCCGGCTCACCTCGAGGACCCGGCCGCCCGCGAGGCGGACCTTCTCGCCGTCAGCCTCGGGGTGCTCGGTCCGCGGCCGGTAGCGCTCCCGCCAGTCGGTGTCCACGAGGAGCGCCGTGTCAGCCGGGGTGGCGAGGAGCCGGCGGACGGCGTCTCGCGTGAAGAGTGTGTCGGCGTAGGTTGAGACGAACCCCCGGCCCATCTCGGACTCGGCGCAAAAGAGCGAGGCGAGGATGTTGTTCTCCGTCCACCGGGCGTTGTGGTAGAAGCGGAGGTCCGGGTAGTCGGCCCGCACCCGGTCGATTCGGTACCCGCCGATGAAGACCACATCGCGGACCCCGGCGCCGCGCAGCGCGCCGAGCGTCCAGTCGAGGATCCGCCGGCCCCCGATCTCGGCGTAGCACTTGGGCACGACGTCGGTGAGCGGCCCGAGGCGCCGCCCACGGCCTGCCCCGATGACAATGCCCGTCATCAGTGGTGGAACCGGTCGTCGAGGGCCTCGAGCAACGGCGGGGCCTCCGCGGCCGGGAGCTCGACTCGGAGGAGTCGCGCCGCCGTCGGGGCGAGGCTGAGCATCGAAGCCGTATCGAGCGTCACGCCGCTCGACACGCCCGGGCCCGCCATCACAAGCGCCGCCGCCAGCCGCTCGATCCGCGGGAGATGCCCGTGACCCGCGCGGTACACCGGGGCCCGGGCGACGGCCGCCGCCGTGGCATGGTCGGAAAAGTACACGCCGGGGGCCGCGGCCAGCATCAGGTCGCCCTGGGTCGAGCCGGACCCCGGCGCGGGCAGGCCGAGATCCGGGAAGCGCTCGGGCCCGAGCACCTCGACGCCGGAGAGCGCCGCAAGGCGCTCGCGCAGGCGCTCCGGGGTGGTCCGGGGAGCGCCGTCCAAGACGTAGACATGCGCCGCGCCACCGTTCCCGGTCGCCCAGGCGAGACGGCGCGTCACGGCCCCATCCGCGTCCACCTCGACGAGTCCTTCTTCGCACAGGATCTGGTTGAGGTGGTGGATCCGATGGACGTCGACAAAGCCGTGGTCCCCGAAGACCAGGAGCGTGGTGGACTCGGCCCGGCCGAGCGCCTCCAGGGTCTCGAGGAGCTGCCCGACGAGCCGGTCCATCTCGGTGAGCGCCCAGCGGGCTTCGGGGCTCGTCGTCCCGTAATCGTGCTGGAACGAGTCGAGCGTGAGGAAATGGAGCAAGAGGAGTCGCGGGGGTCGGACGCGCAGGATGTGGCGCGCCGCTTCGAGCGTGAGCCAGTCCTGCATGGGGCCGAGCGCGTGCGCGGCGCTCCAGGGACCGTAGCGGGCGACCGGCAGCCCGCGGTCGGCCAGCTCTGACCAGAGCGGTCGCGACGCGTGGCGCTCGAACAGCTCCTGGTCGTAGAACTCCGGGATGTTGTCCGCCACGGCGGTGACACCCCGCGTCTTCGGCCAGCAGACACCCGCGGTGCGCTCGCCGCGCGCGTGGAGTCGATCCCACAAGGTTTCGACGGCGATCCGGATCTCGGTGCGATCACCGAGATGCTCGATGGGCGCGCCGGTCGCTCGGTCGAAGACCATGTTCCCTAGGATCCCGTGCCGGGCGGGCGCGACGCCGGTGACGATGCTCGTGTGGCAGGGCCACGTGACCGACGGGAAGATCGGGACGAGCCGCCGCGCGCGGGCGCCCCGGGCCACGAGGCTCTGGAGCGCCGGCACCTCGAGGGTCGGGTCGTCCAGGAACGTCGCTGCGAGCCCGTCGATGCTGAGCATGACGACCAAGTCGGGCGCCACCATGCGACCTAGAAGAGCCGCCGCTCGGTCTGCGGATCGAAGAAGCGCCGATACTCGACCGGACAGGTCAGGCGGAGGGGCCCATCCCCGATGGGGGCGTCGGCCGGCATGCGACCCACGAGTCGGTCCGGTCCCACGTCGAGATAGAGAAGCAGCTCGCTGCCCAACGGCTCGATCCGACTGGGGACGGCCATGAAGCCGTTTTCCCCCTTTGCGCTCACGCGCAGGTGCTCCGGGCGGATACCGAGAACGATGTCGCCTTCCCGGCCGGACGGGAGGCCGGCAACATTGCAGACCAGGCTGCCGTCCCGGTTGACGAAGTGCGGCGATGGATGACGCCGCAGGGTCCCGGTGACGAAGTTCATGGGCGGACTGCCGATGAAGCCGGCGACGAACATGTTCGCCGGCTCGTTGAACAGCTTCATGGGCGGCGCCACCTGCTGGACGAAACCGTCGCGCATCACGACGACCCGACTGCCCAGCGTCATGGCCTCGACTTGGTCGTGGGTCACGTAGACCATGGTCGCGTTGAGGCGTTTGTGCAACGCGCCGATCTCGGCACGCATCTGCACACGCAGCTGGGTGTCGAGATTGCTCAACGGCTCATCGAAGAGAAATACCTTGGGCTCACGGACGATGGCGCGCCCGACTGCGACGCGCTGCTTCTGGCCACCCGAGAGCTCCGACGGCCTCCGGGCGAGCAGCTCCTGAATCCCGAGCACCTCCGCGGCGTATTTGACCCGCCGCGTGATCTCTCCCTGCGGCACCCCTCGGACCTTCAGGCTCAAGGCCATGTTCTGATAGACGGTCATGTGGGGATAGAGCGCGTAATTCTGGAACACCATCGCGATGTCACGATCGCGCGGGTGCAGCTCGTTCACGCGGCGGCCGTCGATGAGGATTTCGCCCTCGGTGATGGTTTCCAGACCGGCCAGCATGCGCAGGGTCGTCGACTTGCCGCAACCCGAGGGGCCGACCAGTACGACAAACTCACCATGGCCAATCTTCAGGTCGAGGTCGTGGATGACGCGCGACGACCGCCCGTACTGCTTGGAGACGTTGCTGAAGACGATCTCCGCCATCGCGCTCAACCCTTTATTCCCGCCATCCCGATGCCCTCCAGCAGCCGCCGCCGCACCAGCGCAAACAGGAATATCGTGGGCAGGACCGACACCACGGCCATGGCGAAGATGAGATTGAGGGGCTTGAAGTATTCGCTCTGGAACGAGATCAAGCCGACCGGGATGGTCCATAGGTCGCGGTTCCTGGCCACGATCAGCGGCCAGATCAGGCTGTTCCAGTTGCTCATGAAGGTAAGGATCCCGAGCGCGCCGAGGGCCGGCTTGCACATGGGGAATATGATCCGCCCGAAGATCTGGAACTCGTTGAGTCCATCGATCCTTGCCGCCTCCGCGTAATCGTTGGGAATGGTCATGATGAACTGGCGCATCCAGAACACGCCAAATGGTGCGATCATCACCGGAATGATCAATCCCCAGTACGAGTTCATCATTCCGAGCTTGCGAACGATGATGAGCATCGGGATGAACGTCACTTCCAGCGGGATCATGAGCGTGATCAAGACCACCATGAAGAAGGAATCGCGACCGAGATATGAGAACTTGGACAGGCTGTAGCCGGCCATCGTGCAGCAGATCAACGATGAAAGGGTCACCAGGGCACCAACGAAGATGCTGTTGGCGATATAGCCGCCGAATCTGTATCGCGCGAGTGGCTCCGTGTAGTTGTTTAGGCGAATGCTATCGAGGCTCTCCGGCAGCCACTGCAACGGCACCTTGGTGATCTCTTCGATCGGCTTGAACGACGACAGCACGGCGTACAGCATCGGTAAGACGAACGCCGCGGCGAGGAGCGCGGCCGCGACGAAGAAGACGATCCGACCGAGGGGAAGACGGAGTGCTACGCGGCCCAGGAACATCTCACTCTCTAGACTTTCCAGCGCAAAGCCCGTTGCTGCAGCAGGGTCAACGTGAAGATGATCGCAAGCAGGACGACCGACATCGCGCATGCAATGCCCATGCGCAGATTGACCACGCCCTCCTTGAAGATCAGCAGGCCAATGACCTGCGTGGCACTGCCTGGCCCGCCATCCGTCATGACCAGGAACGGGTCGAAACCCTGTATGCTGTTGACGGTCCCGACGACCAGCAGGAAAAACAACGTCGGCTTGAGCATCGGCAAGGTGACGTAGGCGAAACGTTGTAGACCGGTCAGCCCGTCGACGACCGACGCCTCCCAGATGCTCGTCGGGATCGTTTGCAGGCCGGCGAGCAGAATGATCGAGTAGTAACCAACGCCCGACCAGACGGTCGTGATGAGAATCGCGACCAGCGCCCAATCCTCGTGAGTCAGCCAGTCGATCGGCGGAATCCCCACCAGGGCGGTGAGACTCTCGATGAGCCCGTGCGGCTGAAAGAAGATCTTCCAGACGACCGACGTGACCGCCAGGGGGAATACATAGGGCAGGAAATAGACAGTCTGAAAGAAACCGGCGCCGAGCACGCGGGTCTGCACGATATGGGCCATCAAGAAGGCAATGACGAAAATCAAGGAGAGGCGCAGGAATATGTACTTTGCCGTGATGTACAGCGACTCCCAGAAAGCGGGAATCTTGAAGATCGTGACGTAATTGGCCAGCCCATTGAACTCGGGCGGCGAAAGAATGTTGTAGCTCGTAAAGCTGAAGACCACCGCGACGGCGATCGGGCCGATCAGAAAGACGAGCGTGAACAGAAGCGCCGGCACGAGAAACAGGAAACCCGTCAGCTGCTGGCGAAAGACGTAAACGGGCAAGCCGGCAGGAATGAGCCTCGCCGCGGAGACTGCGAGGCGCCACCCGGTCCGCCGGCCGGGGAGAAGGGTGCCCTTCCCCTTGACCCCGGTCCGGGGCCGGATGCTCACTTCTTCTTGCCTTCCTGCAGAATCGCGTCGATGTCCGTCTTCGCGCGGTCCAGCGTCCTCTGGATGTCCCGGTCGAGGAGGAGCATCTCCTCCATGGCTTTCTTCAGGACGTCCGACACCCGGCTGTATCGCGGAAAATTCGCCAGTGGACGCGCAAACTGCAGTTGCTGCTCCCAGAACGCCGCTTGAGGGATGGTCCGCCCACCCTCCGTCTGCGACCAGCCGGCTCGTGGAACGATATCGCCGGTCTCGATCAGGTTGCGCGACGGCTGCGAGGTGAGGAAGTTGGCGAACCGCCACGCGAGCTCCTTCTTGTTGGAGCGCGCGTAGACCACCCATGCCCAGCTGGTCGTGCTGGCGACGCCCGGCTTGCCGGAGAACGTCGGATAGGGAATCGCGAGAAGATCGTCCTTGCCCACGGTCGCTGCAAATTCCTTCCGCCAGCGCGGAATGCCCCAGTTCCCGCCGACGATCATCGAGAATTTGCCGGTCGGAAAGCCCTGGTTGAAGTAGTCGAGCCCGGCAGCGATGTTCTTGTCCGACACGCCGAGCTCGAACCGCTTCTTGACGAGCTTCATCGCCCGGACGCCCGCCTCGTTGTTGATGAGGGCCTCGGTCCGATCCCCGTTCAGGATCGAGCTGCCGAGGTCGTGAATGACGGGTTCGAGCTCGAGCAGAAACCAGGCGGCGTCATGAGTGAACGGAAACGAGAGCGCCTGACGCGTGATGCGGCCGCTCGCGTCCTTCTGCACCAGCTTCTGTGCGACATGAAAAACCTCGTCCCAGGTCTTCGGGGCGTCCTTCGCGGGATCGAGTCCGGCCTCGCGGAAGTGTTTCACGTTTATGATGTACGCATAGATGTTGAACTGCCACGGCACCGCGTAGAACGAGTCTCCGGCCCGATAGGGGTCGAGGACTCCGGGCGAATAGGCGGCCTTGAGATCGTTCACCGACGAGAAACCCATGCTCCGCAGCGCTTGAGCGTCAATCGGAGACAGGATGCGGTTATCATGAAACTCGGAAAAGTTGCGGTAGGACATTCCAAAGATGTCGGGCGCATCACCGGCCGCCAGCGTCGCCGACAGCATCGTAAAGTACTGCGTAGGGGGCACGCTCTGGATTTCGATTTTGACGCCTGGATTGGCCGCCTCGAACTCGCTCGCATATTTCTGGAATAGCTTTCCTTGTGCCCCTTCGAAGGGCATGTGGTGCCACCACCTCAGCGTCTGGGCCTCGGCCGTCGCCACCGCAAGGCCGATTGCCCCGACTGCTATCAGCGCCAGCTTGAGCGTTTTCATCGCCCGATACCTCCCTTTTGAACGTGTCTGCGATCGCTCGGCGGGAGACAAGTGTCGGCCCTTCTCGGCCGTTTCCCGCGTTCCCCCCGAGGGGGCTGGCGGACGAGACAGCCCCTGCCCGGCTCGACCCCGATGGTGCGTGGCCAGCGCGGGCGGTGTCAAGGACGGCACCGGGCGCCGAAGAGCGCCATGATCCCGTCGCCCATGACCTGCCTCAGGGTGCATTCGTGATGCACAGCCTCCGTCATCCGCTCGAGACGGCGTTGAGACGCTCTCGGGCCCCCTCGTGATCCCGGTCGACCAGCATATCGGAGGCGCTGTCCTTCGCCAAAACCTCGTCCGACTCGCTTGGCCGACCTGAGTGGTTCGACGTCCGGAGGCTGTCGACCCACCGGCGACCATGCGGCAGGGTTCTGTGTGTGGCGGAGGACTATCGGCGGGGTGGGGC
>JBKPDQ010000116.1:0-8261 GCA_046728015.1 Actinomycetota bacterium
GACGGGTTGAATGAGCAGCCTGTAGTGAAGCCTCCACTCCCGTCGCTGATCGTTTCCTTGAACGTTCCGCTGTTCGAGTAGACGTTGTACGACCCGCTAGCGACGCCGGCGAAGACATCGCCGACGTTCCACGTGGTGGCCGCTGTCGCGCCAGCGACGAGAGTCAACCCCGCGATCGCGGCGGCCGCCGCCACGTACATGGGTCTGAATGCACGACGTATCCGCGCCGGCCCTCTACGGACGCCCGGTCTCCTTGGCTGCATCGTCGAAGCCTCCCTCCTTGAAGAAGTCGCATCTTCGCCGCAGCTCAAGCGGGGCCCTCGCCGTCACGGCATTCACACACCTCGAACCCGGCCATGCGGAGCGCATTCGGCCATCTCGTCCCCCGGGTTCGGCCTGTCGGTGCGGCATCGGGCTCCGACCAGCAAGTTCAACAGAGCATCCGACGTCAGTCAACTCGTTCGCGCACTCGAGCACTACCTCAGCTCTGACTAACCCGGCGCACCCACGCTGCACCGAGAGAGCGGCGCGAGATCATCAGCCAGGTCGAGCACCTCGTCCCGTCTCGTCCTCGTCATCATCGTCCCAATCCCCCGACGGCGACCTAGACCAGCCGTAGTAGATGCGCGGCCGAGTGGTTCGCGCAAAGCAGTTCGAACAGAGAAGCCGTTCCTCATCGAGCACCGGGGAGGGAATGTGGAACCAGCGCTTCGGCACCATGCCGCAGTTCCAGCACCGATCTTCGGCGGCGTCAGTCATGATCCCTCATAGGTAGCGCTGCGGCGATCAGGTTCTAACTCGGGTGTCGGCGGCCCGTAGAACGCGACCAGGCGGTCCATGTCGTGCGTGATCAGCGTCAGATGGTTGATTCCCCGGAGCAACGGCACGCCCGCACACCTTGCCATCCGGCTCAGAAGCGCACAAACCGCTAATCGGCAGCCGCCGATCGGGCTCAGCTTCTAGGGCGTCCACCCGATAGCCGCGGCTCGTTGATGCCGCGATCGCAATGCGTCGACCCACTTTCACTATCTCTCTTCGTCCTCGGTACTCGTCGGATGTACGTAGGCGAGATGCGATTGTCATCCCGGGCCAATCAGCCGTCATGCATCGGTGTGGAACGCCTCGACATCAGTCAAGTCCCAGGACGTGGTGTAACTCGTCTCGATCGTCGGCTGCTCAGGCCGCGGTGAGCGCGAGTACCTCCTTTCGGGAACAGCCGCTGAAGCTCAACGATCAAACCAGGAAACGCCGGACGCGCCACCCAGCAACCGTACGATCAGCCCGGACGGAGCTAAGGGGATAGTCAGAAGTCGAGCTTGCGAATCCGCAGCTCGAGGGCGTTGTCGCGTCGTGCGGCACCGGCACGGTTGCGCTGAGAGGTGATCGTTCGTAGCGTCCCATGCCGAGGTCTGTGAATCCTCGAGAAAGGAGTCGGCGATGCTGGTCGCGTTGACGGTGCGCAAGCTGAATCCCGGGAGCTACGAGCAGTTCCGCCAGGCGTGGGAGCCGGAGGACTGGCCGGAGCAATGGGAGCGCGCCTACCACATCCGGAATGTGAACGACGAGAACGAGGTGATCTCGTTCGGCTTCTTCCACGGGACGCTCGACGAGCTGCGGCAGCTCCGCGACGAGAGCGGAAACGAGGATGAGCGGCAGCGGAGGATGGCCGAACTCGTGGAGTCGACGGGCGCGGACGCCATCTATGAGGTGATCGAGGAGGTGCGACCGCCGGGCGAGCGCTGAGCGAGGCGGGTTGCTGACCGGTTCGCGTCGTCTCGACGCAAGGCACGGGAGACTCTGAGTGCGCTGAGTTTCGCGAACGCCCGTGGTAGTCGCGGACCCGTTTACACCCGCACTCGCCCGGCCCATCCGCCGAACGGATTTCGCTTGTTTTCGCCGTTTCCGTAGGGTCCAAGCTGACACCGACACCTTTGGCGCTACTGGCTCTTGAGGTACTCGACGAGGTCGCCCTTGTCGCGCGCCGTCAGCGCGAGGTCAAAACACGAGTTGTAGTGCTCAACCACGGCTTCCAGATCCTGGAAGCGCCCGTCGTGGTAGAAGCCGCGCCTCGATTTCGCGAAGAGGCCCTGGAGCGGCGCGGTCACGTACGCGTTGCCCGGCGCGCGGTTGGCGTGGAAGTTGTCGATGCATATCTCCTCGCCTCGGTGCGCATTCCAGCCGGCGTCGGTGAAGAGCGGCGGCATGTGGCAGCTTGCGCACGTCCCTCTGCCGTTGAAGATCCGCTCGCCGCGCCTTGCGGCACCCGGATTGAAGGAGCCTTGCGGCGGCTTCGGCGCCGGCAACGCAAGCTGGTAGAAGTGGAGCGCGGCGAGCTTCGAGGTGATGAAGTCCGGGCTCGTGCAGGTCTCCCTCTCCACGTTCCCGACCGGGCGGCCGCAGCGGATGTTCCAGCGCCCGCTCCTAGCGGCGACTGGGTATTTCGCGGGGTCGTTGAGCCGCGGGTCGTAGAAGTTGCCGATCCCCATCATTTGGGTGTTCGCGACGTAGGCGTTCCAATAGCTCACGGTCCCCCAGCCGGCTCCCCAGGTGTGGAGGTTGTGGCCGGCCAGGCCGAAGGCCGGCGGAATCCGGACGGCGCCCAGGTGCGGCGGCGGGCCCACTCTCCCGTCGTGATTGATGATCGCGTCGAAATATCCGGGTCCCCAGCTCTGCAGGATGCTCCTAAGCGTTGCCTCGTCGACTTCGAGCAGGTCGGTGAGCGGCGTCAGGTTGGGCGCGTTCGCGACGATTCGACCGACGTCGAGATCCTGGTTTGGCCAGCCGTCGAGGCGGTGGCCAATGCCGGGCGCGAGCGAGTCGTCGACCGTGGAGTGGCAAACCGCGCATGTCAGCCCGATCGAGCTCAGTGTGCCGTCGTCGAAGAAGCCTTTGGCTCCGAGGACTGCGTTGAGCCTCAGCAGCGCCACTGTGACCGCCGGGTCGTCGAGGTCGACCTCGCCCCTACGCAGGGCCTCAACGAGGTCGGGCGGCAGGGCATCCACGTCCACCCTGAGGCCAAGCCCAAGCGCCTGCCTCGGGCTCAGCGTCCGCACTGTCTCATGGAGCCGCAACTGACCGCCCCAGAACGCTTCGTCGCCGAAGGTGTCGAATCGGAAGATCCGCTTTCCCTCGTCAAACAACGTGTCGCTCGCGGCGAGGTTCTGCGCGTCGGTGCTCGGCCCATTGATGGCGTTGACCGTGCCGACGATCGCGACTCCCAGCGCGTACAGAATCACGCCGCCCGCGAGAAGGGTCATCGAGGCGAGCAGCAGTCGCTTCAGACCGCCCATGCCTTCACGGATCGTAGGTGCGCATGGCACGGCCCGCCGTGAGAGTTCTCACACGAGACGCTGCGGGTCGACGCAGACCCGGTAGCCGTCCGCTTGCCGCATGACGAACCCCTCGCGCTCGAGCTCGTCGACCGCGCGGGTGACCGTCTCGCGGGCGGAGCAGACCATTTCGGCGAGCAGCTCGTGGGTCAGCGGAAGGTCGATCCGAACGCCGCGGCCGTCGACCTTGCCGTACTCGCACGCCAGCCGGAGAAGCTTGTCGCGCACACGTTCGACGTGACGAGCATTCGCGAGGCTGGCGATTAGCTCCTCCCGCCGGCGAAGCGCGGAGGCGAGCGCGTCCCAGATGACGTGTGCGCATTCGCTCTCCGATAGGAAATGGTCGAGTGCGGCTGGCGAGACGATGCGGACACGGGAGGAGACGACACCAACCAGCTCCTCGTCCGGAGTCGGGGTGAGCAGCACGCCTCCGGCGGCGGCGTCATCGATGATGACCGACCGCGGCGCCGGCGGAGCGGTCCTGCGGACGGCAACGAAGCCATGCTCCACGCCGAGCAGCGCGGCGGCCGGCAGCGACCAGGCCGGCCGGACCTCACCCGGCGCAAGCATCAGCGCGGCGCAGCCGCGAAGCACCTCCACGACGCCCTCTCTCATGTGGCGGCGCGTCCTGCCACCCGAGTGGGAGCGCCCACCCGACGGACATCCTCGTCCCGCAGTACGCTGTCGCCGAGGCGGACCTGCTCGACGGGCTCGCCGCCGGAAGCGACTGCTCGAGCTCCGCGGTGCAGCCGTGACCTTTTCACGACCGTCCTCCGACCAAATCGCGTGGCCGCATCGGCCGGCGAGCGCTCCGAGATCAGGCCCTTCAGCGGCGTCTCCCTCTCCGCGCTCGGGCGGATGCTGATCGCGCCAACAAGGCGGCCTGCCTCGCCGTAGCTCGCGAGGGAGCCCGACCCAGCGAGCCCTCTGCCGATAGCGAACGGCTGGGTGGTGTCGCCGAAGACCTCGATCGTGACGCCGAACACATCGCTAGCTCTAACCCGGTCATCGATTCCTGCTCCTGACGCGCAACGGGCGCGGGTCGGTCCATCTGCCACCTGATGTGTGTGTCGGGCGCGCTCGCCGTCTTACTCCGCTAGTTCGAGGCTTGGCGGGAGGAGGAGGATCACTACATCGGCCACCTCCACATCGCGGTCTCCGGCTTCATCGCGGCGACGGGACTCGCGGTCCTGTTCCTGAGCTGGTTCCTTGCGGAGCCAGAGAGGCGACCCCCTCCCTTTCTTAGGGGTGCACCCCTACCATGCGGTCCCGTCGGCAACCGGTCGCAACCCGCG
This sequence comes from Actinomycetota bacterium, assembly GCA_046728015.1. Taxonomy (GTDB): domain Bacteria; phylum Actinomycetota; class Thermoleophilia; order Solirubrobacterales; family 70-9; genus DATAFO01. The sequence continues at coordinate 4,625 of JBKPDQ010000116.1, forward strand.
GCAACGGTTTTGGCGTGGTTTCGCGGTTTGCGCGCGGGGGTGATTGCGACCGATTGCCAGCTGTTGCAACCACGGGGCTCCATAGAGGTTCCATCCCTTGTTGTCTTTGTTGGCTACAGCGGTTGCCGCGGGAGGCGTCTTGGGTGCGGTGCGCGGGGTGCCTTCGGCATGAGGTTGTGCTCGCTGAGCTTCATGAAGGCTCGATGCACGGCGTCCCAGCATCTGGTGCCCGAAAGCGCGAACTATTGCGGCTCGATGTGGGAGGCGTTGGCAGCGGGGTTCCCTGCAGCTCCGAGTGAGGCTAGGGCGGACACGATCGCGAGCGAGGCGACGGCTACGAACGCGAGCAGCGAGACGACCCCGACCGCGAGGAGCGGCCCGCCGTCGAAGGCGAGGACGAGCGGCAGCCCGGCCGCGCCGAGGGCGAGGGCAAGCGCGAGGACAGAGATGCGGCGGGGCCGCGAGGGATGGCGGCGCGGCGCGGCCTCGCCCGAGGTGACGTGCTTGTCGAAGCGGCCGCGGAGGACGAGGCCGAACAGGGTCGCCAGCGAGGGCACGAGCACGAGGCCGCCGAGGGCGACGCCGACAAGGGTGGCGATCAGGGTCGAGCGGCCGGCCGCGGCTTCCTCGACGGTCAGACCCGGGAGCAGCTCGGGGCGCTGGGCGAGCGCCCAGCCGATCACGACCGAGGCGACCGCGGCCGAGGCCCCGTAGCGGGCGGGTTCGAACCGCGCGCGGCGCACGAGCTCGAGCGTCAGCAGGCCCGCGGCTGCGGATGCGGCGACCGCGGCGAGCGCTGGCCACTCGATCAGGCGCTCGCCGACGCGGCCGGCATCGGCCGCGACGACGGCGAGCGCCGCAAAGGCGACCGCTCCCGTGGCGAGCCCGGCGGCGAGCGCGCGCCTGCGGAAGGCGGCCGTTAGCTCGTCGTCGCCGGCGCGGCGAGCGTCACCGGCCAGGTAAACGGCGGCGACGTAGGCGCCGGTGGCGACGGCGAGAACGCCGGTCGCGATCGAGGTGGGGTTGAGCCAGCTGGTGACGAGGTCGCCGCGGGCGTTTCCGACGGGGACGCGGCCCGAGGCAATCGCCCCGACAGCGGTGCCGAGCGCGAAGGGCGTCAGGATTGAGGAGAGGGAGAAGACGGAGTCGATCGCGCGTCGCTCAATCTCGCGCGCCGTGCCGGCGTGGACGGCGTAGGCGGTCCCGCGGAGGATGACGCCGAGCGAGGCGATGAAGAGCGGTACGGTCAGCGTCGAGAAGATCGACGCGAACGCTTGCGGATAGGCAGTCCAGCAGATGACGAGCACGAAGACGAGCCAGACGTGGTTCGCTTCCCAGACCGGGCCCATCGCCCGGTAGGCGTGCTCGCGCAGCGCCGCGCCCTGCTCACCGCGCGCGCCAAGCTGCCAGAAGGCCGCGCCGAAGTCGGCGCCGCCGAGCACGGCGTAGGCGGCGAGGCCGACGAGCATGAGCAGGAGCGGCGCCTCGGCGAGCGTCATCGCGGCTCCTCGGCTTCTCGACGTGGTGCTCCCGCAAGCAGCGGCGCGACGCCGCTTGGACCCGGTTGGACGTCGACCGGTGCGCGGGCGAGCCGGCGCAGGATCCAGACGACGGCCGCCAGGAGCCCGGCGTAGACGAGGACGAGGCTCGCGTAGCCGAGCGGGATACCGCTCGCGCCGGTGACCGCGTCCTCGGTGCGCATGTGGCCGTGGACGACCCAGGGCTGGCGTCCGACCTCGGTCGTAACCCAGCCCGCGATCAGGGCGACGACCGAGAGCGGGCCGGCAGCCATGACAGCACGGTAGAACCAGGTGGACTCTGGCAGTCGCCGCCGCCGCAGGAAGACGAACAGGTAGACGGCCGCGATACCAGCAAGCAGGAAGCCGATCCCGACCATCGTCTGGAAGGCGACCCGGACGACGTTGACGGGCGGACGCTCCTCGGCGGGCACCTCCGCGAGGCCCTCGACGCGCGCGCCCGGATCGTGGAAGGCGAGCAGCGAGAGCAAGCGCGGGAGCGGTACGCCGTAGCGGATCTCATCCCCGTCGTACCAGCCGCCGAGGTGGACGGGCGCGCCTTCCTCCGTCTCGTAGAGGCCCTCGAAGGCGGCGAGCTTGGTCGGCTGCTCGCGCGCGACCGAGCGGGCCGCCCAGTCGCCGACGACGATCTGCACGGGGGCGGCGAGCGCGGCCACGGTCAGCGGAACGACGAGCGCGACCCGCTCGTAACGCCCACGACGGCCCCTGAGCCAACCCCAGGCGTAGACGGAGGCGGTGAGGAAGCCGGCGACGATGTAGCCGGCGACGTACATGTGGACGAGCTCGTGCCAGAGATACTCGTTGCCGAAGAGCGCTTCGAGCGGCCGCACGTCGGCGACGCGCCCGCCTTCGAGCGTGAAGCCGCCGGGATTGTTCATCCAGGCGTTGACGGTGAGCACCATCAGCGAGCCGGTGAAGCCGGCGACGACGACGGGGATGCCGCTGAGGAAGTGCGCTCGCGGCGAGAGGCGGTCCCAGCCGTAGACGTAGATCGCGATGAAGATCGCCTCGAGGAAGAAGGAGAACGCCTCGAGCGTGAACCCGAGCCCGAACACCTCGCCGAAGGTGGCCATGAAGTTGGGCCAGAGCAGCCCCAGCTCGAAGCTGAGGATCGTGCCGGTGACGACGCCGACCGCGAACAGCGCCAGCATTACCTTCGACCAGCGCTTCGCGATTGTGCGGTAGATCGGATCGCCGGTCTGCAGCCATAGCCCTTCCAGCATCAAGACGAAGGCGGGGAAGGCGATCCCGAAGCAGACGATCGGGATATGGACGGCGAACGAGAGCGCCTGCATCTGCCGTGCCTCGAACAGGTACTCCTGATCGACGGGCGCGAACGGAGCCGCTGCGAGCAAGTGGGGCAGGGTCATCGCCGCTTCGCGCGCGTGTCTTCGGGAAGCGGCGCGCAGACGAGCTCGCCGAGGTCGACGACCGTCGGATCGCTGACCCAGTAGATCACGCTCGTCCTACTGTAAGGACGTCGTCGCCGCGCAGTGACCGCTTAGGCGAACCGCTTGACGAAGTCGAGCGCCGTCTGGGCGACCTCGCGCCAGCCGTGGTCGATCGTGAGAGAGTGGCCTCGGTTCGGGATCTTCACGATCTCCGTCAAGCCGGGATTGCGCCGCTGCCGCTTGTAGGCGGCGTTCGCGATCGTCCACGGCACCGTGTGGTCCTTCTCGCCCTCGATGATCAGCAGGGGACCGCGGTCGGGGTTCTTCGTGTTCACCTTCGCCTCCGTCCACGGGTTGAGGTTCGCGTTGCCCATCTGCACGAGAGAGATCCCGGAGCCGGCGACGTGGAACGTGTCGTAGAGCTCCTTCGCCTCTTTCTCGTCCAGCGCGTTCGCCCAGCCGTACTTGAACTGGTCGAACGTGAGCGTGATCGCGCGGCCGCGCGTGAGCGGGTTGACCAGGAACGGGCCCACCCCCTTGAGCACCGAGGCCGGCAGAGGCAGAACGCCGCGGAAGACTCCGGGGTCGATCGCCACCGTGGCCGCCGAGAGGCCCCGGCCCGCGAGCATCTGCGCCAGCAAGCCCCCGGTCGAGTGCCCCATCACCGCTGGTTTCTTGTTCAAGGCATTGATGATCTCGGTGGTGTGA
>JBKPDQ010000117.1:0-20984 GCA_046728015.1 Actinomycetota bacterium
GGCCGATATAGGGACGGATCTCGTCGTCGGTGAGCTCTCGCCAGCCGTCGATGCGGTCCCGCAACGACCCGATGGGGGTCAGCGAGTCCGTCGAATGCTCGATGTGCCAGCGGCGACGGGAGAAGTTGTCCACGACCGACACCTCGTGCCCGCGTGCGGCGAACCGCATCGCGGTCGGCCATCCCAGGTACCCGTCGCCACCCAGGATCAAGATCCGCATGATCGCGCGAGGGTAGCGGACCCACCTCCCGGCGACGTCCTCCGCTGACCATCACCAACGGCACATGCTCCTGGCGGTGCAAGGCGCCGCCCAAACCCGCCTGATGTCGCCGGGTTGCAACGCGTTGCGGGGCGGCAGGTTGTAGGGCGTTGCGCCGGGACTCCGTCCCCAGCCCGGGCGACCCTATCCTTGCGCGCCGTGCCAAACCCCCTGCTCCTGGCCGACATCCTGCCCCCCGAGCTGACGGCGATCAGGGCGACGGGCCTCGTCGTGGCGCTGCTCGTTGCCGGCTTTGCGATCTGGCGGCGCCGCACGATGCGCAACGCGGACGTCCTGATCCTGCTCCTGGTCGCCTTCGGTCTGGCGCTGGTGGCGGGCACCGAGATACCCGATTCGGTCCTTTCCGCGTTTGAGTTCGAGCGTGAGAACGGAACGCGGATCGTCGGTGTCGCCGTATTCGCGATTCTCATTCTCTTCCTGCTCGTGATCCGGGCGCTGTCGCAGAGCTCGCGCGTCACGCGCGAGCTTTCCGGTGTCCTCGAGGGGCTCGCGTGGGAGGAGTTTCGCTCCGCCGGGCACCCGGAGCGCTTTCGCGACAAGGTCGCCGTGCTCGTCCCCGCGTACAACGAGACGCAGAGCATCGGCCAGGTCCTCGACCGAATCCCGGCAAGCGTTTGCGGAGAGCCGACGACGGTGCTCGTGGTCGACGACGGCTCACGCGACGGGACCGGCGAGATCGCCCAGAACCACGGCGCCGTCGTCGCGCGGCACGTCATCAACCGCGGGGGCGGCGCAGCGATGCGCACGGGCTACCGGCTCCTGGCCGAGTCAGGGGCGCGCGTCGTCGTCAGCCTGGATGCCGATGGCCAGCACCGACCCGAGGAGATGGAGCGCCTCGTAAAGCCGGTGGTCGAGGGCGAGGTCGCGGTGGCCCACGGCTCCCGAGTGCTCGGCGAGGCCGAGCCCAACCACTTCGCGCGCGAGCTCGGGATCGTGTTCTTCAACCGGATCGTTTCCCTCATCACGCGGACGAAGGTCAGCGACTGCTCGAACGGCTACCGAGCGGTGCGCGCCGACGTCCTGCCCCAACTGGTCCTCCGCCAAGAGCAGTTCCACACGTCCGAGTTCCTGATCGAGGCGATCAAGCGCGGGATCCCGGCCAAGGAGATTCCCGTGACCGTGGAGCAGCGGCTGCACGGCCACTCCAAGAAGCCGGCGGTGGTGCGCTACGGAATGGGGTTCGCGAACGCGATCGTGCGCACCTGGCTGCGGTAACCCCGGGGCGGCGACGCTGCCCATACCCCGCCCTGCCAATGCCGGGCCCGGAGGAAGCTAGGAGCGTCGCAGCGCCCGAGCGCCCGGGTGCCGCACTTCGGAGGGGTCCGGGAGGTAAAGGTCTTCGCCGCACGACGGGCACACCTGCACGTAGAGCTTCAGCACGCGCCCGCAGCGGGGGCACTGGCGCTCCGGCTCGACCTTGTCGGACCGATACAGGATCGCGGCCACCAGTCCGGCGACCGGCAGCAGGAACCCGATCGCGAACCAGAGGAAGAACGAGCTCCCCTTGGCCTTGCCCACGATGGCGGTGGCCAGGCCGAGACAGAGCCCGATGACCAGGAATTGCATCAGCCCACCGGGCGATGCGTGCCGCCGCGGGCGTAGACCTCGTCTCGCAGCGGCCGCGGATGGCCGATCGAGCCCACCTCGGCGACATCCCGTGGAAACGGTAGGCCAACGGTCCAGTCGACCACGGCACGGATCTTGCGCGCTACGCCGGGGATCTGGCTCAGGTGATACGTGCGCGCGAGCCACCACGCGGGAAAGCCCGAAACCGTGTACGTCCCGATCATTGCGACGGCCTTGTACCGCCCGAGGTTCACGAACTGACCCTTGTTCTCGTACGTGAAGGGCGCCGGGGTCCCGATTCCCAGCTCCGCGGCGACGTTGCGCGCGACGGTCTTGCCCTGACGGACCGCGTGCTGAGCCGTCGGTGGCGACGGCCGGCGTCCGTTCGCGGCCGGGTCCGGCACCGCTGCGCTGTCGCCGATCGCCCACACGTGCTCTAGGCCCTTGACCCGCATGTACTCGTCGACCTCGACCCGTCCCGAGACGTCCAGCGGAACGCTCAGGGAGCGAAGGCTCGGATGCGGAACGACGCCCGTGGTCCACACGACCGTTCGGGTGGGGATCGTCTCGCCCGTCGAGAGGCGGACGCTCTCGGCGTCGACCGCCTCGATTCTCGTTTCGAGCCGGACGTCGATCCCGCGGCCGCGCAGCTCGCCGACCGCGTAGTCGGCAAGCTTCGGGGCGATCTCCGGCAGCACGCGATCGGCGGCCTCGATGAGGATCCACCGCATCCCGTGCAGCCGCGCGCGCGGATACGAGTCCATCGCGTCGGCGGCGAAGTCCTGCAGCTCCGCGAGCGCCTCGAGCCCCGCGTAGCCGCCGCCGACGAACACGTAGGTGAGCAGCTGCTCGCGGCGGGCGGGGTCCTCGCTGGCGTTTGCCTCCTCGAGCGTCTCGACCACATGGTTTCGCAGCCAGATCGCGTCGGCGAGGCTCTTGAACCCGATCGCGTGCTCCGAGAGGCCCGGGACAGGAAGGAGTCGCGACACCGATCCCAGCGCGAGCACGAGTTGGTCGTAGCGCATGACCTCCTCGGTGCCATCGTGGTTTCGCACCGCCACGGTCCGGGCTGCGGGGTCGTGGCCGGTGAGGGCACCGAGCCGCAGGTAGGTTCGCTTCAGGATCTCGCGCAGCGGGGTGACGACGTGTCGGGGCTCGAGCGTCCCGGCCGCCGCCTCCGGCAGGAACGGCGTGTAGAGAAGGAAGTTGACGTCGTTGACGAGAACCAGCCGGGCAGACTGCGTCGGCAGCAGGCGCTCGAGCCGCCGGGCGGCATGGGCGCCGCCGAATCCACCACCTGCGATGACGACGTTCCAGGCCATATCAGTATTTGTAACAGACTGTTACAAAGTGTCCCAACGCCACTAGCCGGCGCCGAGCTTCTCGTTGATCAGGCGCGTCACCTCTCCCCCGTCCGCGCGGCCCTTGGTCTCGCGCATCACGAACCCGACCAGTGGACCGATCGCCTTCGGGTTGCCGGCCTTGACGCGCTCGGCGGCGGCGGGATCGGACTCGATCGCTCGCTCGACGATCGCCTCCAGCTCGCTTGCGTCCTCCATCTGCCCGAGGCCCTCGCGTTCCACGATTGCGGCCGGGTCGCCACCCTCGGCCACGAGCACGGCCAGCACCTGGCGCGCGGCGCCGGTCGTGACCTCCTTGCGCTCGACCATCGCCACGAGCTCGGCGAGAGCGTCGGGTCTGACCTTCGAGCTGGCCGGGTCCGCCTCGCCGTCGCCGGCCTCCCGCAGCCGGGCGACGAGCTCGCCCGTCACCCAGTTGGCGACAACGCGTGGCTCGACGCCGGGACCGGCCGCCGTGACGCTCTCGAAGTAGGACCCGAGCTCGGGATCGAAGGCAAGCTGGGCGGCGATCTTGTCCGGCAGCTCGAGCTCGGTCGCGTAGCGTTCGCGGCGCTCCGCGGGCAGCTCCGGAAGGGCAATCCTGGCCTCGGCCAGCATCTGCTCGGTCGGCGCCAGCGGCACAAGGTCGGGCTCGGGGAAGTATCGGTAGTCGTGCGCGTACTCCTTGGAGCGCAGCGGGGTCAGCGAGCCGCTTCGCGGGTCGAAGTGCAGCGTGTCCTGGGCAACTACCTCGCCCGAGTCGAGGATCGCGGCCTGGCGCTCGAGCTCGGCCTCGATCCCGCGCTCCAGGAAGCGGAAGCTGTTCATGTTCTTGAGCTCGGTCTTGGTGCCGAGCTCCTCGCTGCCCTGCGGACGCAGGGAGACGTTCGCGTCCACCCGCAGGCTGCCCTCCTCCATGTTCACGTCGGAGACGCCGAGCTGCTTGATCGTCGTCCGCAGCAACTGGGCCCACTCGCGCGCCCCCGCCGGGCTGCGGAGGTCGGGCTCGGTGACGATCTCCACCAGCGGCGTCCCACCGCGGTTGAAGTCGATGAGCGACGTCCCCGAGCCGTGGATCCGTCCGGACTCCGACACGTGCAGCAGCTTGGCGGCGTCCTCCTCGAGGTGCACACGATGGACGCGAACGTCTCCGAGGCGGCCGCCGCTCGCGAGCGGAATGTCGTACTGGCTGATCTGGTAGCCCTTGGGCAGGTCAGGATAGAAGTAGTTCTTGCGGTGGAATATCGACCGGGGTGCGACCTCGCAGCCGAGGGCCAGCGCAATCTGCAGCGCGTACTGGACGGCCCGTTCGTTCGTCACCGGCAGCGTTCCCGGATGTCCGAGGCAGATCGGGCAGGTGTGGAGGTTCGGCTCGTCGCCGAACGACAGGTCGCAGCCGCAGAACATCTTCGTCCGGGTTGAGAGCTGGCAGTGGATCTCCAGCCCGATCACCGGCTGGTATCGACCCGAGTCGGTCATCCGTACCCCGCCTGGCGCAGCTGCGCCTCGTCCATGCCGAGGTAGTGCCCGACCTCGTGCCAGACCGTGCGGCGAACCTCCTCGGCGCTCGGGTTGGCTTCTCGGAAGATGACGATCCGCTGCACGCCGCCGACCGGGTCGTAGATGCCCATGAGGTGGTTGGGGTGTGAGTCCTCGACGATCACAGCGACGTCACCGAGCCTGCTTCGCACCCACTCTGGCAGTGAGTCGATCGCCTCCTGCGCGGCGGCCATGCACTCCTCCTCGGTGAGGGCGTAGGTCATCACCTGCCCGCTTCCTCCTCTGCTCCGCGTCCGGCGGCGGCGGGGTGCTGCGAAGGACGGGCTTCGAATCCGATCGCACCCTCCAGCGCGTGGGCGGCGTCGAGGAGCTTTGCCTCGGTGAAGGCAGGCGAGGCGAGCTGCAGGCCGACGGGAAGCTCCGGGCCGCCGCCCGGTGGCTGGGCGAGTCCGCAGGGAATTGAGATCGCGGGGATGCCTGCCAGCGACATCGGCACCGTGAAATAGTCGGACAGGTACATCTGCAGCGGGTTGGCCGCCTTGGCGCCGAGCTCGAACGCGACCGTCGGAGAGGTGGGCGTGACGATGAAGTCCACGCGCTCGAAGGCGGTGCCGAGGTCCGCGGCGATCTTCGTGCGCACCCGCTGGGCGCGCCCGTAATAGGCCTCGTAGTACCCGGAGCTGAGCGCGTAGGTCCCGAGCATCACCCGGCGCTTGACCTCCGCGCCGAATCCCTGCGCGCGCGTGCGCTCGTACATGGTGGTCAGGTCGCCGTCGCCGTCGACGCGGAGGCCGTACCGCACGCCGTCGTAGCGGGCGAGGTTCGCCGAGGCCTCGGCGGGAGCGATCACGTAATAGGCCGAGATCCCGTGCTCGGCGTGCGGCAGCTCGATCTCCTCGATCCCGCCGCCGAGCCCCTCGATGGTGCGCAGCGAGCGCTCGAAGGTCTCGGCCACACCGGGCTCGACGCCCTCCGCGTGATGCGAGAAGTCGCGCGCGACTCCGAACCGCAGGCCGTCTAGAGACTCGGCCGCAGGCAGGCTGAGCTCGCCGTCGATGCCGACGGAGGTCGAATCCCGCGGGTCGGCTCCCTGCATCGTGCGCAGCAGCAAGGTGGCGTCGGTGACGCTGCGCGTGAGCGGTCCGCACTGGTCCAGCGACGACGCGAAGGCGACCATCCCGTAGCGAGAGATCGCGCCGTAGGTGGGCTTCATGCCGACGATCCCGCACAACGACGCCGGCTGGCGAATCGAGCCACCCGTATCGGTGCCGATCGCGCAGGGTGCCAGCCGAGCGGCGACTGACGCGGCCGACCCGCCCGAGGAGCCGCCCGGCACGCGGCTGCGATCCCAGGGATTGAGCACCGAGCCGTAGCCGGAGTTCTCGTTCGAGGAGCCCATCGCGAACTCGTCCATGTTGGTCTTGCCGAGCACGCGCGCTCCCGCCTCGCTCAGCTTGCGAACCGCGGTCGCCGTGTACGGCGGGCGGTAGCCCTCGAGAATGCGCGAACCGGCCGTGGTGGCGATGCCCTCGGTGCAGAAGAGATCCTTGACCGCCACCGGGACACCCCGAAGCTCCTCTCCCCCGCCGGCCCTCGCGCCCGGCTCGGCGCGCCACAGGAACGCGTTCAGCTGATCCCGGCTCGCAGCCTCTGCGTAGGCGTCGAAGTACTCGTCCGCGGACAGTTCGCCGGCCTCGATCCGCCGCAACGCATCGACGACGGTCAGTTCGAGCAGCTCGGGTGTCACTGCGCCTGCGGTGACGGAACCCGGAACGCACCCTCAGCCGGGTCCGGTGCCTGCTCCAGCGCGCGCTCGCGCGGGAGACAAGGCTCCGGCTCATCGGCGCGCAGCACGTTCTCCAGCGCCACGACGTGCGAGGTTGGCTCGACGTCGTCGAGGTCGAGGGCGGCGATGCGATCGACATGTTCGAGAATTCCCGACAGCTCAGCCGCCATCCGCTCGACCTCGGCGTCCGAGAGCTCGAGCCGCGCCAGCTTGGCGACGTGCAGCACCTGCTCGCGATCGATCACTCGTCGCAGGATAGGATGCCGCCGCCATGACGGGGGAACGAGCCGAGCGGTTCGTGGTTTTCAACCTGCGGCTGCTGGCCGCGAGCTTCGCGCTCGTCGGCTTGCTCTTCATCGCCGCTCCCGACGGCACGCTGGGCGCCCTCGACGACTTCGGCGACTGGCTGCCACTGGGCAGCTTTGAGCCGGCGCCCGAGACGGCAGAGCAGCTGTGGTTGGCGCTCGGGTTCGCCTACATGACCGTGATCACCGGCATCTGCCTGGTGGTTTCGACGGACGTCGTCCGCTACCGGCCGTTGCTGCTGGTGCTCGCCGCCGGGAAGGCGGCATCGTCGCTGGCGGCGCTCGGGTTCTACCTCTTCGACGCAGACGTCTTCGCCTACCTGCTCAACTTCCTGGTCGACGGGTTCCTGGTCGTCGTGGCGCTGTGGCTGTGGTCGCTCGCCGGACGGATCGGCGAACCCGCCGCGCCGTCCTGAAGGCGCGCGCCGGGGCTTCGCGCCGCCGAGCAGCGGGTCCTGCGGGCGTTCGCCGAGGCCATGGCCCCGGGTGCGGGTGCACTGCCGCCGGCCGTCGGGCCTGGTCGCCAAGCGGGCGGCGTCGACGTCGTTCCCACGCTCGAGCGGTACCTGACGACGCTACCGCCGCGCAACTTCGCCGCCCTGCGGCTGGCGCTGCGGGCATTCGACTGGCTGTCGTTCCCCTGGCGCTTCTCGCGCGCCGACGTCGCCGCGCGACAGGACTTTCTGCGCGAGCTCGAGTCGTCACCCTCGCGGCTGAAGCAGGACGCGCTCCTGTTTCTCAAGGTGCTGACGGGCCTCGCCTACGCAAACGACGCGAGGGTGCGCGAGGCGGTCGGCTACGAGGCGACCTGCCGCGTGGCCGACGAGCGTGGTCCCACGCCGGGGGTGTCCGGGACCGATCCTCTCGGCGACCTGCTCCCGGACGGCAGCGCCGAGGACTGCGACGTGCTCGTGGTCGGCTCCGGTGCCGGCGGGGCGGTTGCCGCCGCGGTGCTCGCGGAGGCGGGCCATGAGGTACTGGTGCTCGAGGCCGGGCCCTACATGAATCGCGAGAGCTATCCGGAAGAGCCGCTGGCGGCGCTGACCGCCATGTATCGCGACGGGGGTCTGACCGTGGCCCAGGGCAAGCCGGCCATTCCGACCCCGGTGGGCCGCGTCGTGGGCGGGACCACCGTGATCAACTCGGGCACGTGCTTCCGCGCGCCCGACCGCGCCCTCGCCGGCTGGGCGAGCGAACACGGGATCGAATGGGCGGAGCACCTCGATCCCGACTACGCACAGGCGGAGGGGATGCTGAACGTCAAGCCCGTCGATCCCGCGCGGATGGGGCGCAACGGACAGCTGCTCCGGGAGGGCGCAGAGGCGCTCGGCGTCAGCCACGGGCCCTTGCACCGGAACGCCGGCGATTGCGTGCAGTGCAGCTCCTGTCCCAACGGCTGCCGCCTCGACGCAAAGCGCGCGATGCACGTGTCGTACCTGCCGCGGGCAGTCGCCGCCGGCGCGCGGGTGCGCGCCGGGGTCGAGGCACAGCGGCTCGTCTTCGACGGGGAGCGCGCCGTCGGAGTCGACGCCTTCGCCGGCGTGGCCCGAGGCCGCAACGGCTCGCGCCCGCGACCGTTCCAGGCCCGTGCGCGGCGGGCGGTGGTCCTGGCGGGTGGGGCGTTCGGCACCCCGGAGTTGCTCCTGCGCTCGGGCTTTCGCGCCTCCAGCTCGCAGGTGGGGCGCAACCTGCGCATCCACCCGGCGTGCTGGGTGGGCGCCCGCTTCCACGAGGAGGTCCGCGGCTGGGATGGCGTGATGCAGAGCTATGCGGTGGACGAATGGTCAGAGCAGGGCTTGCTGCTCGAGGCCACCTTCACTCCGCTCGCCTTCGGCGGCCAGTGGCTGCCCGGCACCGGGCGCGAGCATCAGGAGCGGCTGCTCAACTATGGGCACGTCGCTTCGACCGGGGTTCATCTCTCCGACCGGTCCTCGGGGCGGGTCGGAATAGCGCGCGACGGGTCGCTTCGCATCACGTACGGCCTGACGTCCGACGACGCCAGGCGGCTGACGTTCGGCATCGCTCGCGCCGTGGAGCTCTTCTACGCGGCCGGGGCGCGCGAGGTCTATCCGCAGGTCGCCGGCATTCCGCGCATCAGCCCGGAGCAGGTCGCCGACCTGGAGGCGTCGCCCCCGCCCGCCTCGTCCATTCGGCTGGAGGCGTTCCATCCCATGGGGACCGCACGCATGGACGCCGATCCCGCTCGAGGGGTGGTGGGAATCGACGGCGCCGTGCACGACGCGGAGGGCCTCTACGTGGCCGACGGAAGCGTGCTGCCGAGCTCGATCGGCGTCAACCCGATGATGACCATCGCCGCGATGGCGTCCCGGATCTCACGCGACCTGGCCAACCGCTTGGGCTAGCCACGAAGTCGCGGTCATGGGACGGCCGCCCCGAAGGGCGGCCGTCGCCAACTCCGCTCCTCCCCGAAGCGCTACGGAGCGCTGGGCGGCGCGCCGCTCGGGGGCGGCGGCGGGGGTGGCGGTGGCTCGTCGCCGCCGCCGACCCGGTCCTGGAGCCGATCGGTCTGGGCGCCGAAGGACGTGCCCTCCTCCTCCATCGAGATCCAGCCTCCGACGGCCACGCCGGCCGCCGCGATCAGGCCCAGGAAGATCCCGTACTCGCGATCCGCCTCGCCGACCGGCTCGATGATCCGGTAGATGACGAGCACGGTCGACACGATCCCGAGCCCGGCCGTGATCGCGCTGGTCGCGACCGGGAGGTTCACCGTCTGAGACATCGCGGTCGCAAACGCGAGGAGAATTGCCACCACCGCGGTGACGAACAAGACGAGGTCGATGAAGTCGAACGACTCCCAGGCGTTGAACTCCTCGCTGATCTCCGGCACGGTCACGCTGACGCCAAGGTCTTCGAGCGCCTCCCCGCCCCCGAAATCAACACCGAACCACGGCAGGAACATGACGATCAGAAGGGCCAATCCGGAGACCCCAGCGACCAGCTCTCCAGTCCGAAGTCTGCCTGTATCCATCAAACGTTTCCGTGTGTCGGTTTGACTTGAGGCGTCCCCGTTCCGTGGGATTCCCGTTACGCCACGCGCCAGCCTATACGCGGCGGCGGCGGGCCGCGTCAAGAGTGTTTGAGAGCAACATCGCGATCGTCATCGGGCCCACGCCGCCCGGAACCGGGGTGATCGCCCCCGCCACCTCCCGGACGGCCTCGAAGTCGACATCGCCAACGAGCCCGTCGTCGGTGCGGTTGGTGCCCACGTCGATCACCGCCGCTCCGGCCTTGACCATTTCGCGACCGATCAGACGCGGCGAACCCACGGCGGCCACCAGCACGTCGGCGCGGCGGCAGACCTCCGCCAGGTCGCGAGTGCGGGAGTGGCACACCGTGACGGTGGCGTTCTCGCCGAGGAGCAGGCTGGCGAGCGGACGTCCGACGAGGATCGAGCGACCGACGACCACCGCCTCGGCTCCCTCGAGCTCGGCGCCCGCCTGTTGAAGCAGCTCGATCACGCCCTGTGGCGTGCACGGAACCAGTCCCGGGCGGCCCTGTGCGAGCAGGCCTGCGTTCGTGGCGGTGAGACCGTCGACGTCCTTCGCGGGGTCGATGCGCGCGATCACCTCGTCCTGGTCGATCTGCTCGGGAAGCGGCAGCTGAACCAGGATCCCGTCGACCGCGTCGTTCGCGTTGAGCTCGTCGAGCAGCCCGAGCAGCTCGTCCTCCGGCGTCGCCGCGCCAAGCTCCTCGTGAATCGAGCGCATGCCGACCTCCTCGGTCTGCCTGCGCTTGTTGCCGACATAGATCTGCGACGCTGGCTCGTCGCCGACCAGAACCGTCGCGAGGCCGGGCGTGTGGCCAGCGTTCGCCGCTGCAAACTCGCGCACGCCGGAGGCAACCCGGTCACGGACGTCCGCGGCAACCGCCTTGCCGTCGAGGACCGTCGCGCTCACGCCACCTTCTTCAGCGGCGCGTAGTCGGCCATCAGCTTGCGCTCCGCGCCGTCGCCCGCGAACCGCACGACGACGACCGATCCTGGCTCCACGGCCGTGACCACCCCCTCACCGAAGCTGGCGTGGACGACGTCGTCTCCGACGGTGTACGGCACCGGCGGCGGGGTCGGCTGCTTGCGGGCGACGCCGGGGGCGCCGGGACGACCGGGCAGAGCCTCCCCCAGCGCCCACCCCGTGCCCCGGCTGGCCATCTGGCGATCGAGCAGCTCGTCCGGGAGCTCCGAGACGAACCGCGAGGGCAGGTTCCAGCTCGCGCCTCCGTGCAGCGCGCGCCGGCGCGCGAACGTCATCGCCAGGCGCTCCTTGGCCCGAGTCACGCCGACGTAGCAGAGGCGACGCTCCTCCTCCAGGTTGCCCTCCTCGACCGAGCGGGAGTGAGGGAACACGCCCTCCTCGCAGCCGATCAGGAACACCGCGTCGTACTCGAGCCCCTTGGCGTTGTGGAGGGTCATCAGGGTGACCAGGCTCTCTTCCTCCTGCAGGGCGTCCTGCTCGGAGTAGAGGGAGATCTGGGCCAGGAACTCCTCGAGCGGCGAGCTGGACGACTCGCCTTCGAACTCGCGGTTGGCGTCGAACTCCCCGGCGACGCCGATCAGCTCCTGGAGGTTCTCGATCCGACCCTCGGCTTCGACCGTGCGCTCGGCCTCGAGCGCCTCGATGTAGCCCGTCTCCCGCAGCGTCGCCTCGAGCAGTCGGGCGACCGAGTCGACCTCGGCGGCCCGGGTCCGCAGCGCCGCCATCGTGTCGCCGAACCGCGTCACCGCCTTCAGGGCGGCCGTACCGAGCCCGGGGATCCGCTGCGGGTGGGTGAACGCCTCCCACACGTCCTCACCGGTCGTGTTCGCGTGCGAGAGGATCCTCGCCTGAGTCTGCTGGCCGATTCCTCGCCGCGGCGAATTGACGATCCGAGCGAACGAGACGGCATCGGCCGGGTTCGCCAGCAGCTGCAGGTAGGCCATAGCGTCCTTGATCTCGGCCCGCTCGTAGAACTTCGTGCCCCCGATGACCTGGTACGGGACCTCGAACCGCACCAGCGTGTCCTCGAGCACTCGGCTCTGCGCGTTGACGCGGTAGAAGATCGCGATCTCGTCACGCGGGATGCCCTGTTCGGCGAGGTGCTCGAGCTCCGACGCGACGTACCGGGCCTCCGCATGCTCGTCCTCGAGCTCGGCAACCGTGATGAGGTCGCCCCGGCCGGCGTCCGTCCACAGGTGCTTGGGCTTCTGGGACGGGTTGTGCGCGATCAGCGCGTTGGCGGCGTCGAGGATCGTCTGCGTGGAGCGGTAGTTCTGCTCGAGCTTGACAACCGACGCGTCGGTGAAGTCGCGCTCGAAGTCGAGGATGTTGCGGATGTCGGCGCCGCGGAAGCTGTACACGGCTTGGAAGTCGTCGCCGACAACCGTGAGGTTGCGGTGCTCCGAGCACAGGAGCTGCAGTAGCCGGTACTGCGCGCGGTTGGTGTCCTGGTACTCGTCGACGAGGACCCAGCGGAAGGCCCGCTGGTACTTCTCACGCACGTCTTCGAACAGCTCCAGGAGGTTGACGGTCCTGACGAGGAGGTCGTCGAAGTCCATCGCGCTCGCCTCGACCATCCTCCGCTCGTACAGCGTGTACGTGTCGGCGACCGACTCCTCGAAGAACGAGTTGGCGCTTTCGGCATAGTCGGTGGCGTCGAAGAGCTGGTTCTTGGCCCCGGAGATCGCGGCCTTGACCGCCCTGGGGGCGACACGCTTGGGGTCGAGTTCGAGCTCCTCCATGCAGCGCTTGACCATCCGTAGCGAATCGGCCTCGTCGTAGATCGTGAACGCGCGCTTGTAGCCGAGCCGCGAGGCATCGGCGCGCAGAATTCGCGCGCAGGCGGAGTGGAAGGTCATCACCCACATCAGCCGAGAGACGCCGCCCACCAGCGACGACACCCGCTCGCGCATCTCGTCCGCGGCCTTGTTGGTGAACGTGATCGCGAGGATCTCGCTGGGTCGCGCGCGGCCGGTCGCCAGCAGCCAGGCGACCCGGTGGGTGAGGACTCGAGTCTTGCCCGAGCCGGCGCCGGCGAGCACGAGAAGCGGTCCCTCGCCATGCGTGACGGCCTTTTGCTGAGCGGGATTCAGCTCAGCGAGCAGGCGCTCGACCTGGTCGGCGCCGGGTTCAGTTGGTGCGCCCGCGATCGTCTCCTGACTCACTCGGCCGAGCATAGTCAGGTGCGCGGCGGGCGCGAGAGGCGCGCTGAGTGCCGTCAGCCGCCGGTCGGCGACGGGCCCTGCTTGGGTCGCAGCTCCTTCACCTCGCCCTCCGCGGCGCGGCCGTCGAGCTCGCCCAATCGCCGCTCGATCGCGGCGAGGCGCTCCGAGAGGCGCTTGATCGCGTCGGCGATCGGGTCCGGGAGGTGGATCCAGTCGGTGTCGGGGCCCTCCACCTTGCGTCCCTCCACCTTGACCGGGTGTCCCGGGTTGCCCACCACGGTCGAGCGCGGCGGGACGTCTTCGATCACCACCGTGTTCGCGCCCACCTTCGCCCCGTGGCCGACGGTGATCGGGCCGAGCAGCTTCGCCCCGGAGCCGATCGTGACGTCGTCCTCGACCGTCGGATGCCGCTTACCGCGGGCGAAGCCCGTGCCGCCGAGCGTGACCCCCTGATAGAGCGTCACCCGGTCCCCGATCTCGGCCGTCTCGCCGATGACGACGCCGGAGCCGTGGTCGATGAAGAAGTCGGCGCCGATTCGCGCCGCGGGATGGATCTCCACCCCGGTCACCGCCCGCGTCGCGTAGGCGATCGCCGTGGGGGCGAGCGGCACGCCCGCGCCGTGGAGCGCGTGCGAGAGGCGGTGCGCGAGCAGCGCCTGGACTCCCGCCCAGCCGGTGAGGATCTCGCCGGTGCCGACCCCGCGCGCGGCCGGGTCGCGGTCGCGGGCGGCGGCAACGTCCGACCTCACCTCGCCGAGCACCCGCCGCAGCGTGTCCAGCCCAATCATGCCTTCCAGGTTAAGGAGCGAAGAACGGCAGGGACATGTAGCGCTCCCCGCCGTCCGGGATCATGACCAGGACGCGCTTGTCGGTCATCTCCGGCCGGGCGGCCACCTGCAGGGCGGCCTCGATCGCCGCACCGGCCGAGATTCCCACCAGTAACCCCTCGCGCTGTGCGGTCTGTCGCGCGCGCTCGAGTGCGATTTCGTCGTCCACCGAGATCATCTCGTCGATCACCGATCGGTCGAGCACCTCGGGGACGAAGCCAGGGCCGATCCCCTGGATCTTGTGCGGCCCTGGGGCCTTGCCGGAGAGCACGGCCGAGGTGGCCGGCTCGACGCCGATCACCTGCACCGCCGGCCGGCGTTCCTTCAGCACCTGTCCGACGCCGGTGATCGTGCCGCCTGTGCCAACGCCGCAGACGAGCGCGTCGACTTCCCCGTCCAGGTCGCGCCAGATCTCCTCGGCGGTGGTGAGCCGGTGGATCTCCGGGTTCGCGGGATTGGAGAACTGTTGCGGCATAAAGGCGTTGCGGTCGCGCAGAATGCGCTCCGCCAGCTCGACGGCCTCGTTCATCCCGCCCAGCGATGGCGTCTCATGCACCTCGGCTCCGTAGGCGCGCAGCAGCTTCGTGCGCTCACGGCTCATTCCCTCGGGGAGGGTCAGCACCAGCTCGTAGCCCCGCGCGGCGCAGACGAGGGCCAGGGCGATTCCGGTGTTGCCGCTGGTCGGCTCGACGATCACCGTCGCCCCCGGCTCAATCCGGCCGTCGCGCTCCGCTGCGTCGATCATCGCGACCCCGATCCTGTCCTTGACCGAGCCGCCGGGATTCAGGTACTCGAGCTTGGCGACGATCTCCGCCCCCAGCCCCTCCCCCATCCTGCGCAGCGCGACCAGGGGCGTGTCGCCGATCACAGCCGACGCCTCCTGGGCCAAGCGCATCACCTCAGGGCTCGGGGCAGGCTTCGAACTCATCGCGTGCACGGTACCCGTAGCCCGGTGGGCGAATTGCCGTTCAGCCTGCAGCCGGTGGTCTCGCGCGGGTCAAGCGGATGCGGGCCAGGGCGTCGCGCGGCGATCGATCTCGAACCACACGGACGGAGCGCGCGCGGGGCTGTCGATCGCCCAGCGATCGGCGAGGTCCTCGATCACCCATTGCGGAAACAACCGCTCGCTCTCGCGGTTCGGGCGCTCGAACTGACTCGGTGTCAGTAGCCCCGGTCCCGACGCTTCGATTCGCACCAGGTCCGGCCGCAGGGTCAGGCTCAGCCTGATCGACCCCTGCGCATGGCGTCGCGGGTCGGCCGACCGGCCGACGATCTCGATCAGCAGCAGCCGGACGCGGCGCGCAGTCTCCGGCTCCAGCCAGCGCCACATGTCGCTGAGCTGGCGCAGCGACTCGCGAAGCCGGCGGGGGTTCGGGTCGATCTCGAACCGAGCTGGATGGGCGGCGCGCGTCCCATTGCTGCTCTGCATGACCGGTAGTTACGCCGCGCCGGGCGCTGAACCTGCGTGGACACGCTCGATTGCGGACGAGGCGCGTGTTGCCGGTATGCGGCAGGAAGGGGCCAAACCCAGGCGATCGGGGATTGTGGCGCGTTGGTGCGGGGTACTGAGCAGGCTGGCGGCACGGACAGCCGCCTCTACGCGGAGGAGGAGAGCATGGAACGCATGTCCGCACCAGAACGACGAGGCGGGTTCTTCGGGATCTCCCTCGGAGGCATCATCGTCATCGTCGGGATCGTGCTGATGTTCGTCTGGAGCTTCTGGGCCGGCCTGATCGTCGCCTTGATCGGCCTGATCGCCTTCGGCGGCTTCGCGCGCGGTAGGTGGTACTGAGCCGGCGCGCCCCGGTGGAGAGCTTTTTGCCGCCTATTGCGGCACAACTCTCTACCGGCTGGGGAATGTTTGATGGCTCACTGGCGCTCGGGTGGCGCACGAGCCTGACCGCGCGGGACCGTCCGCTTGTGGAGGCGGAGGCATCTCGGTCGCCGCCGAGATCGAGGGCCGAGCGCCCGTGGGCGGATGCTCGCCGGCCGGTCTGGTGACCACTCGCTGGGTCCGGGTAGTAACCCCGAAGCTCCCCCGGCCGCTTCGATAACAGAGTTGCTTTGCGCGTGCCAGGGCGGGTAGCAGAAGGAAACCTCACCCGAGCACAGGTGAGCGGAGGACGGAGGGCCCGGATCGGGCCTCCCCGATCCGGGGCCCTCTTACTAGGGGTTGGGGGCCACTTGCCGGCGCCTACCACGTTTTGGGGTTCCTGGTACCGCAAAGCGGTAGGGAAGCTGGACAACGGGACCGGTCCGGTTCTAGTGTCGGATCGCTCATCTCTGGTGCTCGGGTTGGGAGATGAGATGAACCGATTGCGTTTCAGGAGAGGGGCCGTGGCTGCTCTGGTGGCGGCGGTGGCCTCGGTGGCGACGGGCGTCGCCACGGCCTCGGCCGCGGACCGCCTACCGGACCTCGGCATGGCGCGGCTCAGCGACTTCCGGGTCGAGAAGACGGCGGCCGGCCGGACGCTGCTGCGCTACACGACGATCATCGTCAACGTCGGTCAGGGACGGTTCGAGCTCCGCGGCCAGCGCACCAGCACCACTCAGACACAGATGACCGTGTCACAGCGCGTCTACAACGACACGGG
This sequence comes from Actinomycetota bacterium, assembly GCA_046728015.1. Taxonomy (GTDB): domain Bacteria; phylum Actinomycetota; class Thermoleophilia; order Solirubrobacterales; family 70-9; genus DATAFO01. The sequence continues at coordinate 16,356 of JBKPDQ010000117.1, forward strand.
CGGCTCGCGACTGGTGTCGACGGCAGCGGTGATGGTGTTCGGCGGTGACGGACACAACCACTGGCACGTCCGCGACCTCGAGACGTCCGAGCTGATCCGCCTCGACAACGGCAGCAAGGTGGGCACAGGCGCCAAGCGGGGCTTCTGCTTCTTCGATAACACCCCGTATCGACTGTCCCTGCCGCGAGCGCCGCAGTCGCCCGTCTACACGGGTTGCGGAACGTCGGCCAGTCTCGCCGTGACCATGGGGCTGTCGATCGGCTGGGGCGATATCTACCCGTCGACGCTTCCCGACCAGTACCTCGACATCACGGGTCTCACGGCCGGGCGTTATCGGCTGCGCGTGACCGCCGATGCGCAGAACCGCTTCCTGGAGACAAACAACTCCAACAACGCCACCTGGGTCGACCTGCAGCTCAAGGGCAGTGGTCGTCCGCGAGTGATCGCGTATGGGCCATCAGCGTGACCGGGTGGCGGGTACGGATGGAGTGCCGTGCAGTCCAGCTTCAGAGGCGAAACCAAGCCGCCGGGCGATCCGGCGGCGGAAGGGAGTCAGATGGTTAGTCTGAGGAAGAGGGGCCTCGCGATCGCACTGTCGGCGGCGATCGGCGTGGGCGTGCTCGCAGCCCCTGCGGCGGTTGCCGGTGTGCCCCCGACTGGTGAGCCGCCGGCCAACTGCAATTCCGGCAACGGAAACGGCAGCGAGTTGGTCACCTTCGTCGAGGGTGCCCACTGCTTTGGCGGCGACCCCGGAAACTCGTTTATGGCGGGCAACAGCGGAGGGGACGAGGTTCCGCCGGGCGAGGAGAACCCGGGCGGTAACAACGTCGCGCCGTAGGCGACGGAAACGCACCACGGTCAGAGGGCCCGCCTTGAGGCGGGCCCTCTCTTTGGGCGCAAGCTTCCGGCCACCGGGGGCTGCGAGGCCAGCGACTCCAGGTCCCGTCACCCGGTGACATCCCCGCGGGCGAACACCACGGCCGCCGCGCCCGCGGCGACCGCGACATAGACGGCGACGAGCGCGCACACGGGGCGCCACCTTCAGCCGCCGCCCGGCATCGACGAGCTAACGTCGCGCGAGCTCGAGGTCTTCACGCTCATCGCACGCGGGCTCTCGAATGCTGAGATTGCCGACACCCTCGTCGTCAGCGACCGCACGGTGAAGACTCATGGTTAGCCGGGTAGCTGGGGCTGGCTTTAGCCAAGCGCCGCATCCCAGCCCGCGACAGCACGCAATCGAGGCCACCCGCCAGAATTTCAGGGCACAAAGGGCCTGCGGAGCGCCAAGTGCGGCGAAGGCTCGGCGGGCTCGCCGGCCTTTTCCATTTACCCCCTTACCAGCCCGTTAGGTGCGGCGCGATTTCGGCAGCGAAGTGGGCCACCCGTTCGTCCAGCCCGGGACTCCCGTGGTCGAGGTTGAGGACGAAACCGTCACAGCCAGCGTCAACGTACTCGGAGAGACGCGCAGCAACCCATTCGGGCGGGCCCGCGATGGCGTGCCGGCCGCGCTCGTCCACTCCCGCCTTCGGCTCGGGCCCGACGTAGACACCGATCCGCAAGATCACGCGGCTGTCGTCCCGTCGCTCGCGAAGCTCGCTGGCCATCGGCCGGAGTCTCTCCGGCGGTAACGCGACCGGATGCCAGACGCCGGTCACCTCCGCCCGCCGCAGTGTCGTGCGCGACACGCCAGCCACCCACAGCTCGGGCCCACCCGGCCGGACGAGCGGGGGCGCCATCCACCCCTCGACCGAGAAGAAGCGTCCCCTGTACGACACATGCCCAGGCATCTGCTCGAAGACTGACGTAGCAAGCAAGAGCCATTCGTCCAGCAGTCGACCGCGACCCTCGTACGGGGCGCCGAGCGAAGCGAACTCGCCTTCCATCCAGCCCGCCGCGACTGCCGTCACGATCCGACCGCGGGAGAGGAAATCGAGCGTCGTGAGTTGCTTCAGCGCGACGAGCGGTTGGCGCTGCGGGACGACGAGAGCGGAGACACCCAGCTCAAGCCGCTGCGTGCGCGCCGCGAGGAAGCCGAGCGATACCAGTGCCTCGGCGATCGTTCCGTACGTTCCCGCGTGCTCGTCTGGAACGATCAGGTGGTCGGTCACCCACCCTGAGTCGAAGCCTGCCTCCTCGGCCGCAACTGCGACGCTCGCGAGCCGCTCGGCGTCGAGCGACTCGCCGTAGTTCGGCAGGATCACACCGAGATGAGGGGGCGCCACATGCGGACGCTAGCGCCTGATCCTCAGCGAGCACAATTTCGGGAAAGGTGGCCCGGAGAGACCCGGCCGACTAGTCCCGCAGCCCGGCGGCCTCGAGGGCCTCGTCTCGGCTAAGGAACCCATCCGCCCGCGCGATCTTTCCCTCGCGCATACGCAGCACTGCGAACGTCGTCCACTCGATCGGAACCCGCTGGCTTCCCCGCGACCGCGCGAGGCCCACTCGGAGACGATGACGTCGCCGCTGGTTATGAAGCCCCGCGGCTCAAAGCGGACGCCGGCAATGCCGCGCAGCTTCTCCATCCACTCGCGGATGCCCGCGTGCCCACGGAAGCCGAGCGCTGGTCTGTCCGGCATCTCCGGCGGCTCGTGTACCTCACAGTCCTCGTGGAATGCCGCCATCACGCCGTCGAAGTCGTCGCGGTTAAAGGCCTCGACCATTTCCCGCACGATCTCGGCGTTCTCCTGCGACATCGCCGGCTCAGTATCCCGCAGCGCGAAGCCGCGAAAGGCGGTCTCACCCTCTGATCTTCCATTCTCCGTCCTGCAGCGGTCCCCGTTTCCGCAAAGAGAGCGCCCGGGGCCCCGCATCGGAGCCCCGGGCGCATCTCAGTCCGTGGGCTTACTTGCAGCCCGGCTCGTTAACCGTCTGGCCCGGCGGATGGCACTTGGCCCCGCCGTCGTTCGGGCCCTTACTGCTGTTGCCAGGACCGAAGTCCGGATCCGCGACGGCTGGTGCCGCCGGGATGGCAAGGGCGCCGACGGACAGGAGGAGGGCGACCAGCTTGCGTCTCCTCATAGTTCCTCCTTTGGTCTACGCGCGGGCCTTTAAACCCGCCCTTCGCCGAGGGATCGCGAGCCCCCGGTGCGACCAGTCTCCGCCCGGAAGTGGGGTTGGGTCAATTGCGACTTCTGGGTAAGCGAAACCCGTTAGCCACCCCCGCCCCCTCGATGCGGACGCTTGTACGGGATGTCCCATTGCAGCCCGCGCTAGGGGGCGTCCTAGCCCTCGGCCGTAGTCCTGGTTTCTCTTGCCCCTCTGACGCGAATCCTGGCGAGTGAACCACCGGGCCTGGGGTGGCCGCCTACTTCGAGAGCCCGGCGGCTTCTAGGCCGCCTCGCGTTCGGTGAAGGCCTGTCGCTTAAGTCAGCCCCGACCCAGTTCGTGCTCGGGCCGGGCCGACCGGCCGTCGAAACTCGTGCTCGATGGCTCAGAGCGCCCTCGCAGTCATAGTCGGACGCGGGCGGTAGGTCGGGGCGAATAGCCACGCGTACAGGCGTCTGTGGCTGGCGGCCCGGTGTCGGGGGCCGGTGTCGATTCGGGCTCGGGCGCCGGCTCGGCGGCGCACCCGGTCGCGGTAAAGCGCGGGCGTACCACCACTGACCTTTTCGAGGTCGATGCCCGCCCGAGTATCGAAGCGTCCACGTGCCCGAGAACTCCTGCTTCACCTGGCAGCCCGTACAGGCATCGAGATCGATTGCAGCGACACGAACTCAACCGTGTTCACTGCGGATCACCGAACCAGCCGGCGTGCTTGCCCTTCCTCTCAGGCGGCAGGACGCGGTCGACGTAGCGCTCCGCACCCCCTCCGCTCGTTGCTCATTGTGATCGTGGCGCTGATGCCGGCGCCTTGCGCACCAGTCTCTGAATCATTCCAACATGCTGCTCCTCTCTTTCGTGGTCTAAACCCATACGCCGAGGGTCGATAGCCAGTAGGTGATCGTGCACAGGATCAGGATCGGCACGACGATCACCATCGCGTCCTTCATCCCCGCTGCTCCTCTCTTTCGTGAGACTGCTCGAATCGAGCGCTGCCGCGGCCCACAAGCAGGGCGAACCCCACGAGAAACGAGAGCGGCGAGAGTCGTCGCGTTTGACCGCCAGTCACTCGTCTACCAACGAGCATCAGTCGCCCGTCCCTTCCAGATCCTGCTCGCGACCCCGCGACGCCAGTCCCAGACCAGCGTCCCGTGCCGGTGGCCGTCGACGATCACCTCGTCACCGGGCCTCATTGCGGATCTCCAAACCAACCTGTGCGCCGAAGTCGGTGTTCCTTGCGGCGCAGGTAGAACCAGAGCCTGATTCGGGCGATCAGGCTCATCGGTGGCGCTCCGAGCTCTCGTTGGCGTCGCGAACCCGCTCGTCGTCAATGCTGATGACGACGGCGGAGGCGGGCGTATGGACCGCGAGGGCGCTGTGGCTGACGTAGATCTTCATGCCTTCGCGTCCCGCATCCGCCCCAACGCCGCGACCACGAAGCCTCGAATCTCGCGCACCGACGCCCGGTCGAGCTCGACCTCGGCCCCGTCCGCGATCTGATCCTCGAGCTCGGTGGAGTGGTCCCAGGCGTCGTCCAACGACTTGCGCAACGCCTCCAGGCGTTCGGCGGCGATCACTTGACCGCCGCCC
>JBKPDQ010000118.1:0-17367 GCA_046728015.1 Actinomycetota bacterium
ACCGTATCCCGCTATCTGTGTCCGAGTAAGTGCGGAAGACATATTGCAGTTTGCAGGCGGTCGACGAGCCCGATCTAGGAATGAAGGAGGACGTCCGCGAGGGCCGCCGCACCCGCGCCGCCGCTGCTCACGCGCCGCGCCGGGACCTCACGCGTCCGGCACGCCGCCTCGATGCGCTCGGCGGTAAGCTCCGCGGCCGCGCGGCCGTCGCTGAGCACGAGGCACAGGTCGGCCGGGTTGAGGGCGCCGCCGACGGCCATACGCGTGAAGTCGGGCCCGGCGCCCAGGTCGGTCACGACCCAGTCGAAGCGACCGGCGACCAGCACGCCGGCGATCCCGCGCGCCACGGCGTCGTTCAGCGGGCTGGGACCGGGCGGGCCGCCGAGCAGCCACAGGCGCCTGGGCTCGACCTCGACGAGCGGGGGCTCGGCGGCCAGCTCGAGGGTCCCGGGCGCAGGGCGCAGCCCGTCGAACGTCCAGCGCTCGAGTTCGGCGGAGTCGAAGCCGAAGCTCTCCGCCAGGTTCGGATTGGGGTCGCAGTCGACGGCGAGCGTGCGCAAGCCGCGCCGGGCGAGCCCGCGCGCAAGCGCGGCCGACAGCGTCGTCTTGCCAACCCCGCCCTTGCCCGCGACCGCGACCTTCAGCGCGATCCCGCGGGCGCACCGCGGCGCGCCGAGCGCAGCGCGACGAACTCCTCGTAGCGGCCCGCGAACGCGCTCAGCGTGTCCCGCAGCTCGTCAAGGGCCTTGGCCTCCTCGTGAAGCCGCTCGAGACCGGGCCTCGTCAGCTCGTACCTGCGCCGGTCCGGTCCGGTCGCGGACGGCTCCCACGCCGAGCGAACGAGCCCCTCGTCCTCCAGCGTGCGCAGCGCGCGGTAGAGGCGGCCCGGGTCGTCGCGGGCGAATCCGAGCGGGCGCAGGCGCTGAAGCAGGTCGTAGCCGTGGGCCGGCTGCTCTAGCAGGAGGAGCAGCACGCAGGAGCGCATGTAGTTGCGCGGCAGGACCGACGCGAGCTGTTCGCCGCGAGGCTCAGGCATGCGCGTGGCCGGCGCGCTCCTCGAGGCAGCGGGCCGCCTCCTCCGGTGAGTCGTGGCACCAGCAGTCGTCGTCGCACTCGCCGTGGCCGGGACGGGTCAGGTCCGCGAACTCCTCGGCGAAGGTGCGCTTGCCGAGCTCCTCCCCCGCGGCCGTGAGGCGATAGCCGTCGCCCGCGTGCTCGAGCAGGCGGTCGCCCACGAAGCGGGCGAGATAGGGGCGCAGCGTCTCGGCGGGCACCGCCAGGAAGCGCGCGAGCTCGGCCGACTCGGGCTCGTCCGCCAGACCCTCGGAGCGCATCCAGTACATGGCCTGGAGCACCTCGTCGCGGACGCGCAGCGCCTCGAGCTCGCTCACGCCCTGGCCCCGTTCACGACGTAGCGGCTCGCCAGCTCGCCGATCGCCGCTATGGCCGGTGAGCCGGGCGCGTGGTCCACGGGCGCCGAGCGCGCCAGCTCCGCGGCCGGAAGCGCCTCGTCGAACGGAACGATCCCGGCGAACTCGAGGTCGTGCTGGGCGGCGAACTCACGCACGGCCTGCTCCTCGCGCTCGTCGCGGATCTTGTTCGCCACGAGCGCCACCCGCTCGAGCCCGAGGTCGCGGGCCAGCGCGGCCATCCGCCGCCCGGTCTCGAGCGACTTGTAGTAGGGCTCCACCACGGTGAGCATCAGCTCGGCATACTTCGCCGTCCCGCGTGTGAGGTGCTCGGGCGACGCCTCGGTGTCGAGGATGCACACGTCGCTGTCGCTGTCGGGCACCGAATCGATGATCGTCCGCACCGTCGCATGCATCCCGCACAGGCAGCCGGTGCCGGCCTCCTCGGGCTGAGGATGCGCCATCACGAGCAGCGTCACTCCGTCGGGGCCCTCGAGCGAGTGTGAGGAGCGCACCTCCTCGATCGTCTTGGTCAGCTCGACGCCGCCCTGGGTCCGGCGCAAGAGGTCGCGCGGCAGCGTGGGCACCTCGCTGGTCCGCTCGGCCGGGATGCCGAGCGTGAGCGAGAGGTTTGGGTTCGAGTCGCCGTCGATCGCGAGCACGCGGTGACCCTGGCGCGCGAGCAGCCGCGCCATCGTTCCCGAGATCGATGTCTTGCCCGATCCACCCTTGCCGGCAACGGCGAGCTTCATCGAGGCAAGCCTACCGCGCCCGCGAACGCTCCAGGCCGCCGGACAGTGACACGAACTCCTGGTAGCGGCTCAGCAAGACCTGGATCCGGCGCCGCGTCTCGACCAGAGCCTTGGCAGAGCCTTGCAGCTCCTCCATGCCGGCCCCGGTGATGTCGTAGACCCGGCGGCTGGGACCCTCGCGCGACGGCTCCCAGTACGAGTGGACCAGCCCCTCCTCCTCCAGCCGCCGCAACGTCCGGTAGAGGCGTCCCGGATCGGAAGCGGAGAACGTCCAGCCGAACGGGCCGAGTCGCTCGAGCAGGTCGTAACCGTGGGCCCGCTCCTCGCGAAGGAGGAGCAGGAGACACGGCCGGAGGAAGCTGCGCGGGGTCAGCGCCGCGGGCTCGGGGTGAGCGACTCCAGGTGCATCGGGAACCCGCGCAGCAAAGCAGCCCCGCAGACAGGAATCAAGGATCGTTGAAGAAAACCTCTAACGCATAGAATCTATCTATGAGTTCTTCCGGCCTCGCCACTGCGAGCGAGAAAGGCCTCGAGCGCCTCCCGGACGTTCGCCAGGCTCTTCGCGCTTCGGTGGAGCTCCTCCAGGCCGGCGCGCGTCACGCGGTACACGCGCCGGTCCGGTCCGCTCCCGGATTCGTCCCATGACGACCGCACGAGACCATCCTGCTCCAGCGCGCGGAGCGCGCGGTAGAGGCCTCCAGGGTCGTCGCGCACGAACCCGAACGGGCGCAGGCGCTGGAGCAGGTCGTAGCCGTGAGCGGACTCCTCGCGGAGCAGCAGCAGGATGCAGGGCCGCAGGAAGTTCCGTGGCAGCGGCCAGGGAGCCCTGTCATCCGAGGGCATGTCCACTCCCGGGGCCGGCGTGTCGCTGCGGTCGCGCAGGTCGGCCCGAGCCCAGGGCAGCGATGAGGCGCGCGAGGTCGCTGGCGGCGCGCGGATCGTGCCCCGGCACGAAGTCGTCGACGTGCGGGAGCGCGGCTCGCATCCCGATCGCGAGTGGTTGGCCGTCGAGCGTCGCCGGCCGGGGGTTGAGCCAGACGAGCCGGCGGCACTGAAGTCGCAGCCGCTCGAGCTCGCGGACGAGCAGGGCGGGGTCGCCACGGTCCCAGCCGTCCGAGACCAGGATCACGACCGCCCCGCGGGCGAGCCCCAGTCCGGCGTAGCCGTCGTTGAACTCATGCAGCGCGTGACCGATTCGCGTGCCTCCCGACCAGTCGGGCACTGCCTCGCGAGCGCGTTCGAGCGCCCTCGCGACGTCCCGTCCCGAGAGCTGGCCTGTCACGTGCGTGAGCCGGGTGGCGAACACGAACGCCTCTGCCTTGATCCGGGCGCCGACGGCAGCCTGCAACGAACCGAGCAAACCCCGCGAGTAGCGCTCCATCGAGCCCGACACGTCGCAGATGAGAAGCAGCCGTCGCGGCCTCCGCGAGTGCGAGGAGTAGGCGGGCCTGAACGCCTCGCCGTCGGTGGCGAAGGCGCGCCGAAGGGTGCGGCGCACGTCGAGCCGTCCCTCGCGTCCGCTCGGTCGCAACCGGCGCGACCGGCGCTCGGGGGCGGCCGCGCGCAGCTCCTCGGCGAGCCGTCGCACGGCGGCCAGCTCGTGATCCCGGTACGCGAGCGGCTCGGGCTCGGAGGTGGTGTCCCGGGGGCTATAGGCGGCGAGCACGCCGCGGCGCTCGCCATCTCCCTGCTCTTCGCCCGGCGCCGTCGGGATCTCCCGCGAGGCGCGCTGCGACTCACCGCCGATCAGGTGCCCCGAGCGCAGCTCGCGGCTGAACTGCGGTAGCGACTCCCCGCCCTGCTGCGGCCCCGGCACGCGCGGATCGCTCTCGCCATGCTCGGCGCGCACCTCGCCTGGCGGCAGCTCCTCACCGGCCCAGAAGCGCGCGAACAGCCGCTCGAAGGCCGGCACCTGCGCTGGCTCGCTGACGAACGAGGCGCGCGCGGCCCAGCGCACCTGTTCGCGGCTGCGCGGATCGACCTCGGCGAGCGCGCGACAGAACAGCAGCTCCCTGTCGATGCTCGCGGGCAGGCCGGCCATCCGGAGCGCGCGCCCGAGCGCGACCGCCGCGTTCAGCGCCGCGGCCGCGGCCTCCGCGTCACGCGGCCGCACCCGCCTCCCCCTCGTCGGCGACACGGCGGCGCGCCTTCTCGAGCAGCTCGCCCAGCCCGCCGCCACGCACGCGCTCGAGGTCCTCGCGTCCCTTCAGCAGCGCGCCCAGGGTGCGCCCCGCCGCGTCCTGATCGACGTCATCGACGCCCAATTCGGCAAGGCACTGTGCCCAGTCGAGCGTCTCCCCCACGCCCGGCACGCGGTACAGCTCGAGCCAGCGCAGCTCCTGCACGAACGCGCAGACCTGGCGCAGGAGCCGATCGGGCGCGTCCGGCAGCCGGGCGTGCGCGATCGCCACCTCACGCGCAAGGTCGGGGTGCTCAATCCAGTGGTACAGGCAGCGGCGCTTGAGCGCGTCGTGCAGCTCGCGCGTGCGGTTCGAGGTGATCACCACAGCGGGCGGCGTGCCGGCCCGCACCACGCCGACCTCGGGGATCGTGACCTGGAAGTCCGACAGGAACTCGAGCAGGAACGCCTCGAACTCATCATCGGCCCGGTCGAGCTCGTCGATCAGCAGCACCGCACCGGGGTGCGAGAGTGCCTCGAGCAGCGGCCGCCGCACCAGGAACTCCTCGGAGTAGAGCGGCGTGGTCCCGCCCGCGCGCAGATGAAGGAGCTGGCGCGGGTAGTCCCAGTCGTAGACGGCGTGGTGGACGTCGATCCCCTCGTAGCACTGAAGCCGCAGCAGGGGCGCGCCGAGTGCGGCGGCAAGGGCCTTTGCGAGCTCGGTCTTGCCGACCCCCGGCTCGCCCTCCACGAGCAGCGGCTTGCGCACCCTCAAAGCGAGGAACACCACCGTGGCGAGGCCCTCATCGACCAGGTAACGCTCGTGCGCGAGCGCCCGGCGCAGATCATCGATCGAATCAGCCGGCGGCACGCTCGCCCTCCCGAAGCCAGGCGCCGACGAGCTGCTCGACCCGTTGTGCCGCCACCCCCACCGCGCGCTCGACCTCGGGCGACAGCCCCTCCCCCAGCTCGTCGACCTCCGCGGGCTGGCAACCCACGATCGCGACCCGCCCCGGCAGCGCGCCCATGGACTTGGCCATCGTGAGCACGCGCTCCGGGTTGGCGAGGTGCACGTCGGCCACGTGCTCAGCGTCGCCGACCTCGGGCGTGATGTGAAATACCGTGCCGGGGGCGGCGCCGCGGTCCACGGCGTCGACGAGCACCAGGCCGTCGCAGCCGGCGAGCAGCTCCTGGAGCAGCGCGATCCCACCGATGCCGGTCTCCACCACCTGCGCGCCCCCGGGGAGCACCAGCCGCTCGGCCACCGCGCGACCGAAGCCGTCGTCGCCGCGCAGCACGTTCCCCACGCACGCGACCAGCACTCGGCTCACGTCACGTTCACCGCCACCTGGAGGGCGCCGTCCCGGACCGCGACCGGCACCACGGCGAGGCCGGGCTGCTCGGGCTCGTCGACTCGCTTGCCGCTACGGGCATCGTAGGCACAGTTGTGCCAGGGGCAGACGAGCACGCCCTCGTCGGTGAGCCTGCCGCCCTCGAGCGGCAGCCCGTCGACCGCGCAGGCGTTGCGGAAGGCGTACGCCTCGCCGCCGACTCCGGCCAGCAGCACCGCCACGCCGTCCACGGTCGTTGCGCGCAGCTCCCCGGATGCAGGCGAGCCGCCGGCGTCGACGAACACCGGGCGGCGCAGGCCGTCGAGCTGGAGCAGCTGCGGCGCCGGCGCGCCCGCGGCCTCCTCGGCCACGACCTCGCGGAAGTCCGGGTAGCGCTCGCGCAGCATCTCCTCGATCCCGCGCTTCAGCGTCATGGCCGACCCGGCGCACCCGACGCAGGCGCCGCTTAGCCGAACGCGCACCACGCCGTCCTCGACGCCGAGCAGCTCGACCTCGCCACCGTGCGACTCGATGTAGGGACGCACCTCGTCGAGCGCCTCTTCCACGAGCTCCTCGTCGTCCAGGGCGGTGAGCCCGTACATGGCGAGCATCGCGCGTGCGATCGGGTGGTCGAGCTCGCCGGCGGCGATCAGCCGAAGCGCCGGCCGGTGGATCGCGTCAACGAGCTCCAGCAGCAGCAGCGCACGCTCGTCCCCCTCGCGCTCGAGTGTCTGCACCAGCGTGTCGAGCTCGGCTACGGCCTCGTCGAACTCCATACGGCCTCCACGACCTCGGGCAGCCTCGACTCTACGGTAGCGCTGAAGCCCTCGCCCCAGCCCTCGTCCTCGGGCTCGACCTCCACCACGCGCACGTCGTCGGGCAGCCCGCCAAGCGCGCCGCACACGATCAGCGTGTTGTCGAGCGAGATCACGCCGGTCACGGCCTCGGACACGCGCGCCTGGATCGCGTCGCGATCGGGTAGGCGCCCGTCCCAGCGGTAGACGGTGACCGTGCCCGGCGCCCGGCCCCGGCTCACAGCCGCGACCAGCACCACACGGTCATACGGCGGGCGCTCCTCCAGGTTCTGCGAGAGCCCAACCGGGTGGTAGGAGACGTCCTCGACCTCGACCCCGTCGGTTGCCTCGTCCGCCAGCATGTCGGTCACCCACGGTCCGACCGACCCGTCGCGGAGGTTCCGGTAGCCGAGGCCGCCTACGAGGACCCGCACCGATCACTCCTGCGGGCGGGGCCGCGTCTCGGACAGCACGAGGCCGTAGAGCAGGTGATCGGTGGCTAGCGCCAGCCGCTCCGCGAGCCTGAGCTTCTGCCTCTCCGTCAGCCCAAGCGCGGGCGCGACCCCGAGCTCGAAGCCGGCCCAGAGCACGAAGCCGTACACCGGACCGGCCCAAGCTCTGCGCCTGAGCCTCTCGGGGAGGGTCGCGAAGGCGGCTCCGCCGCCGGCGCCGTAGGCCCAGTGTGCGAGCTCGACGACCGCCCGCCGCCGCCTGCGCGGGACTCGCCGTAACAGGCCGTGCGCTTGCTTTTTGAAGATCGCTTGCGGTGGCGTCTGTTCGACGATCCCCATGTGTTGCGTGAAGGTGCGCATTCCGGTCATCGCCATGGCAGCGATCGCGCCTCGCAGAGCGGCGTGCCCGATCTCGACCGGGGCCGCCGGTTCACCGAGATCGGACGCCGGGCCCGCACGTTCAGTGGGCGTGGTCGTCGTCATCCACGCCGCAGGCACACGTGACGACCTCGCGCGAGATGACCCTGCCCTCGGTGTGGATGTGGGTCGTGCAGGGCATGCAGGGGTCGAAGCTGCGGATCGCGCGCAGGACGTCGATGCCCTTGAAGTCCTCCGGCTTCTCGTAGTTCTCGAGCAGCGGGGTCGCGGCGACGGCCTCCTCGTACGGCCCCGGGTTGCCGAACGGGTCCTTCGGGGACGCGTTCCAGGTGGAGGGGGTGAGGATCTGGTAGTTCTCGATCACGCCCTTGTCCATGGTGAGGTGATGGGTGAGGTAGCCGCGCCCGGCGCCCCAGAAGCCCACGCCGATCCGGCTGTCCGTTGGCACCTCGAACGGCGTCGCCGTTCGCGTCTCGCCCTTGCGCTGCAGGTCGAGGCCGATCAACAGGTTCTCGTAGGCGATCAGCGCCGTGTAGACGATCGCGTAGGCACGCGCACGGTTGCGCTCGAACATGCCCCAGTGCTCGGGGATCTTCCACTCGAGCTCCGCCGCCGGCAGGGCCGCCTTCGGCACCGAGAGCCGCAGGCTCTGCCCGGTGGGATCGATGAAGCGGCGGTGCGGCAGCTTGTTCGCAACCGCCGTGACCCACATGCGCGAGTAGGCGCCCGACTCCATCGCCAGGCGATCCCAGCGCGGTGAGGTCGACCAGGAGTACTTGTCCTTCCAGTTCGTGCCCTGCGGCTTGGGGATCGTCTCCTTGTTCCAGGGGTGGTAGGGCGAGAGCGGGTTGCCGGCCGGATCCTGCGGGAAGCGGTAGCCGTTCCCGTTCGCGGTCCAGTCCTCGTAGAACGAGTGGTCCACGAACTCCTCGACGCCGGCGTTGAGCAGCTGAAGGTCCGTCGTGACCAGCTCGCCGTCCACGATCACGCCCGGCGTGGCCCAGCGTCGCTCGCCCCACTCGGGGCTGCCGGCGAAGGTCGCGTCGTAGGCGAAGGGGTCGTCCCACTGGCCCGGGTCGACCAGGTTCTTCGGCCGCTTACCCACGTCGGTGTACTGCGGATTCGCCTCGTAGAAGAAGTCGATCAGGTCGTCCCAGATCGCCACCACCTTGCGGCCGTAGTCGAAGAACTTGGCGATCCGCAGGTGGATCTCATTCATGTCGGAGGTGTCGATCGTGGCGCTGATCCCGCCCGGCACGACCGTCTGCGGGTGCGGGTACTTGCCGCCGATCAGCACGTACGCCTCCCGCGCCACGCGCGTCATGTGCAGCGCCTCGGCGTAGAGGCTGCCGGTGAGCGGCGTCATGTCCGTCATCAGCTCGGCGATCGTGGCGCGCCCGTGCACGGCCTTCCCCGGCGCCGGCGCGCTCTGCGCCCGCTCCCACAGCTCCGGGTTCGTCTCGCGCACGGCCGGTTCCGAGAAGTCAGGCCCCGCGAGCAGGAACAGGTGCAGGGGGTGGTCGTACAGGTACTCGAGCGAGAGCAGCAGGTTGCGCGCCACGGTGCCCATCGGCGGCGGCTGGATTCCGAACGCCATCTCGATCGCCAACGCGGAGGTGGTGGAGTGCACCCCGCCGCAGACGCCGCAGGCGCGGCTCGAGATGAAGATCGCGTCGCGCGGGTCGCGGCCTTTGAGGATCACCTCGTAGCCCCGGAACAGCGTGGCCATCGAGTCCGTCTCGAGCACTTGGCGGCTGTCGAGGTCGACCACCGTGTGGAAAGCGAGCGCGCCCGCGACGCGCGTGACGGGATCGAAGTCGACGTTGCGGATGTGGCCGTTGCGCGCGAGCAGCCGCTCGAGCTTCTCCTGGTCCTCGTGGAGCGGCGTGATCTCCTTCACCTCGTAGGAGTATGGGTTGGCCACCCCCTCCTTGAGCCGGGCGTTGCCCTGCTCGTCGAACTCGATCGGGAGGTTCTTGAAGCACATGGCCTAGCTCTCCTCGGAGGAGTCGGACGCTCCCCCGTCCTGAAGGATGTTCCTACTCTGCGGGACCGCCTGCCGCTCGTTCCGCTTGCCCTGATGGACCGAGCCGCGGTATTGAAGGCGCTCGTAGAAGAAGCCCTCGATCTTCCCCATCAGCGTCGGCTGCTTCCTCTCGGCCGCGAACCCGCTCGGGATCTCCCCGGTCTGGTCCCAGAGCGGCTCGCGGTTGCGATGGGTCATCGAGATTCGCCGCAGGCGGCGAATGTGCGCGCCGTAGGTCCGGGCCATCGCGCCCGAGAGAGACGACCCCGGCGGTGCCTTGTAGAAGGGGGCGAACTTGTCGGGGAAGCCGGGCATGGTGCAGCCGATGCAGGCTCCGCCCGCGACCATGCAGCCCCCCATGTGATTGATCGCGCCGCGCTCGGTGATGTTGCACTGCACGACCGGGCCCCAGCAGCCGACGTCCACGAGGCACTCCGGGTCGCCGAATTCCTCGGCGAACACCCCCTCTTCGTAGTACCCCGCCCGCGGACAGTGGCGGTGGACGGTCTCGCCGAACAGCCAGGCCGGGCGGCCGAGCTCGTCGAACTCCGGGAGCGGGCCGATGCCCTGGAGGAACATCAGCACGGCGGCGACCGTCTCGGTGAAGTTGTCGCCGATGGGTGAGCAGCCCGGTACGTTCACCACGGGAACGCCGAGGGCCGAGCGGTAGTCCTTGCCGAGGAAGTCCATCAGGCTCATCGAGCCGGTGACGTTCCCCGCCGCCGCGGGGACGCCGCCCCAGGTGGCGCAGGTCCCGATCGCCACCATGGCCGCGGCGCCGGGCGCGAGCTTCTTGAGCCAGTCCGTCACCCGGTTCGGCTGATCGGTCTCGGAGTCCGGATCGAATCCGCCGGCGCCCATGGCGGAGAAGTAGCCCTGATCCTCCTCGAAGCGCTGGTCGTCCGGCACCGAGCCCTCCAGCACAACGACGTAGGGCGCGCCGAGCTCGCCGTTGACTGCATCGCGGAAGGGTCTGATGAAGCTGGCTCCTGCGGACACCGACAGCACGGGGTGGTGGAGCACCACCTTGGGGAGGCCGGGAATCGTTCCCGCGAGCAGATCCTCGACCGACGGATTGGTCGCGCCCGTGACCGCGATCGAGCAGCCGTCGCAGCTCATGCCAGCGAGCCAGAAGACGTGGACGCTGTCGAGCGGCCCCTCCTCGGCGCCGCCTAGGCCTCCGAGGCCGCGCGGGGTGGCGTCGCCGAAGACCTCGCCGGCCCTCTCCGCCTTCGGCAGCGCGGCGCCCTGAGTGGCTTCCAAGCCTCGCTCCTCCCCTTGTGTGCGGGTCTAGATGTCTGGTACATATAACCACCAGTGGAGGAGGCGAGTCAATGAAGTCGTTCCAGTGCAGCCATGCGGGGGTGCCCTGTAGGGCGAAGATCACGGGCGACACCGAGGAGGAGGTCCTCGCGAAGGCCGTGGAGCACGCGGAGAAGGTCCACGGCGTCGACCTCACCGTCTCGAAGACACTTGCGGGCTACGCGCGGAGCCTCATCCGCGACGAGTCCACCGCAACCGGGGGCAGCGGGCGGTGACGATCGCGCTGTCAACCTGGTGGTACGTGGGCTGGGCGATCGCTCTCGTCGTCGTCTTGATCGCGGCGGGGCTGCTGCTCGCAATCATCGGCCTCGGCCGGCGGATTGTGCGCCAGGCCGACGAAGTCACGGCCGCCTTGGACGGCACGCGCGAGCACACCACGCCGCTGTTCGACGTCACGCGCACGAACCTCGCGATCGACCGGATCACGCGCGGCCTGCGGAGGGTCAGGACCGGGAGGCCCGAATGAGCGTGCTCGCGATCTCGACCGGCGCGGCGATCCTGGCCTGGATCGGGCTGGCGCTCGGGCTCGTGATCGCGCTCGTTGTCGTCGCCCTCTTCAACCGTGTCGTCCGGCCCGCGCAGGAGATCGACCGCTACGCGAGCGACATCCTCGAGGGCGGAGTGGGCATCGCCAAGAACCTGGACGACGTGGACCAGCTCGAGCGCACGCTCGAGCTGGGCGGGGCCGTGCCCGGCCTCGCCAACCGCTACCTCGAGAAGGTGAAGGGAGGCGCCTGATGGAAACCGTGGTCGCGCTCTCCACCAACCAGACGGCGTGGTGGATCTCGCTCGGCGTCGGGCTGGTGGTGGCGCTCGTCGTCTGGGGCCTGCTGGAGGCGCTTCGCCGCAGCGTCCTCGAGGTCGAGCGCGCCGTCGACGACGTTTGGACGATGGGGAAGCGCGTGGCGCAGAACACCTCGACGTCGTACCTGATGGGGACGACCTTGGAGCGCGGAGGCGAGCTGCTCGGCGAGCTCGAGGAGCACCGCGCCGGAGGAGGCGAATAGATGGACACGGTGCTGATCGTCGTGACGCTCGTCGAGGTAGCCGTAGTCGTCGCGGTGCTCGCCGTCTACCTGCTCGCGATCGCCGCGACGCTGCGCCGGATCTCGCACACGCTCGGCCTGGTCACGTTCGGCGTGCGCGCCATCGAGCGCCAGACGGAGCCGATCGGCCCGCACCTGCGTGACATCAACGCCGCGCTCGAGCAGGTCGCGGGCGCGCTCGACGAGGTGTCGAAGCCGCGCACGCCGACCGCCTGACGGCCGTGCAGGTTGCGCCGCAGCAGACGCTCGCGCGGCGCCGTTTCGAGGTGACGGGAGTCGTGCAGGGTGTCGGCTTCCGCCCGTTCGTCCATGGCCTGGCCGGGCGGCTCGGGCTGGCCGGCTTCGTGCTGAACGACGGTCGCGGCGTCGTGATCGAGGCCGAGGGCGAGCCTGGCGCGCTGGACACGCTCGCCGCGGCGCTGCGGGAGGACGCACCCCCGCTGGCGCAGGTCGAGGCGGTGAGCGTTTCGCCGCTCGCCCCGCGCGGCGACCGTGCCTTCTCGATCGGGCCCAGCCGCACCGAGCCGGGAGCCGCCGCGCTCGTGCCCGCCGACGTCGCGACCTGTGAGGACTGTCTGCGCGAGCTGTTCGATCCCGCCGACCGGCGCTTCCGCTACCCCTTCATCAACTGCACCCAGTGCGGCCCCCGCTTCACGATCGTCCGCTCGACGCCCTACGACCGGCGAAACACGACGATGGCTTCGTTCGAGCTGTGCGACGACTGCCGGCGCGAGTACGAGGATCCCACCGACCGGCGCTTCCACGCCGAGCCGATCGCATGCCCGGTCTGCGGCCCGCGGCTCTCGATGCCGCTCGAGCGAGCGGTCGAGCTGCTCCAAGAAGGCGCGATCCTGGCGGTCAAGGGACTCGGTGGCTACCACCTCGCCTGCGACGCGCGCGACGAGGAGGCCGTTGCACGCCTGCGAGCCCGAAAGCACCGTGAAGAGAAGCCCTTCGCGCTGATGGCGGCAGACCCGAGCGCGATCGCCCACGTGAGCTGCGAAGAGGAGGTCCTGTTGCGTTCCCCGCAGCGGCCGATCGTGCTGATGCGCCGGCGTGCCGGCGCCCCGGTGGCGGAGTCCGTGGCCCCCGGGACCGCCTGGGTCGGCGTGCTGCTGCCCTACACGCCCCTCCACCACCTCCTGCTGCGTGACGTGGGCCGCGCACTCGTGATGACGAGCGGCAACCTGTCGGACGAGCCGATCGTCTTCGAGGATCGTGAGGCGGAGGGGCGCTTGGCGGGCATCGCCGATGCCTTCCTGAGCCACGACCGGCCGATCCGGCGGCGCTGCGAGGACTCGGTGGTGCGCACCCGCTTCCCGCTCCGCCGCTCGCGGGGCTATGCGCCCGTCGGCCTTCCGCTGCCCGTGCCCGCGCGGCGGCCGCTCGTCGCCGCGGGGGCGGAGCTGAAGGCCACGTTCTGCGTCGCGCGCGGCGGCAAGGCCTACCTCTCACCGCACCTCGGCGACCTCGACTCGGAGGCGGCCGACCGCGCCTTCACCACCGATCTGGAGCTCTACCTCGAGATGCTCGCGGTGCGTCCCGAGATCGTCGCGTGCGACATGCATCCGGACTACCTGTCGACCCGCTGGGCGCACGAGCAGGACGCCGAGCTAGTCGAGGTACAGCACCATCACGCGCATGCCGCCGCGTGCCTCGCCGAGCACGGCGAGCAGGAGCCGGCGCTTGCGCTCGTCTTCGACGGCACCGGCTACGGCGCCGACGGGACGCTCTGGGGCGGCGAGCTGCTGCGCTGCGACCTCGGCGTCTTCGAGCGCCTTGCCCATCTCGAGCCGGTCCCCCTGCCCGGCGGCGAGGCTGCGATCCGCGAGCCCTGGCGCTCCGCCGCCGCCTACCTCGAGCGCGCTGGACGGCCGGTGCCGTTCGTGCGCTGGAGCGAGGTGCGGGAGAGCCTGAAGGTGAACGCTCCGCTCTCGTCAGGGATGGGACGCCTGTTCGACGCCGTCGCCGCCCTGCTCGGGGTGCGCGAGCGGGTGAGCTACGAGGGCCAGGCCGCGATCGAGCTGGAGCAGCTTGCGGATGGGACCGACGCCGCGCCCTACATCTGCCGGGTCGCCGACGGGGTGATATGCGGTGCCGACCTGGTGGCCGCCGCCCACGACGACCTCGACGCGGAGCGGCCGCGCGAGCAGATCGCCGCCGCGTTCCACGAGGGCGTGGCCGCCGCCGCGGCGGTGGCCTGCGCCGAGGCGGCCGAGCCCAGCCTGGTGGTGTTATCGGGCGGCAGCTTTCAGAACCTGCGCCTGCTCGGCTCGGTGCGCCGCCGGCTGGAGGCGGTCGGCTTTCGGGTACTGGAGCACCGGCTCGTGCCGCCGAACGACGCTGGTATCAGCTATGGGCAGGCCGCGGTCGCGGCGAGGAGGATGATGTAGCCATGTGCCTGGGAATCCCCGGCCAGATAGTCGAGTTCGTCGACGAGCAGCATCACATCGCCAAGGCGGAGGTGTCCGGCGTCCGGCGAAACATCAACGTCGGCCTGCTCGCGGAGGGCCCGGACGCCGTGCAGGTCGGCGACTGGGTGCTCATCCACGTGGGCTTCGGGATGTCGAAGATCGACGAGGAGGAGGCGCGGGCCACGCGCGAGTTCCTCGAGTCGCTCGGCGAGCCGTTCGAGCAGGAGCTCGAGGAGCTGCGGGGGAGCGCGATCGAGTGAGCAAGGCGCTGGCCTCGGAGCGGCTCGACGTGCGCGAGCGGATCCTGGCCTCGTTCCTCGAAAGCGAGCAGGAGCGGCTGGCACGCGCCTGCCACGAGATGGCGCGCGCGTTCGGGCGCGGCGGAACGTTGATCCCCTACGGCACCGGCGCCGCCGCGACCGATGCCGCGCACGTGGCCGTCGAGTTCATGCACCCGGTGATCGTCGGCAAGCGCGCCCTGCCCGCGCTCGCACCGACCAACGACCCCACCGGAGCCTCGAGCCTGGCGCGGCTGTGGCGCGCGGACGACATCGCCTTGGGCCTCTCTCACGGGGACGGCGACGAGCTGCGCGACTTCCTGGCCGAGGCTCGGCGCCATGGCCTGCTGACGATTGCGATGACCGCGGCGGGAGCTCGCGCCCAGGCGGATTACGCCTTCGCCGTTCCCAGCGAGGACCCGGCCGTCGTCCAGGAGGCCCAGGAGACCGCCTACCACGTCCTCTGGGAGCTCGTGCACGTGTTCTTCGAGCACCCCGGCCTGCTCGACGACGCCTGCATCACCTGCGGCGACGTGGCGGTCGAGGCCCGCGTGGTGGCTGTTCGCAATGGCACCGCGACCATCGAGAAAGACGGCGCTCGCGAGGACGTGGCGGTCGAGCTGGTCGAGGGGGTAGAGGTCGGCGACACCCTGCTCTGCCACGCGGGCGTGGCCCTGGAGAAGCTTCCGCGCCCAACCGAGGCCGCGCCGGCCGAGGACCCCACCGGCTTCCTCTACCCGTTCCTCGACTCGGGCGAGCGCGACCTCGACTCGCTGCTGGCCGACGTGCGGGCCTCCACGGTGCGCAAGGGCCAGGACGTGATCGAGCTGCGACGCGGCATCAACGTCGAGGCCGTCGAGCGCTGCGCGGACGCCGTCCGCGAGCGGCTGGAGCGCGGCGGGCGCCTGATCGCCTTCGGCAACGGCGGCTCCTCCACGGACGCCCAGGACCTCGCCGCCGACGCCCTCACGCGCGGCCTGCCCGCCGTTGCGCTCAACAACGACGTCGCGACCGTGACCGCCGTGGGCAACGACGTGGGCTTCGACAAGGTGTTCGCCCGCCAGCTGATCCCGCTCGCGCGCGAGGCCGACGTTGCGGTGGCGATCTCCACGAGCGGCTCCTCCCCGAACGTGATCGCCGGCCTGCAGGAGGCCCACCGGCGGCGCATGCTGACGATCGGCGTCACGGGGTACGACGGCGGGCGGCTGGCCGAGCTCGACTGGCTCGACCACCTGTTCATCGCCCGCAGCGACTACATACCGCGACTGCAGGAGGCGCACGCCACGATCTACCACCTGCTGCTGGAGGAGCTCGCTTGAGGTTCGTGGACGAGTACCGCTCGGGCGAGGTTGCCGCGCGGCTGGCGGAGCGGATCGCCACGCTCGTCGAGCCCGGCCGCCACTACAAGGTGATGGAGGTCTGCGGCGGCCACACGCATGCCATCTACAAGCACGGTGTCGAGGATCTGCTGCCGGACGAGATCGAGCTGGTGCACGGCCCGGGCTGCCCGGTATGCGTGATCCCCATGGGCCGCCAGGACGACGCGATCGCGATAGCCGAGCGCCCCGAGGTCATCTTCACCACCTTCGGCGACATGATGCGAGTGCCGGCCTCGAAGGGATCGCTACTCGACGCGAAGGCCCGCGGCGCCGACGTGCGCATGGTCTACTCGCCGCTCGACGCGCTCAAGCTGGCCCGGCAGAACCCCGAGCGCGAAGTTGTGTTCTTCGCCATCGGGTTCGAGACGACCACCCCCTCCACCGCCCTGACGCTGCTGCGCGCGCGCGCCGAGGGCGTCCGCAACTTCTTCGTCTTCGCCAACCACGTGACGATCATCCCCGCGATCCGGGCGATCCTGGACTCCCCCGATCTGCGCCTCGACGGGTTCATCGGGCCGGGGCACGTCTCGACGGTGATCGGCACCCGCCCCTACCGCTTCATAGCGCGCGACTTCGGCAAGCCTGTCGTCGTGTCCGGCTTCGAGCCGCTCGACGTGCTGCAGGGGGTCTACATGGTCCTGCGCCAGCTCCGCGACGGGCGCAGCGAGGTCGAGAACCAGTACACGCGCGTCGTGCGCGAGGAGGGCAACCCGCTCGCGCTGAGGGCGATTGCCGACACCATGGAGCTGCGCACCACCTTCGAGTGGCGCGGGCTGGGTTTCATCTCCCAGAGCGCCCTGAAGCTGCGACCCGAGTTCGCGGACTTCGACGCCGAGCTGCGATACGAGGTCCCCGGCGTGAGCGTCGCCGACCCGAAGGCGTGCCAGTGCGGCGAGGTGTTGAAGGGTGTGATCAAGCCCTGGGAGTGCAAGGTGTTCGGAACGGCCTGCACGCCAGACCATCCGATCGGCACCTGCATGGTCTCGAGCGAGGGCGCCTGCGCCGCCTACTACAACTACGGCCGCTACGCCGGCCGCCGCCGGCGCGAGGCCGCCCCCGCCTGATGGCGGACCGCCGCGAGCAGGAGGTACTGGATGCGATCGAGCGCCGCCGCCGTCGCCCGACCCGCAAGCTGCTCGACCAGCAGATCACGCTCGCGCACGGGGCCGGGGGGAAGTCCACTCACGCGCTGATCGAGGCGCTCTTCCTGCCCGAGCTCCGCAACCCCGTGCTCGAGCAGCTGGCTGACAGCGCGGTCTTCGACGCCAACGGGACCGGCGGCTCGCGGCTGGCCTTCTCGACCGACTCCTACGTGGTTCGGCCGCTGTTCTTCCCGGGGGGCGACATCGGCGAGCTGGCCGTGAACGGGACCGTCAACGACCTGGCGATGTCGGGCGGCCGGCCGCTGTTCCTGTCCGCGGGCTTCATCGTCGAGGAGGGCTTCCCCACCGAGGATCTGCGCCGCATAGCGGCCTCGATGGCGGCCGCTGCGCGCGCGGCGTCGGTCGAGGTGGTGGCCGCCGACACGAAGGTCGTCGAGCGCGGCAAGGGCGACGGGGTATACGTGAACACCGCGGGTGTGGCGGTCCTGGCGAGCGGCGTCGAGCTCGGGGCGGACCGCATCCGGCCCGGCGACCGGGTGCTCGTGTCGGGCACGCTCGGGGAC
>JBKPDQ010000119.1:0-16899 GCA_046728015.1 Actinomycetota bacterium
GCCGCCCAGCAGGCCGACGCGGTCGCCGAGGCGATCGCGGCCTCGGTCGGCGTCGATCTCGATCCGCAACCGTTCCGGCCCGTCCTGCGCGGGGTTCTGCTGACCGGCGGCACCCCGTGCTATCTCCGCGCCGACATCAGCGGCTGCGCTGGCGACGACTCCACCATCTCGCCGGAACCCCTGTGGTGGCCGCCGACCAAGCTCAGCGGCCGCTATATGGCGCCCTATCTCAGCCGCCAGACCGGCGAGTCCGCCGACGTCATGCCCGTTCCGGCGCAGCGACCGAGCGTCGCTGAGCGTCGGCTCGAAGGGAGTGCCTCATGAGCAGCCAGCACAGCACAGTCCCTCATACGCGCGCCCGAGGCCGCACGCCGGCGATCCACCGGCTCCTGTTCGTCTCCGACGCCGCCGTCGCCGGCGTGGAGGAGCTGCCGCCCGCGGTGCGCGCGATCATCGACGCCGCCGCCGAGGTCTACGTCCTCACGCCGACACTCCCGGGACGACTTGCCTGGCTCGCCGACGACGTCGATCGATTTCGACATCACGCCGACGATCGCCTCGACGCCGTCCTGAGCCACATGCGCTCGATCGGCGCGCGCGCCAGCGGAGCCGCGGCCCGCGGCACGGTCATGACCGTCATCGCGGACGCCGTCACGGAGTACGAGCCCGATCACATCCTCATCGCCCTGCGCCTCTCAGACCACGCCAACTGGCAGGAGCGCCGGCTCATCGAGCACATCGAGAAGCGCTTCCGTCTGCCGGTGACGACATTCGCGGTCGACCCCGGCGGGCGCACGCCGACCGCCGACGGCCCGCTGCTGCTCTGCTACGACGGATCCGAGGACGCCAAACACGCGATCGAGCGCGCCGGGCGCCTGCTCAGCGGCCGCGACGCGCTGGTCGTCACCGTCTGGCAACCGACGCCCGCCCTCGGCAGCCTCGCGTTCGCGGGCGCGACCGACAGCATGTTCGACTTCGTCCAAATCAACCGCGCCGCCGCCGAACTCGGTGCCCGTGTCGCCGGTGACGGCGTCCGCCTCGCGGAAGAGGCGGGTCTGCACGCCGTGCCGGTCGCCGTCGAGGCCACCGGACCCGTATGGAAGACGATCGTCGAGACCGCCAACCGCCACGGCGTGGCCGCGATCGTCATGGGCTCCCGCGGGCTGACGGGGATGACCTCGCTGCTGCTGGGAAGCGTCTCGAGCGCAGTCGTGCATCACGCCGACCGACCCACCCTCGTCACTCGGCAGCCCGTCGGTGCGTAGACCGATGCCGAGATGCGGTGCGGCGTCGTCGCGAGCACAGGCGAATGGGGAGCGCGACCCATTCACTACACGCCCGGTCGGTGTGAGGATTTCCGTGACGTCGTGGCGGCCTCCCCGACGCGATGAGCACGAATCAGCAGCGCGCGGACGCGCGAAGCGTCCTCGGTCCGGATCATCCGCTCGCGCGGGTGACGACGCAGCTCGCTGTCGCGGCCGAGCGATCCATCGCCGTCTCGGTGGTGCTGGCGTTCGGCATCGTGGCGCTGATCCACGGCGTGTCGATAGGCATTCCCCTGACGGTGGCCGCTGTGGCGGTGCTGGCCGCGCTGATCGCTCGTATCGGCGTGCTGCGCGCGGCGAGCAACCGGCGTGCACTCGAGCTGATTGCGCAGGGCTGCGGCGAGCTCCCGGTCGAGGCCGTCGTGCGCGTGCGGAAGCGGCTCCTCGAACCGGCCCAGCGCGAGTGCCTGGCGCGGGCGCTCGACGTGATTCGTGCCGAGGCCTCGCGGCCCGCGAGTGAGTGTCATCTGATCGGACCGCTGTACAGCGTTCCGGTGGTGCGCGCCGCAGCATCTGAGCTCGGCGAGGTGGCCAGGCTCGTCCGGTCCAACGACAGCCTGCGCGGCCTGGCCGCGACAGAGCACATGGTCACCGACGGCCGTTCGCCGCTGTACGGCGACGCGGAAGCGGTGCTGCGCCAGGAGCTCGCGCGTATTCGCTTCCTGTTCGCGAGTCGAGACGCCGATCGCGGCGCGGAATGGGGATCGCTCCCCATTCCCGGCCGCGCGAGGCAGTCGTAGCTTTTGGTGCGGTCCACCGAGAACCGAGGTGACGGTCGTGCGAAGCCTGCGAGAACTCCTGCGCCGCCAGCCGCCGGAGGAGACACCGTGCCCGCGGTGCGGCGTTCCCGCGCCGCCCGGCGACATCGAGTGCACCGCGTGCGGCTGGGACCTGCGTGACGCCTACCACGATCCGCTGGCCGAGGCGGAGAAGGACACGGTCGCAAGCGACCGGGGTACCTAGTCGCGCGCATTCAAGGACCGCGCGGTCACCTCGCGCGGAGAGAGGGCTAGCATCAGAACCGGAGCGGCCCTCGATGTCCCTGTTCCGCCGCGCAGTCGCAGTCAACGCCACCGTGCTCGTTGCTGCGGCGCTGCTTCTCGCGTTGTCGCCGGCCACGATCTCGGCCACCGTTACGCCGAGCGAGTGGATTGTGCTCGCAGCAGGGACGGCGGCCGTGATCGTCGTGAACCTGTTGCTGCTGCGACGGGTCTTCGGGCCGCTCGAGCGGCTGGAGCAGGTGATGGGCCGGATCGATCCATACGAGCCGGGCCGGCGGATCGGCGAGGAGCATCCTGACGGCGAGATCGCGCGGGTGAGCAAGGCGTTCAACTCGATGCTCGATCGCCTCGAGTATGAGCGCGCCGACAGCAGGCGCCGGGCGCTGCGCGCGCAGGAGGCCGAGCGTGGTCGGGTCGCGCGGGAGCTGCATGACGAGGTGGGGCAGTTGCTCACCGGGGTCGTGTTCCAGCTCGAGGGCCTCGCCGCCGCTGTTCCTGCGGCGCGCCGGGAGGAGGTCGCCGGGATCCAGGACAACGTGCGGGAAGGCGTGCAGACCGTGCGCGAGATCGCCAGCGGCCTGCGTCCGCCCGCGCTCGACGAGTTCGGGCTCCGCGCCTCGCTCGTGGCGCTCGCCGCTGGGTTCGGCGAGCGGTCCGGGCTGAGGGTGCGGCATCACATCGATCCGGCGCTGCCCGCGCTCGATGCCGAGACCGAGCTGGCGCTCTACCGCGTCGCCCAGGAGGCGATGACCAATGTCGCCCGGCATGCCCACGCCCACGAGGTCGAGCTGCTCTTGCGCTGCGACGACCACGCAGTCGCGCTCACGGTGGCCGACGACGGGCTAGGGATCTCCACGGAGGATCTGCACAGCTCGCACGGTGTTGCCGGGATGCGCGAGCGGGCCCTGCTTGCCGGGGGCAGCCTCGAGATCCGGCACCGCGTCCCGCGGGGGACCGAGGTGCGGCTGATGGTGCCAGTCCGATGAGCGCGCCGTCGCGCGCGCGAATCCTGCTCGCGGACGACCACACGCTCGTGCGCAGCGGGCTGCGGATGATCCTCGACGCGGCCGCCGACCTGGAGGTGGTCGCGGAGGCCGCGGACGGGGTCGAGGCGGTCGAGCGCGGGTTGCGCGAGGACGTGTATCTCGCGGTCCTCGATGTCGCGATGCCCGGCCGGACGGGGCTGCACGCCGCGCGCGAGCTCGCGCGCCAGCGGCCCGACCTGCGGTTGCTGATGCTGTCGATGCACGACACCGAGCTCTACTGCCTCCAGGCCCTGAAGGCGGGAGCGTGCGGCTACGTGCTCAAGAGCGCAGCCGAGCGCGATCTCGTGGAGGCATGCCGAGCGGCGATGCGAGGCGAGACGTTTCTCTACCCGCCCACGGTGCGCGCCCTCTTGCGAGCGTGGCTCGAGGATCCAACGCGGGCGCCTGCCGGCGAGCTGACCGCCCGTGAGGAGGAGGTCGTCAAGCTCGTCGCCGAGTCGCACACGAGCGAGGACATCGCAGACCTTCTCCACATCAGCCGCCGGACTGTTGAGCGCCACCGCGAGAACATCCTCGCCAAGCTCGGGCTGACCGATCGCATCCAGCTCACCCGCTACGCGATCCGCCGCGGCCTCATCGACCCCTGATCGACTGGCAGATCAACGTTCCGGCGCCACATGGTTGTGGTCCGCGTCGTGCTCGGAACGACATGGTCTGCATGCGACCGGGTGCGGAGCAGAGCTTCGAGACCTGGACGCCGGTCCGTCCGAGCGGGCGGCACTCCATGAGGTCCTCCCCGTGTTTCGTGAGGTCGACCGGCCGCTCCAGGATCGGGCGAACGCGAATCCGTTCGCGCCGCTCAGCACCACGCCGGGCTCGGCCCTGGCGCTGCTGGCCTACGCGGGTCCGGTGAGCAACGACGCGGTGTCGATCGGCTTCCGGCAGCACATCGGCGCGAGCCAGGGGCTCCGCACCGGCACATACAACAAGACGCTCACCTTCACGCTGTCGACCACGACACCGTGAGACAGGGCGAACGAACGGCAATGGCGCCGGCCGGGCCTCCTCCCTATCCCGCCCCGGCCGGCGCCGCCGCCGCGCGTTCGGCAGTTCGGACCGCTTGAGCACCCGCCGGGCGCTCCCACGAGCGAACCGGCGTCGAGTTATGTGCGTCGTCATCGCTGGATGGGTCGGAAGAGACCGTAATCAGTCTTCGATCGCCCAATATCGCGCTTCGACTAGGGATTTCCCCCGGCGCGAACGCCGCGGCCGCTTGCCAGGCTGTGGCCATCGGTCTTCGGAGCGGAGGACGAGAGGGGTGGACATGATCAGGTCGTGGAACGCGGCCGGCGTGCTTTTGGCGCTCGCAGTCGCCATCGGGCTTGCGGCGTGCGGCAGCGACGACGACGGTGGCGGTGAGGGAGGCGAGAAGGTCGAGCTGTCATTCCTCGTCGCCAACAGCGAGCAGGCCGTGAAACCGGCCGAGGCGCTCATCGCTGCCTTCGAGGCGAAGAACCCGAACATCAACATCGATCTCGAGACGGGCCCCCAGGGCTCCGAGCTCGACAACCTGATCAAGACGCGGCTCGCCACAGGGGAGATGAACGACGTGTTCGTCTACCTCGCCGGCTCGCTGTTCCAGGCGCTGAAGCCGGAGTCGCAGCTCACGCCGGTCAACGACGAGCCGTGGGTGGCGGACCTTGACGACGCATACGCAAAGACCGTGTCGGTGAACGACCAGGTCTACGGGGCGCCGTTCGGGAGCGCCTTCGGCGGCGGGATCCTCTACAACAAGAAGGTCTACGAGAAGCTCGGCCTCGAGATCCCCAAGACGTGGGACGAGTTCATGGCGAACAACGCCAAGATCAAGGAGGCCGGGATCGACCCCGTCATCCAGAGCTACGGCGAGACGTGGACGTCGCAGCTCTTCGTCCTGGCCGACTACCACAACGTGGCGGCCGAGGTCCCGGACTGGGATCAGCAGTACACGGCCAATCAGGTCAAGTACTCGCAGGAACCGGCGATCGAGGGCTTCCGGCACCTCGAGGAGGTCAACAAGGCGGGCTACCTCAACAAGAACTACGGCTCGGTCAAGTTCCCGCCCGCCCTCAGCATGCTCGCCAAAGGCAAGGGAGCGCACTATCCGGCGTTGACCATCATCGTGCCGAACCTGGAGACCTCCGACCCGGACAAGATCGACGACGTCGGCTTCTTCGCCCAGCCCGCACGGGATGCTGAGAACACCGGGCTGACGCTCTGGCTTCCGCTCGCCGCCTACATCCCGAAGTCGACCGAGGGCGCCAAGCTCGAGGCGGCCAAGAAGTTCGTCGCCTTCATCGCCAGCCCGGAGGGCTGTGAGGTCCAGTCCAAGGCGTACGCGCCGACCGGCCCGTACATGCTGAAGGGCTGCGAGCTGCCCGCCGATGTGCCGGCAGCCGTCAAGGATCTCCAGCCGTATGTAGATGACGGCAACGTCACGCCGGCGCTCGAGTTCCTCTCGCCCGTGAAGGGCCCGGCTCTCGAGCAGATCACCGTCGAGGTCGGCTCCGGCCTGCGGTCCGCCGAGGACGGCGCCAAGCTCTACGACGAGGACGTCAAGAAGCAGGCCCAGCAGCTCGGGCTCGAGGGCTGGTAAGCATCTGACATGTCGGTCGAAGTACGCGAACGGGCGATGCCGCGGGCCGGCACCGCCCGCCCGCGGTCACGGCTGCGGGCGAAGAAGAGCGCCTACCCGTACTGGTTCTACCTGCCGGCGTTCGCCGTCTTCTTCGTCTTCTTCCTGCTGCCGACGTTCAGCAGCTTCTACTACAGCCTCACGCGCTGGACGCTGTTCGACTCGGAGTTCATCGGGCTCGACAACTTCCGGCAGTTCTTCGAGGAGCCGGCGCTCACCAAGGGCCTGACGAACACGCTGATCTACGCCGTCACGACCTCGGGCCTGAAGGTGATTCTCGGGATGCTGCTGGCGGTGCTGCTGACGTCGAGCGTGATCGGCCGGGCCTTCATGCGGTCGGCCGTCTTCTTCCCCGTCCTGGTGAGCACGATCGGCGTCGGCCTCACGTTCACCGTGCTGATGGAGCCCGACGTGGGCCTCATCAACGAGGCGCTCGCGGTCGTCGGCATCCAGGGTCCGCGCTGGCTCGTGGATCCAAAGTGGGCACTGATGTCGGTCGCTCTCGTCGACGTATGGAAGGGCGTCGGCCTGGCCACCGTGATCTACATCGCCGGCATCGTCTCAGTGCCGCGCGAGTTCTACGACGCCGCGCGCGTGGACGGCGCTACCTCGGTCGGCCTGTTCCGCTACATCACCCTCCCGCTCGCCTGGCCGGCGACGGTGACAGTGATCATCCTGTCGCTGATCGGCGGGCTGCGGTCATTCGACCTCATCTGGGCGATGACGCGCGGCGGGCCGGGCTTCACCTCCGACGTGATCGCGTCGGTGATCTATAAGCAGTACCAGGCCGGGTTCTACGGCCTGTCGACGGCCGGCAACGTCGTCCTCTTCGTGCTCGTGACGGCGATCATCCTGCCGCTCTACTCGTTCCTGCGCCGCCGGGAGGTGCAGCTGTGAGAAGCACCATCCGTGTGCTCAGCCCGGTCTTCATTGCGCTGATCGGGGTCATCTTCCTCGTGCCGTTCGCCTTTATCCTGCTGACGGCGGCCAAGACGCAGGCCGAGGCCGGGCAGCTGGAGTTCTCGTGGCCGACCGACTGGGTGCTGTTCGACAACTTCCGCCAGGCGATCGAGGCACGCGACTACATGCTCGTCACGGCGTTCATCAACAGCACGATCATCACCGTGGCCAGCGTGGCGATCATGGTGGTGCTGTCGGCGATGGTCGCCTACGTGCTGCAGCGGCGCCCCAGCAAGTGGACCAAGGTCGCCGACGTCCTGATCCTCAGCGGCCTCATCATCCCGCCCGCCGTCGTCCCGACGGTGTGGGTGCTCCAGGAGCTGAGCCTGTTCAAGACGCTCCAGGGCATGATCCTGATCGAGGTCGCCTTCGGGCTCTCGTTCAGCATCCTGCTCTTCCGAGCCTTCATCGCGACCATCCCACGCGAGCTCGACGAGGCGGCCACGATCGACGGCGCGCGGCCGCTGCGCGTCTTCTTCAGCGTCATCTTCCCGCTGTTGAAGTCCGTGACGATCACGGTGATCGTCGTGCAGTCGGTCACCGTGTTCAACGACTTCACCAATCCGTTGTACTTCCTGCCGGGCGACGAGAACGCGACGGTGCAGCTCACGCTCTTCAACTTCCAGAGCCAGTACGTCACCTCGTACCACCTGCTGTTCGCGGACATCCTGCTGATCACGATCCCGCCGCTGATCATGTTCATGTTCTTCAACCGAAGGATCGTGGACGGCCTGACGGCGGGCGCCGTGAAGGGATAGCGGATGCAACCGATCGATCTGCGCTGTGAACATCGGGGCGACGTGCCGTGCGTCGACGATCCCGCGCCGCGGCTGAGCTGGACGCTCGAGTCTTCGGGACGCGACAAGCGACAGACGGCGTATCGGATCCTGGTGGCAGGGGACCCGGATGAGCTCCGGGCGGGCCTGGCCCGTCTGTGGGACAGCGGGCGCGTCGAGTCCGCGTCCTCGGTCGATGTCGTCTACGCCGGGCGCGCGCTCCCGCCTGCGAGCGACTGCTGGTGGGTCGTGCAGGTCTGGGACGAGGCGGGCGAGCCGTCGCCCTGGAGCGAGCCGGCGCGCTTCCGCACGGGGCTGCGCGAGTGGCGAGCGCACTGGATCTCGCGCGATGATCTGGATGATCCGGGCGTGCCTGTGCCCGAGGCGGCGTCGGAACGAGCCGGCGACATCATGCTCGAGCGCTGCCGGCCGGCTCCGTTCATCCGGCGCGCGTTCGTAGTTGAGGGACCAGTGCGCCGGGCGATGCTCTACGCGACTGCGCGTGGACTCGTCGACCTGCAGGTCAACGGGGCGCGAGTCGGCGACACGGTCCTCGCGCCGGGCTGGACGGACTATCGCAAGCGCATCGAGTACGCCGCGCACGACGTGACGGACTTGCTCGCCGACGGCACGAACGTGCTCTCCGCGATCCTGGGCGACGGCTGGTACGCAGGGTTCGTCGGCTTCGACCTCAAGCGCGCCGGCGCACACTACGGCACGTACCCCGAGCTGCTCTGCGAGCTGCATCTCGAATACGCGGAAGGCGCTCACGTGGTGGTGGCCAGCGACGAGCGCTGGCGGGCGACCACCGGGCCGATCCGGTACTCGGACCTCCTGCACGGCGAGCACTACGACGCGCGTCGTGCCCTCGGTGGCTGGACGGAGCCGGGCTACGACGACAGCGCTTGGCAGCCGGTCCGCACGCGTCGGCGGGACGGCGCCGCGCTCGTGCCCGAGCGCGCGCAACCGATCCGCGTCACCGAGGAGCTGCAGCCGGTCTCAGTGACCGAGCGCGAGCCGGGCGTCCACGTGGTCGACCTCGGACAGAACATGGTCGGCTGGGTCCGCCTGCAGGTCGAGGGCGAGCGGGGCACGACGGTGCGGCTGCGGTTCGCCGAGATGCTCGAGGCGGACGGCTCGCTGCACGTCGCGAACCTGCGGACGGCGCGGCCCCAGGAGACGTATGTCCTGCGGGGTGGGGGCCGCGAGGTGTTCGAGCCGCGTTTCACGTTCCACGGGTTCCGCTACGTCGAGGTGCAGGGGCTGGGGGAGGTCCCGGACGTGGTCGGCCGGGTCGTGCACTCGGACACGCCGTGGACCGGTCGGTTCGAGTGCTCGAGCGACCTCGTCAACCAGCTGTGGCGCAACGCCACCTGGGGGCAGCGAGGCAACTTCCTGTCTGTTCCCACAGACTGCCCGCAGCGTGACGAACGGCTTGGCTGGCTCGCCGACGCCCAGGTCTTCCTCCCGAGCGCGGCGCTGAACATGGACGTCGCGGCCTTCGTCACCAAGTGGGGCGACGACATCCTCGATGCGCAGTCGGTCGATGGCGCGTACTCGGACGTCGCTCCGCGCCTCGGGGCGGAGCGTGACGGCGCGCCGGCGTGGGGCGACGCCGGGATCATCGTGCCGTGGACGATCTACAACCGCTACGGCGATGTGCGGATCCTCGAGCGCCACTGGGACGCCATGGAGCGCTACCTCGCGTACCTGGTCCGCCACAACCCGGACCTGCTCTGGCGCTCGCGCCGCCACAACGACTACGGCGACTGGCTGTCCATCGGCGCGGACACGCCGCGCGAGGTGCTCGCGACCGCGTACCTGGCCTACGACGCAAAGCTCATGGCGCGCATCGCAGCCGTCCTGGGAAGAGGGGAGCGGGAGGCCCGCTACGAGGCCCTGTACCGGGACGTCGTGGCGGCGTTCAACCGGGCCTACGTCGGCGAGGACGGCTTCATAGAAGGCGACACGCAGACGGTCTACCTATTGGCGTTGCACGTGCATCTGGTCCCGGACGAGCTGCGCGAGCGCGTGGCGGAGCGCCTGGTAGCCGACATCGAGCGCCACGACTGGCATCTCACGACCGGCTTCATCGGCGTCGGACTGCTCTGTCCCGTGCTGACCGAGGCCGGGTACTCCGACGTCGCGTACCGGCTCCTCCTCAACGAGACGTTCCCGTCGTGGGGCTACTCGATCCGCCACGGTGCGACCACGATCTGGGAGCGCTGGGACGGCTGGACCGAGGAGCGCGGCTTCCAGACCCCGCTGATGAACTCGTTCAATCACTATTCGCTCGGCTCGGTCGTCCAGTGGCTCTACGAGTACGTGGCCGGGATCCGTCCCGCCAGGCCGGGCTACGAGCACGTCCTCATCGCCCCCAAGCCGGGTCCGCTCGAGTGGGCGCGCGCCTCCTACCGCTCGGTGCGCGGATCGATCACCAGCGCGTGGCGCCAGGACGGCGATACCTTCCGACTCGACGTCGAGGTGCCGGCGAACGTCACGGCTACGGTCGTCCTGCCCGACGGCGAGCGCTGCGACGTCGGCTCCGGGCGTCGCAGCTTCAGCGCCGCCCGCTCATCACAGCGCGAGTTCGTTCGCGCGCGCCCGCGCGCGAAGCTCTGACCGCTTTCGGACGCCGAGCTTGGCGTACACGTGGCTGAGGTGGAACTCGACGGTCTTGGTGCTCACCATGAGTTGCTCGGCGACCTCGCGGTTCGTCATCCCCGAGACGACGAGCCGTGCCACCGCGAGCTCCTGCGGCGTCAGGGTCGTGTAGTCGCGGCTCTTGCGCGCCGCCGGCGCGAGGCCGCACGCGGCGAGCTCCGTCTCGCAGCGGTGCAAGGCCGGCTGCGCCCCGAGGCGGCTGAGCCGCCCGTGCGCGGCAAGCAGGGTCTCCGCGGCCGCGCGCCGTTCGCCCGATCGACGCAGCACCTGACCCTGCGACAGCTCGATGAGCGCTTGCTCGTACGGCATGGCGAGGGCCTCGACGTGCGCATGGGCATCCCGCAGGGAGGCCGTCGCGCGTTCGACGTCGTGCCGCGCGAAATCGAGCTTGCCGCGCGCATGAGCCAGCCTGGCGGCGAGCAGCTGGTTTCCGCGGGCGGTCGCATGCGCGCTCGCGGCACCGATGAACTTGTCGGCCGCGCCGAGCTCGCCCGCGTCGACGAGCGCATGCGCCTTGAGGTGCTGCCAGGGAAGGAACGCCGGGTCGTCCACTCCGTCGCGCGGCTCGATGTGGTCGAGCGGCTGCAGCGCCCGGAGAACCTCGGTCGGCCGGTCGCGGGCGGCGGCGAGACCGGCGGTCGCGATCGCCTCGGCGGCGATGTGACGCTCGAACGTCGGCGATTGCTCCTGAATCGCGCGCACGTGGGCCTCGGCGACCGGCCAGTCGCCGCGAGCCGACGGCACGTAGCTCGCCGACCAGTGCGCCAGCGCGACGACCCAGCGATCCTCCGACTCGACCGCCAGAGCGATCGATCGCTCGCTCGCGACCACGGCGCTGTCCCACGCGCCGGCCAGGTACTCCTCGCGGGTCAGACCCGAGAGCGACAGCGCGGCGACCACGAGCAGGCCCCGTTCGAGGCTTTCGGTGGCCGAGGTCTCGAACGCTGCTCGCGCCCCCCGCACGTCGCCTTCCCCCAGAAGCAGGAAACCCTTCAGCGCAAGCAGGACGAAGCCGGCTGCGCGCTGCGGCGCCGCCGGATCCTCGAGCCAGCGGTCGAGCGCCGCATGCGCATCTGCTCTCGAGCCGGTGAAGCTGAGTCCCAGCGCGAGCGACGGCGCGACGAGCAGGCCGGTACCCGGATCGTCCGGAGCGAGCGCCATGGCTCGCTGCGCCCACTCGATCGCCTCGCGGCCCCGCAGACGGGAGGTGGCCAAGAAGGCGCTCCGCTGGGCGATCGTCGCTGACAGCCTGGCGTCGTCGACGAGCTCGCGCCGTTCCCAAGCGCGTGTCAACAGCCCGTGCGCGGCCTCCAGATCGCCGGCGAACATGGCGAGGTAGGCGAGCACGCCGTCGCGTCGGGGACCTTCGGCGAACCCCGTCTGCTCGGCGAGTCGCCGCGCCGAGGCCCCGTCGCCCGAGTACAGCATCGCCTCGATCGCCTCCAGGGCGAGCCGCTCCCGATCAGCGGGCACCGGCGTGAGCCGGCTTGCCGCGATCAGGCTCGACACGGCGCTCGACCACGCACCGCGCGACATCTCGTCGTGCGCGTGTGCCTCGAGGTCCGCGAGCAGCGCGTCGTTGGTGGTTATCGCTGCTTCAACGCGGTGGCGCATCGCTGCCGCCGCGTCAGTGGCCAGATGCGCTGCGCTGGTGTTGAGCGCGGAGCGTCGCGCCTTCGGCAGGGCGTCGTAGACGGCCGCCCGGACGAGCGGATGTGAGAACTCGACGAACGCGCCGCTTGCGCCGTCGTCGACGCGAACCAATGCACTGTCGATCGCGACATCGAGCGTCGCGAGGGGATCGTCGAGGCCGGCCAGCTCGACCACACCGTGCAGCGGTGCACGCACGCCCAGCACCGCGGCGGCCTCGACCAAGGTGACGACGTCGCTCGCGCAGCGGTCGAGGTGCTGGCGCACCAGTTGCGCGTACGACTCCGGTACCGGCAGCGGACGTGGCTCGTGCGGCCAGCTTTCATCGTCCGGGAGCTCCCGAAGCACCGCACGGGCGTACAGCGGGCTGCCGCGCGTGTGCTCCCAGAGGCGACCGGCTGCGTCCGGCGTCACGGCGACCCCGAGTGCCAACGCGAGTTCGGAGATGTGCGAGGGGGCGAGCGGCCCGAGTGTGAGGACGCCCCCGGTCGACCCGGCGGCGATCTTGCGCCATCCCTCGGGGAGCGTGTCCTCCGTGGTCCCACGCACGACCAACAGGACGACGGCCCGGCTCGCGAGCAGCCGGCGCGCGGCGAAGAGCAGAGCGCGCAGCGACTCGGCGTCGATCAGGTGCGCGTCATCGACGAGGACGACACATGGGGCACGGTCGGCACCGGAGCTGATGAGCTCCAAGAGCTCGAGGCCGACCGCGACATGGCGGCCGGAGGGCAGTTCCGCGCTGCGGCGACCATCGCTGCGGAGTAGCTGGTCCGCCATCGCGAACGGTACGTGCGACTCGGATTCGTCGCCGCTCGCGCGCAGGATCCGGGTCTCCGGCAGCTCGGACAGAAAGCGCTGGACGAGCGTCGTCTTGCCGATGCCGGCCTCACCCTCGACCAGAAGGATCTGCGAATGCCCAGCCGACGCGTTGCCGTATGCATCGTGAAGTGACCGAAGCTCGTCCTGCCGGCCTACGAAGACGGACGTCGACGCAATCGCCACGGCTGCAACTCTTACCACCCATCACTGCGTACGTGGCCTAGACGCGCGCTCGGCAGCGTGCGCTACCGCGCTCTCGGTGTGCGCAGCGATGCGACTGGCACACCTACGGGCTTCATAGGGTCGGCCCACTCCGGGAGTGCGGCGGAGCCGCGCCGGCGACGCGCGGTCGGGGTCCGAGGCCTCAGCCCTTCACAGCGCCGGCGGTCAGCCCGGCGACGATTCGGCGCTGGAAGAGCATCACCATCAGGACGATGGGGACGGTGACGACGATCGCGGCAGCGGCGATCGAGCCGGTCGGCTGCGTGAACTGGGACGCGCCGGGGAAGAGGGCGATCGCGGCGGGCACGGTCTGCGCAGCCGAGGTTGCGGTCAGCGCGAAGGCGAACACGAAGTCGTTCCAGGCGAAGATGAAGACGAGGATCAGGGTGGTGAACACGCCGGGGGCGGCGAGCGGGAGGATGACGCGCACGAGGGCTTGGCGCGGGGTTGCGCCGTCGACCTCCGCGGCCTCCTCGAGCTCGGGTGGGATCTCGCGGAAGAAGGCGGAGAGGGTGTAGATCGCCAGCGGCAGCGTGAACGTCATGTACGGGATGATCAGGCCGGGCCAGGTGTTGAACAGGCCGAGGTCGCGCCACATGTCGAACAGCGGGCCGACGATCGAGATCGGTGGGAACATGACGATCGCGAGCGCGGCGGTGAGCAGCGCGCGCTTGCCTGGGAAGTCGAGGCGGGCGATCGCGTACGCCGCCATCGTGGCGAGGGTGACCGCGATGATCGTTGAGATCAGCCCGATCCCGATCGAGTTGACCAGGGCGCGCGTGAAGATGCTCTGCCCGAAGATCCCCTTGTAGTTCTCGAGCGACCACGACGAGGGGATCAGCCGGCCGTCGCCGATCGTCGCCGGCGACTTGAGCGACAGCATCAGCAGCCAGAAGACCGGGAACAGCGCTGTGACGAGCACGACGAGGTTCGCCGTGCCCCAGCCGAAGAGGTGCCGTCGTTGCATGTCAGCTCTCCCCTCGCTGCTGGGCCAAGGACGTGCCGAACCCCTTGACGAACACCCACGCGATCAGCACGACGCAGAGGAAGATCAGGACCGAGATCGCCGAGCCGACGCCGAGGTTCAGGCGCGTGAGCAGCTCGTTGTAGTTGAGCACCGAGACGGTCTCGACGTTCGGGTTGTTGCCTGCGGAGATGATGTAGACCGAGTCGAAGATCCGGAAGGCGTCGAGCGTGCGGAACAGCAGTGCGACGAGGAGCGCGGGCTTCATCAGCGGGATCGTGATCCGCCAGAACCGCTGCCGAGCGCTCGCGCCGTCGACCTTCGCCGCCTCCTGCAGCTCGTTCGGGACGAGCGTGAGCCCGGCCAGCAGCAGCAGCGCCATGAACGGCGTCGTCTTCCACACCTCGGTGAGGACGACGACGACGTAGTTCCAGAACGGCTCGGTGGTCGCCGTCGGGTCGAACGTCCAGCCGAACAGCTTGGGCACGAAGCCGCCCTCGGCCGACGACCATGCGAACCGCCACGCGAACGCCGCGACGACCGTGATGATCCCGTACGGGACCAGCGCCGACGTGCGCACCAGCCCCCGCCCGAAGATCGCGCGGTGCATCACCAGCGCGAGCAGCATCCCGAGCGTGAGCTCGATCGACACCGACAGGACGGTGATGAGGACCGTGTGGAACACGTCGCGCCACCACAGGCCGGCGGTGAGCACGGTGATGTAGTTGTCGAGGCCGACCCAGGCGTTGTCCTGGGGGAACCGCAGGTCCGCGCGCAGCAGCGACAGGTAGATCGCATAGCCGATCGGGTACGCGGTCACCGCCAGCATCACGAACGCGGCGGGCGCGCACAGCATCCACCCGAGACGCCGCTCGTCGCGAGCGCGGCCGCTAAGGGCCGGGCGCCGGGCTCGAGCGCGCGGCTTCAGACCAGGGAGTGCAACGCGAGCCATCAGAACAGCCCTTTGGACTCGAGCGCGTCCTCGAGCTTGGCGCGCAGGCTCGGGACGAAGCCGTTGAGCTGGATGTTCGACGGCGGCGACACGGTGGTGGCGATCGCCAGCGAGACGTCCTCGTAGGCCGGGGTCTGCGGGCGCACCGCGCCGGACTCGACCTGCCGGCGGATCAGGTCCGCGAACGGGTATGCCTTGCGGAGGCTCGGCTCGTCGTACAGGCTCGACAGGGTCGGCGGCAGGCCGCCCTTGATCGCCGCCTCGCGCTGGTTCTGGGCGTTGCGCAGGCAGGTGGCGGCCTCGAA
This sequence comes from Actinomycetota bacterium, assembly GCA_046728015.1. Classification (GTDB taxonomy): domain Bacteria; phylum Actinomycetota; class Thermoleophilia; order Solirubrobacterales; family 70-9; genus DATAFO01. The sequence goes on from JBKPDQ010000119.1 coordinate 15,299, forward strand.
CGCCTCGGTCGGATGCGTGGTGTAGGCGCCGACGCCCCAGTTGATGCCGCCGACCGGCGCCTTCGCCGGCTTGCCCGGGTCGACCTGGGGATACGGCTTCCACGCGATCTGCTTGAACAGCGCGGGCACGTCCTGGCGCGCGCTCGGGTAGATGAACGGGTAGTTGATCTCGAACGCGGCGTCGCCCTGCTCGAAGGCGAGCCGGTTCTGGTCCTCCATCTGCGCGCTCAGCGACGGATCGGCGGCCGGCGAGGTGGCCAGGTTCTTCATGATCTGCCCCGCCGTGTGTCCGGCGTTGCCGAGCGTGACCTTGTTGCCGTCGATGATCGTGCCGCCCGCCGACTGGACGAGCGAGTTGAACCAGACGACGACGCCCTCGTACTGCGCGCCCTGGATCTCGATCCGCCTGGCGGTCGGCAGCTTCGACGCCTGGGCGATCAGCCCGTCCCAGGTGCGCGCCGGGTTGCGGACGAGATCCTTGCGGTACCACAGCAGCTGCGTGTTGGTGTTCGCCGGCGCGGCCCACAGCCGCCCCTGATAGGTCGCGGTCTTCAGCGGTCCGGCGAGCGTGCCCCGCCGGACCGGGCCCGCGAACTGCTCTGGCCACGGCTTGATCCAGCCCGCCGATGCGAACTCCGCCGTCCACACCACGTCCATGCCGGCGATGTCGATGCTCGAGGACTTCGCCGCCAGCAGCCGCACGAGCGTCTGCCGCTGCTGGTCGGCGTCGTTCGACAGGGCGTTGAACACGATCCGGTACCGCCCGTCCGACTGCTCGCTGCAGCGCCTCGCGGCGTCGGTGAAGGAGCCTGACGGCTCCTGGAACACCCACAGGTTCAGCGTGGCCGGACCGCCGGAGCCGCCCGAGCCGCAACCCACGAGGACGAGCGCGGCGAGAGCGAGGGCCGTGGCGGCGAGCGTCGCGAGGACGCCGGTGGATGAGGTCGCTGTCCTGATGCCCGCGGATGCTCGTGGCTCACGCCACGGCTGTCGTCGGCCTCCAGGATGCTCTTCGGTCTACCGCGCGCGGAGTACGCATGGTCTCAGTCGACCGGCGGCCCACCCGACCGGCGGGCGACGTAGTCGGCGACCGTGTATCCCGCCCGGACGTACGTCAGCGCCGCGGCTCCGCGGCGACGGCGCAACAACGGCTGCCGTTCGCCCGATCGTGACACCTTGTTGACGCTGGGCGGCGGCGCGCGAGCCTGACATCATCGCGCCGGAGGCCATCGCCATGACCGTCACCGCCCAGGAGGAGGCCGCGCTCGCGCGTCTCGTCGCGTTGGTCTCCGACGGCGCGAAACCAGCGGACGTGTTCCCCGCGATCGTGGCGGAGACCTCGGCGGTACTGGGCGTGCCGGCGGTCGCGCTCGGTCGCTACGAGGCGGACGGGCCGACGACGCTGCTAGCAGGCGACTGGCCGCAGGACGGCCCCGGGCTCGCGGCGACGGTCCACGAGACCCGGTGCGCCGCGAGCACCGGCTCGGCGGCCGGTGTCCCGGTCATGGTCGACGACGCGGTCTGGGGCGTGCTGTGCGCCGGCATGAGCGACGACGAGGCGCTGCCGGTCGACGCCGAGACACGCCTGCGCGGTTTCGTGC
>JBKPDQ010000120.1:0-11790 GCA_046728015.1 Actinomycetota bacterium
GCCCAGCGCAGTCCAGCTGAAGGGACAAGGCGGGGACCCGAGGCGATCGAGCTCGATCTCGATCAACCGCCGAGTCAGGGCGTCGACGACCACGGCGATCACCCCACCAATCTGAGCAACGCCAACGTGGGCATCGAGCAACGTGACTACGGTCAGCCGCAGCCCCTCCGCGGCGCGGCGAAGCTCCTCGGCGCTGGTGGCATCCCGGATCGCCCGACGCAGGGCGAAAGGCGTCCTGGCCTCGGCCGCGAGGAGGTCCGTGTCGGAGATGATCCCCAGCGCCTCCCCGAGCGGAGACACCACGGCGACCTCGCGGAGGTCCCGCTCGAGCATCTCCAAAGTCACCTCCGCTCCCAGGCGATCCGGGGTGACGCTGAACGCCGGTGCGCTCATCGCCGCAGTCACCGGTGCGTCGCGCGAGACGTCGCCCGCGACGACCTTGGCGCGAAGATCGTGGTCGGTGAGGATGCCGAGCTCGCCGTCGCCGAGTCGTATCAATGCGGCGCCGGCCTCCTCATCGGCCATGCGCTCCGCCGCTTCGCGCACCGTGGTGGCGGGAGCGCAAATGATCGGGCGTCGCTCGGTGAGCAGCTGTCCGATCGGCCGCTGGGCCGGATCGAGCACAGCGGACAAGATCGAGGCGTCGGATCGCGGCCGAGCGAGCAGGCTCCGTGCGACGTAGCGCAACCCTGCAGGGCGGGCGAGCAGCGGCACCATCCTGGAGGCCGGAAGGCGATAGCACAGGGCGTCTTCGCCGGCGCGGGCCTCGAATCCGGTCGGCAAGCCCGCCAGCATCGACGGATGTCCGAACAGCTCGCCCTCACCGAGGAGATCGAGCACCCGCCCGCGGTCGACGAGCTCCACTGTGCCGCTACGGACGACCCGGACGTGCTGCATCGGGGCTTCGCCTTGGCGGAAGATCGTGGTGCCGGCGGCGAAGTACTCGATCTCGACCGCGTGGGCCAGTGACTCGAGCGTGTCCTCGTCCAGCTCCTCGAACGGAGGATGCTGACGCAGGAACTCGGCGATGTCGTGCATGGCTCCCGGCCGATCGTGCCAAATCGTTGCGGCCGCCGCCAGGCATTGGACGTCACGGCAGGCCTGCGACCGGGCGTTCGTGCAGACGGGCGCATGGACATCCGGGGGCAGTGCGGAGATACTGCGTCCGATGATCTCAACCGTCGCCGTCGGCACCGACGGCACCCCGACGGCGTCTGAGGCCGTGAAAACGGCGGCCGAGGTCGCCCGCCGCTTCGACGCCAAGCTGGTTTTGCTGAGCGCGTTCCAGGAGACGGGAGCGCGGTCCAAGAAGGCGCCCTCGCCCGAAGTGCAATGGGCGACCAGTCCGGCGGCCCGGGTGCAGGAGATCCTCAGCCGGACGTCAACCAAGCTTCGGCGCGACGGGCTCGAGTGCACGACGCTGGTCGACGAGGGCGACCCCGCCGAGGTCCTGGTCCGCCTGGCGGAGGAGTGCGATGCCGACCTGCTAGTGATCGGCAACAAGGGCATGAAGCGCCGCGTGCTTGGAAGCGTGCCGAATAGCATCACGCACAGCGCCCCGTGCGCGGTGCTGGTCGTCAAGACGACCTAGATATGTTGCGCGGCGTGAACCGGCCGCGCAGGTGAGCACTTGGCCTCGCCCCTCGCCGAGCGAGTCGTCTTCATGTCCGGGGGGAGCCGGGGCATCGGCCTGGCCATAGCCAAGCGGCTCGCGCGCGACGGGGTGCGCGTGGCGCTGCTCGCCAAAACGGCCGAACCGCACCCGAAGCTGCCCGGGACGATCTACACCGCCGCCGAAGAGATCGAGGCCGAGGGCGGCGAGGCGCTGCCCATCGTCGGCGATGTGCGCGATGCCGAGGCCGTCGCTGCCGCGGTGTCGCAGGCGGTCGAGCGCTGGGGCGGCGTCGACATCGTCGTCAACAACGCAAGCGCGATCAACCTCTCGCCGATGCGGGACCTCGAGGTCAAGCGCTACGACCTGATGCAGCAGATCAACGCCCGCGGGACGTTCGTCGTCACCAAGGCGTGCCTGCCGCACCTGCGCGAGTCCGACCACGCCCACGTGCTGACGCTCTCGCCGCCGCTCTCGGCAGACCCCACATGGCTGGTGGGCAACAGCGCGTACACGCTGTCGAAGATGGGGATGACGATGCTGACCCTGGGAGTGGCGACGGACGAGGCGCCCGCCGGGATCGCCGCCAACTGCCTCTGGCCGCGCACGATCATCGCCACGGCGGCGGTCCAGAACCTGCTTGGCGGCGACGCCACGATGGCTCGGGCGCGCACGACGGAGATCATGGGCGACGCCGCGCACGCCATCCTCGTTCGCGATCCGAGCGAGGTGACGGGGCGCTGCTTCATCGACGACGAGGCGCTCGCCGAGGCGGGAATCACCGATCTGGGCGCTTACTCCGAACCGGGCGCCGAGCTTGCCCTGGACCTGTTCGTCGAGGACTGGCCCTAACGGGAGAATCCGCGGGACGGCCAACTCGCCACGGCGAGGGTGACGATCAGGAGGAATCCCCGCACGCACGGGGATGCTAGATCACGCGTCCGCTCCCACCCGGTCGGCCGCGGCGAGGTACTGGTGGATCAGCTGCACGGCCATCGCTCCCTCGCCGACCGCGGACGCAACCCGCTTGGACGATCCATGCCTCGCGTCACCCGCGACGAACACGCCCGGAACGCTCGTCTCGAGCGGATACGGATCCCGATCGAGCGGCCAGTCCTCGCGCGCGCGCTCGAGAAGGTCGCGTCCCGACAGCACGAACCCGTGCTCGTCGAGTCGAATCGCGTCGGGCAGCCAGCCCGTTCGGGGGACGGCGCCGATCATGATGAAGAGCGCGTCGGTCCGGACGCGCTCGGGGGCGCCCCCGTCGGTAGAGACTTCGATCGCCTCGAGGCGGTCCTTGCCGTGCAGCCCGACGACTTGAGTGCCCATCATCGCCTGGATCTTGTGGTTGCGGCGGATCCGTTGCGAGAGGTAGTGCGACATCCCCTTGCTTAAGCTGGATCCTCGACAGAGGATCTGCACCTCAGTGGCGTACTTGGCGAAGTGCAGCGCCGCCTGACCAGCCGAGTTCGCGCCGCCGACCACCGTCACGCGCCGGCCGGCGAGGTCGCGGGCGTCGGTCGCGGCTGCCCCGTAGCCCACCCCGCGCCCGACGAAGCGGTCGATTCCCTCCACCTCGAGGCGCCGGTAGTCGACGCCGCAAGCGACTAGAACGGCTCGGCACCCGATCGGCTCGTGGTCCCGCGCATCCAGCCTGACGCGGCCGTTCCTCGGCTCGAGGCCGACGATCTCCCGTGGGCGAACGATCTCCGCCTCGAACTTGTGCGCCTGCCAGAGGGCTCGCCGCGCCAGCTCCGAGCCACTGAGGCCGGCCGGGAAGCCGAGGTAGTTCTCGATGCGCGAGCTCTGGCCGGCCTGCCCGCCCGGTGCGAAGCGCTCGATCAGTACGGTCTCGAACCCCTCCGAAGCGCCGTAGACCGCGGCGGCCAAGCCGGCGGGACCGCCGCCGATGATGGCGAGGTCGTATTCGGACTGGCGCGTCTCCGTCTGGAGCCCCAGGGCCTGGGCGAGCTCGAGGACGGTCGGCTGCACCAGCGACGTGCCGTCCTTCAGGACGACCACCGGGAGGCTGAACCGGCTCGAGTCCTCGAGCAGCTCGCGCGCCTCGGTGCTGCGCTCGGGATCGAGGGACCGGTGGTGGACGAAGTTGTGATCGAGAAACTCACAGAGCTCGTTCGTCTCGGGCGCACCAACGTCTCCGATCACGCGCACCCCGCGCTGGACCTCCTCGGCCAGTCGACTCCAGTCCGCGAGCAGGTCCGAGACGAGGGGCACCAACTGCTCGCCGTACTCGCGCAGCGGCTGCACCAAGAAGTCATTGAGGTCGCCCGCGTTCAGGGCCTCGGTCGCCGAGTCGCGCTCCTCCGGCCTGATCAGAAGCACGGTCTTGGCGCCGGGGTGCCGGTCGCGCACGGAGGCAATCAGCGACCTACCGTCGATGCCGAGGTCGCGCTCAGGGCTGATCCTCTGGTCAGTGATCACGAGCGCGAGCGGGGCCTCGCGCTCGGCGAGGCTCGAGATCAGGGCGGTTGCCTGCATCGCGGACGCGACGTGACGCGCCTGATAGCCGGCCGAGGCGAACCGCGTGCTGAGCTCGCGCTCCAGGCCGCTGCCGAAGGCACGGTCGCGGTGAACTACGAGGAGAAGCGGCTGCTCGGCCATGTCTCCATTGTGCCGCGACGGCCATCGGGGATACTGCCTCGCATGGGGATGGAGGACAAGGCCAAGCTCGCCCGCCGAACCTTCGAGCTCCTTGCCAACCGGCGGACGGAGGCGGCGTCCGAGAGCTTCGCACCGGACGCGACGTTCGACTTCAGCCGCTCACGGGGCCCCAACAGGGGCATCTACATCGGCCGCGAGCGGATCCGCAGGAACTGGGACGACGTCGTCGGAATGTGGGCCGAATGGGTCATCGAGCCCCACGATTTCTTCGAGCCCTCCGACGACCAGCTCCTGTTCTCGGTCCGTGGCCGAATGGTGGGCCGGGATGGGATCGAGCTCCACGTCAAGGCCGCGCAGATCTGGACGATTCGCGATGGGCTCATCGCCCACGCCGAGTTCTTTCAGAGCCGAGAGGACGCGCTGGACGCGGCGGGCCTTCGCGCCTCCGACTCCGGGGGCAGGCTGCCGCTGAGCTCAGAGTGAGCTGAGGGGCAGCTCCGCGGCCACCGATGTCCCCTGTCCGGGCTCGCTGCGTACCCGCAGTTGCCCGCCGTGGGCCTCTATGCGGTCCGCTAACCCGCGCAGGCCGAAGCCTTTGTCGAGCTGGGCTCCGCCCACCCCGTCGTCTTGGACCGTGATGCTGAGCCTGTCCCCCTCCGCGGCGACCTCGACGGTCGCGGCGGTAGCCCGGGCGTGCTTGGCCACGTTCGTGAGCGACTCCGAGACCACGTAGTACGCGGCCGTCTCCACCGGCCCGGGCGGCCGCTCGTCGAGCGAAACGCTCAGGTCGACGGGCACCGGACTTCGTACGACGAGTGCATCGAGTGCGACCGGAAGGCCCCGCTCGCTGAGGAGTGCGGGATGAACGCCTCGGGCCAGCTCGCGTAGCTCCTCCAACCCCTTCGTCAGCTCCTGCCTGGCGTCGGCGAGCAGGCGCCTGACATAACCCGGGTCGCCATCGAGCCGGCGCTCCAACTCCGCCAAATCGAGCGCGACCGAGACCAGTCGTTGCTGCGCTCCGTCGTGGAGATCCGCCGCAAGCCTGCGACGTGCCTCGTCCTCGGCCGCCACGATGCGGCTGCGCGATGCCTCGACCTCGCTGCGTCGCGCCTCCTCTGCCTCGGCGCTGCGGCGAAGCTCCTCTGACTGGTGGCGCTCGGTGACCTCGATCGCGGCGCCGTGGAGCCTCGGCGCGCCGTCCGAGCCATCCAACTTGCGCGCTCGGGTGAGCAGCCAGCCCTCGCTGCCGTCCGGGCGGCGATACCGGAATTCGAGCTCTGCCAGCTCTCCGGCCAAGGCGCTCTGGATCACGTCATAGGCCCGGGGCAGATCGTCCGGATGGACGAGATCGGTCCACCGGATTTCCGGCGCCGGACCGATGAACTGCTCCACCGAGTACCCGGTCAGGCTCGCCAGCTCGTCGCTCACGAACTCGACATCGAACGGCGGCGTAGCCTTGATTCGATAGATCAGGCCGGGAACTGTCTCGAGCAGCTGCGGGTCCATGACCCCCATCCCGGCTCCTGATCATCCCACCGGCGCAGAAGTCGCGCAGTGCGGGTAACCCCACTTCGGCCGAACGATCGAGCCCGGTGGGCGAGATACTGATCAGCGATGTCGGACGAGGCCTTCGAGATTGTCAGGCAGATGGTCGATGCCACCAACCGACGGGACGCAGACGCCTTCGTCGCCACCCTCAGCCCGGACGTTGAATGGGAAGACAATCTGTTCGGAACCGAGGGGGTTCGGACATATCGCGGAGCCGCAGAGGTGCGCGAGTGGCTGACGCAGGTGTGGGAGCCGTGGGAGAGCCTGCACATGGAGGCGTTTGAGGTCACCTCGGAGCGGGATGGTCGCCTCGTTGTCGGCTTCGAACTCACCGCTAGCGGCAAGGGAAGCGGCGTGGAGACGCGGGCTCGCTTCTGGACGGTCACCCGCATCGCCGCCGGAAGGATCACAACACGCAAGACGTTTCGCGACAGAACCGAAGCCCTCGAAGCGGCCGGACTCTCGGAGTAGTCCCAGAGCTGTAGCGGAGACCAAGTGCCACCGACCGCCGATCGGACTGAAGGATCCCCTCGATGGATCGGGATTTTCTTGTTCGACACGATGGAGGAGATCGACGCCATCGGCCCCTGGGAGGTCTTTGCCTGGTGGACCCACCACTTCCCGGACGACGGCTGGGCGGCGACCACGTTCTCGGCCGACGGAGGTCCTGTCACCTGCGAGAAGACGCTGGTTGTGACCCCCCACCACAGCATCGCGAGCGTCCCGGCCCTCGACGTGTTGCTGCACCCGGGCGGCGACGGGGTGGAGCGCCTGATGGCCGACGACTCTCACCTCGACTGGCTGCGCGAGCAGCGCAGCCGCGTCCCACTGGTGACGAGCGTGTGCTCAGGCGCGAAGGTGCTGGCCGCCGGCGGGCTGCTGCGCGACCGTCCCGCCACCACCAACCGCAGCGGCCTGGACGAGCTGCCCTCAATCGACCCAACGATTACGGTGCGTCGGGGAGAGCGCTACGTCGACGACGGGGACGTCATCACGTCGGCCGGCCTCTCCGCCGGTATCGACATGGCGCTTCACATCGTCGGGCGCCTCGCCGGCGCCGAGCGCGCGCGTCAGGTTCGCGAGGGCATCGAGTACGCCCCGGATCCGCCCCACTAAAGCTACGGCCCGGCGGTCCTCGAGGCCATCAGGGCGTGGAGCTTCGTCGTCGTGCTCCAGCTGCGGATGGTCATGTCCTGGTACTCGGGCAGCATGGCGATCTTGGAAAGCCGGCTGGTGGAGGCCTTCGAGGCGAGGCGAGAGAAGTAGAGGACGCCCTTCCCCGCCCAGGCGCGGTCGACGCCCTCCCTCGTCTCAACGACGCCAAACGCCTGCCTTACCGTCAGCGGCTTGCGCAGGAAGATCACGTCGCACCTGTGGGAGTCTGCGCCGAATCCGCGAGGGGCGCCCTCGATCACGCCCTTCAGCTGCGCCTCGGTCAGAAGCACAGCCTTCAGCTCCGTCCCGAAGCGCTCGGTGAGCTTCGATTCGATCCGAGCCGTCAGCTCCTCGCGCTTCTGCCTCGGAGCTGCGAACAGCACGTTCCCGCTCTGGATGTAGGTAACGACGTCAGCGAATCCCATCTCCTCGAAGGCGACTCGAAGGTCGGCCATCCTCACGAGGTTCTTGCCGCCGACGTTGACCCCCCGCAGCAGGGCGAGATACTGAACTCCGGCCGGCATCGGGTTACCTGGGAAGGGGAAGCTGCCGCTCCGTCACGCAGTCATTGTTCCTGAGAAGCAGCGGAATGGGCTGCGAACCAGGGGCGATTAGTTCTTCACCCCCGGGTCGTCTCTATGAGACCGTGACTGCGATGCGCGAGCCCGAGACGAACGCCGTCGTTGCCGCCGCCACGGCCGGTGACGAGCCGGCGTTCTCGCAACTCGTCGAGCGCTACCGGCCGGAGCTGCGTGTGCACTGCTACCGGATGCTGGGGTCCTTCGAGGAGTCGGAGGATCTTGTCCAGGAGACCTTCCTCCGTGCCTGGCGCAAGCGCGCCAGCTTCAGCCTCCGCGACACCTCCTCGTTTCGAGCCTGGCTCTATCGGATCGCGACCAACGCGTGCCTCGACGTGCTTCGCAGACAACCGCGCCGGGTCACGCCGCCGGAGCTGGCGCCCGCCGCCGACCCGGCCGTGCCGCCTTCGCCTCCGGCTGACCTTCCGTGGCTACAGCCCTACCCCGACCGGCTGCTCGAGCCAATCGCACCGTCAGAGGACGAGCCCGGTGCGGTGGTCGTCGCGAGGGAGACGATCGAGCTCGCGTTCCTCGCCGCGATCCAGCACCTGCCGCCGAGACAGCGCGCGGTGATGATCCTCCGTGACGTGCTCGGCTTCTCGGCCAAGGAGACCGCTTCGATGCTCGAGGCGAGCGTCGTCTCGGTGAACAGCTCGCTACAGCGCGCGCGAGCGACGCTTCGGGACCAGCTGCCCGAGCAGCGGACGGACTGGCCACGCTCCTCCGCGCCGAGCGAGGAGGAGCGCGAGCTGTTGCGACGCTACGTGGACGCGCACGAGCGGGCCGACGTCGACGCGCTGGCCGAGCTCCTGCGCGAGGACGCGCGGCTGACGATGCCCCCGCACCCCACCTGGTACGACGGGCGGGAGGCGATCCTCGTCGCTCACGCGCCCGCGTTCGACCCCGGATTCGGCCAGCTCCGAGCCCTCCTCACCGCGGCGAACACCCAGCCCGCGGCAGCCCACTACCTTCGCCGTCCGGGCGACTCGGAATATCGGCCTTTGGCGCTGGACGTGCTTCGGATCGAAGGCGGTCGCGTGGCGGAGATCAGCACGTTCGCCTCCCCAGAGCGCTTCGGTGGGTTCGGCCTTCCACCTCGGCTCTGATCGACCGCCCGGCGATGAGTTTCTCGCGGATTCCCGTTGTAGGTAGCGGCACCTACAAACCGGAAAGGAGAGTCCGATGAGAAAGCTCGCTGTCAACTCGTTCATTTCGCTTGACGGAGTCATGCAGGCGCCTGGCGGGCCCGACGAGGACCCGACTGGCGGCTTTGAGTACGGCGGCTGGGGCGTCAACTACATGGACGACGAGATGATGGGTCAGGTCGCCGAATCCGACCCTTATGAGTTGCTGCTCGGCCGGGGTACGTACGAGATCTTCGCGGCGCACTGGCCCTATGACGAGGGCCCGATCGCCGACCAGCTCAACAACACCCGCAAGCACGTCGCTTCGAGGACGCTCGAGCGCGTGGAATGGAACAACTCCACCCTGATCAAGGGCGACGTCGCCGAATGCGTGAGGAAGCTGAAGGACGAGGACGGCCCCGAGCTCCAGGTTCACGGCAGCCCGGGGCTCATCCAGACGCTCGTCGAGCACGACCTGATCGACGAGTACCGGCTGTGGATCTTCCCGGTCGTGATCGGCACCGGGAAGCGCTTCTTTGGTGACGGCACGACCCCCGGAGCAATGAAGCTGATCGACAGCAAGGTCTCGAGGACCGGCGTCACGATCAACACCTACGTACGCGCGGGTGAGATCGAGACCGGGTCGTTCGAATTCGACGAGCCGACCGAGGCCGAGCTCGACCGCCGCCGACGCCTCCGTGTGGACTGAGTCGGACGGTCGCAATGCCCGCTCTCATCGCCAGCCTGGCGCTCGAACTCGCACCCGTCCGGGTCAACCTGATCGCCGCTGGCTTCGTCGACACACCGTTGTCGGCATCGCTGCTCGGCGATCAACTTGAGGACCGCCGCAATCAGCTCCGCGCCACGCTCCCGATTGGACGCGTCGTCGGACCGGAGGACGTCGCGGCACTCGCCGTGCACGTCATGACCAACACGGCCCTGACCGGCGCGACATACGACATCGACGGCGGGCAGCAGTTCGCCCGAAGGGGGTGACCGCTGCCGTCCCGGCGTCGTCCGATGTGCTTATGGGCTTGCGCTCAGCGCTCTTGGGCGACCCGGCGCGCCTGCTCCGCCTCGCTCGGCGTCTCCTCGACGAAGGAGCCGTACTTGATCTCGGCGCCGCTCCGGTAGGTGGCCATGATCACCCCGGTCGAGCTGGTCTGAGAACTCACGACCTCCAGGCCCGCGGGGACCGTGCCGCCGTCGAACAGACGCTTTCCCTTGCCGAGCACGAGCGGGAAGACCCAGAGGCGGAACTCGTCGATCAGCCCGTGCTCGAGCAGCGTCTGGATCAGATTCGCGCTGCCGTGCACCTGTAGCTCGGGGCCATCCTCCTGCTTGAGCGCCCGGACCCCCTCGGGCACCTTGCCCTCGATCAGCTTCGAGTTCTCCCACTCGAGCTCCTTCAGCGTCGTCGAGGCCACGTACTTGGTCGCCTTGTTGAGTGGCTCGGCGCTCGGATCGTCGCTGTACGGCCAGTAGGCGGCGAAGATCTCGTAGGTCTTGCGGCCCAGGACGAGGTCGAAGGGTTTTGACATCAACTCTCCCATGGTCCCCTGCATCTGCTCGTCCCAGTAGCCGAACGACCAGCCGCCATGCTCGAAGCCGGCGCTGGGATCCTCCTCCGGGCCGCCCGGCGCCTGCATGACGCCGTCGAGGGTCAGGAAGGTGTTCACGATGAGCTCTCGCATTTGTAGGTTCCTTTCTGTGGGGTTCGATCTGGTGACCGGCTTAGGCCGGGAAACTAATCGCGCGCCTCGCGGGGGTCGCCGCCCGGGGATTGCTTTTCCGTGATCAAGGTGGCTGTGCGCCTGGGCGTCCCGATCATGGCTCCCGTGCGAAGCTTCGCTACCGTTGCGATACTATCGTGCCGATAGCGGCTCTGCGCAATGGATTCCGATCGCTTCTACCCGCACTTCTGCATGACGGCTCGCGCGCTCGAGGAAGTGGGCAAGCGATGGTCCCTTCTCGTCGTCGTGACCTGCTGCTGGGGCCACGGCGGTTCACCGCTCTCTCCCGAAGCCTTGGCGGGATCACGCCGACGCGGCTCAGGGACCGACTGCGCAGGCTCGAGGCGGCGGACGTCGTCGTCCGAGAGGAGGCTGCCTCAGGACGCGAGGTCTGGTATCGGCTGACCGCGGCCGGCGAGGAGCTGCGACCGGTGGTCGAGGCCCTCGGAGCGTGGGGCTTCAGGCATGCGCCTGAGCCGCCCTACCCCAGCGAACCCGTCCATCCCGATCACGTCATGCTTGGCCACCAAGGTCTGGCTCAACCGACGGAGGCGGAAGCCACGCACGCCGGTTGTCTGGGCCTGGCGGTCTGGCGATGAGGCCTACAGGCTTCGCTTCGATGGATCGGCCTGGGGCCTCGGGCGCGGCGAGGGGGAAGGGGCGGCGCTGACCGTGGTCGCGGCCTCCGGAGGCGTGGTCGCGTTTTCTGACCGCTCCCGCCGATGCCCGCCGCCTCCCGGTCGACGGGATCAAGATCGAGGGGCCGGCGGCGGCCGTGAAGGCGTTCGCGCGGCCCATGAGGCCGCCCTCAACAGCTAAACGGTCTCAAGATCCTGTGACGTTGCACGCTGATGAGTCGATGCCTCGACCGGCCGAGGAATATGCGGGCGACTGAGGGTCGCCGCCTCCATCAGTACTCGTCGTGTCGGCGGAACGAGAGCAGTGATGCCGGCGCCCGCGCGTCCCCCTCGTCGCGCCCCTTCGGCGCCCGGTCGAGGATCGGGTAGTAGCCCATCAGGAACTCCACGCCTCGACCTTGGGTCGAATAGGTCTGGTAGACGGCTCCGTCATCGAGCACGAACGCGGTGGCGCTCGGTGTCGGCGCCTCCGCGACGTATTCCGCCACGTCCGTTCCGGATGCGGTCGCGACCTCACGCAGGCCCGGCCAGTCGTCGAGCGCGGGGCCCAGCTGCTCGCGCACCTGCTCGGGGGTCTGCGAGACGCCGAGATCGAAGTTGAAGTCGTTGCCGGCGGTCGAGGCCCAAGGAATGCTCCAACCCATCCTCCGCTTGTACGCCTGGAGCCTCTCGAGCGGCGCGCTCGAGACAAGGAGCATCGTCACGTCGCGCGCGTGGACGTGCGGAAGGACGCCGTCGATTGTGTCGGCCATCGACGAGCAGGCGGGGCAGAGGGCATCG
>JBKPDQ010000121.1:0-16681 GCA_046728015.1 Actinomycetota bacterium
TATGGGTGTAGGGAATCGCTCGACCAAGGAGCCAGTGATGAGGGTTTTTGTAGCGGGTGCGACGGGAGCGATTGGAAGGCAGCTGCTGCCGCGTCTCGTTGCGGCGGGTCATGAGGTTCATGGCATGACGCGCAGCGAGTCGAAGCAGCCGCTGCTCGACGAGCTGGGCGCTGTGCCGGTGGTCGCGGACGCGCTGGATCCCGATCAGGTCGCGGAGGCGGTGGGTAGGGCGAGGCCGGACGTGATCGTCCATGAGCTGACCGCGATCGGTGCGATCGACCCGGACCACTTCGATCGGGATTTCGCGCCGACCAACCGCCTGCGAACCGAGGGGACGGATCATCTGCTGTCGGCTGGGCAGGCGGTCGGGGTGCGGCGGTTCGTGGCGCAGAGCAATGGCGCGTTCCCGTACGCACGAACCGGAGGGGCGGTGAAGGACGAGGAGGACCCGCTCGACGCCACGCCCCCTCGCGAGTTCCGCGGAACGCTGGAGGCAATTCGCCATCTCGAGGAGGCAGTGCTGGGCGCCGACTGGACGGAGGGGATCGTGCTGCGCTACGGCACCTTCTACGGGCCGGGCACGTCGATGACGCCGGGCGAGGCGATGTTCGAGCTGATCCGCAAGCGCATGTTCCCGATCGTCGGCGACGGCGGCGGGGTGTGGTCGTTCATCCACATCGCCGACGCGGCGGAGGCGACGGTGGCGGCGATCGAGCATGGCAGCCGCGGTGTCTACAACGTGGTCGACGATGATCCGGCGCCTGTCGCGGAGTGGCTGCCGGCGCTGGCACAGATACTGGGCGCGGAGGAGCCGCCGCAAGCGCCGCGGGATGGCGCGGGCCAGTGGGCCGCCGTGCAGATGACCGAGCTTCGCGGCGCATCGAACGCCAAGGCCAAGCGCGAGCTCGGCTGGCGGCCGAGGCACGCCAGCTGGCGGGAGGGGTTCGCGGCGGCATGACCAATCGCGAGCGACTGCTTGACGAGCTGCGTCCGGTCGCGTTCGCGATCGCATACCGGATGCTCGGCACGGTCTCCGAGGCCGAGGACGTGGTGCAAGAGGCGCTGCTGCGGCTGCACCAGGCGCTTGAGGCGGGCGAGCAGATCGCATCGCCGCGCGCGTTCGGGGCGACGGTGACCACCCGGCTGGCGATCAACGAGCTGCGCTCGGCGCGCGCCCGTCGCGAGGAATACGTGGGCGAGTGGCTGCCAGAACCGATCATCACCGACGGCGACGATGATCCTGCCCGGCACGCGGAGATGGCCGACTCGCTGTCGCTGGCGATGCTGGTGTTGCTCGAGAGGCTCTCGCCTGAGCAGCGCGCGGTGCTGCTGCTGCACGACGTGTTCGACTACGACCACGCGCAGATCGCGCAGATCATCGGCAAGAGCCAGGAGAACGTCCGTCAGCTCGCCACGCGAGCGCGACGTCACGTCGAGCAGCGCCGGCCCCGCTTCCAGACGACGCGCGAGCAGCGCGACGAGCTGGCGCGACGGTTCTTCGCGGCCGCCGAGCAAGGCGACCTGCCGGGGCTCGAGGCGCTGCTCGCTCACGACGTGGAATTCACCGCCGACGGCGGCGGCAAGGTTCCCGCCTTGGCGCGCACGCTGCGAGGCCGCAACCGTGTCGCGCGCACGCTGATCAACTACTCGGTCGGCTTGGCCGAGCGCGCTCCAGGCGTGTCGGTCCGAACCGTCGAGGTCAACGGCGGCCCGGGAGCGCTCTATCTCGACGCACAGCAGCGGCTGATCGCGGTGATGGCGCTCGAGATCACCGGCGGTCAGATCAGAAGCCTCAACGCGATCGCCAACCCCGACAAGCTGGCGCACCTCGGGCCAGTCGGCGACTTCACATCGCTAGTGAGGCCTCCGTCATGAACTCCGCCGCCGCCGTGTCGCCTCCTGCAGCTGTTCGGGCCGCGCTCCCGGCCGCACTCCTCTTCTCATCCGGGAAGGCTCAGGAGCCGCGCCTTGGCCGGCGGGGCCGTGGCGCCAACGTCGGCCAACCAGCGCAAACGCCCATGCGATCGACCGGCAGCGTTCGATTTTTCGTGTCCTCCCAGCATTGACATAGAGGAGGAAGCCGATGTCAACAACACAGGAAACCAGCAACAAGGCGACGGTGAGACGCTTCTGTGACGCCGCCAACACCGGCGATGCGGAGCTCATCTCCAAAACGATCGACGAGATCGTCGAGCCCGACGCGCTGGTGCGCTCGCCATTGCCGACTGACGCGACCGGAGCGGAATTGCTGAAGGAGGTGTTTGCGAGGCTCCTGCGGGCTTATCCCGACCTTCACATCACCGTCGACGATTTGATCGAAGAGGGCGACAAGGTCGTCATGCGCGACACGGTCACCGGAACGCACCAGGGCGAATACATGGGTATCCCCCCGACCGGCAAATCGGTCACGTACAGCGAGATCTTCATCGCCCGGTTCGCGGGCGGCCGGATCGCTGAGACCTGGGGCGTTGTCGACGTCTTCTCGCAGATGAAACAGCTGGGCGTGATTCCCGCCTAGCGGAGCCCTGGTCATGCGTTGGAGAGCTCGATTCGCAGCGTCGCGGGTTTCGAACCCTGGATGTGGGTACATGGTACGCAGTGGGTTGGCCCTGATCGAAGCCACCCGCACGAAGGACGATCAATGACACCCGTCGCGACTTCGCCGACATACAACGTCCAGAGGCCCGCGGGCCGCCTCGCACGCCTCGCAGACCTGGTCTTTCGCCATCGCGGACGCGTCGTCATCGCGTGGGTAGTCGGTCTGGCGCTGCTCGCGGCCGGCGGTGGCGCTCTGGCGGGCAAGTTCGACGCCGAGTACTCGACGCCCGGCTCGGAGTCCGACGACGCCGCGGGATTGATCGAGAGTCGCTTCGAGGGTCAAACCTCCAGCGAGACGATCGACGTCATCTGGCAGGCGCCGCGCGGAGCTACCAGCCCGCCAATCAGGCGGCGCATCGAGGCCTTCGTGAGCGAGGTCTCGCGGCTTGAGGGCATCGGCGAGGCCCAACGACCTCGCGTCTCGTCCGACGGCACGATCGCGATGCAGAGCCTGCAGCTGACCGAACGTGGCTGGGATGTCCCCGTCGATACCGGGAAGCGGATGATCTCGCTCGCTGAGCAGGCGGAGGGCGACGGCCTACGGATCGAGCTGGCGGGTGGGCCGATCCAGGAGGCCCAGGGCGGTGGCACCCCCGAGGTGGTCGGCCTGCTCGCGGCGGCCCTGATCCTGCTGGTGGCGTTCGGGTCGGTGGTGGCGGCCGGCCTTCCGCTCGCCACCGCGATCTTCGGGCTCGCAATCTCTACGGGGCTGATCGGGTTGGGTGCGCATCTCGTCGACATCCCGGAGTGGGCGCCCGGTGTGGCGAGCCTGATCGGGATTGGGGTCGGGATCGACTACGCGCTGCTCATCCTCACGCGCTTCCGTGCGGCGATGGCGGCAGGAGCAGACCGCCGTGAGGCGATCGTCGAGTCGGTGAGCACAGCCGGGCGAAGCGTGCTGATCGCCGGCACGGTCGTCATGGTCTCGCTGCTGGGGCTGTTCCTGATGGGCCTGTCCTACGCGCGCGGCGTGGCAGTCTCGTCCGGGATAGCCGTGCTGGTGGTGATGCTCGCGGCGCTCACGCTCGTGCCCGCGCTGCTCTCCTACCTCGGCGCCAGGGTCAACCGGCTTCACATCCCGGGACTCGGCGACACGCTGCGCACCGACCGCGGCACTCCGGCGGCGCGCTGGAGCCGGTCGGTGCAGCGCCGTCCATGGACCGCAGCTGCGCTCGGCGCGCTGGTGCTGATCGCTTTGACGATCCCCGCCGCCGGCCTGCGGCTCGGATTCCCGGACGCCGGCAATGACCGGGAGGGCACCACCACCAGGGCTGCGTACGAGCTCGTCAGCCAGGGGTTCGGGCCGGGCGCCAACGGACCGCTGCTTGTCGTCGCAGAGCTGCCGCCGCAGGGAGGCAAGCGCGCGCTCGGCGGGCTGTCCGAGCGGTTGCGCGCCGAACATGGAATCGCCTTCGTCAGCCCGCCGCAGTTCAACCAAGCCGGTGACACGGCTGTGATC
Organism: Actinomycetota bacterium; assembly: GCA_046728015.1. Classification (GTDB taxonomy): domain Bacteria; phylum Actinomycetota; class Thermoleophilia; order Solirubrobacterales; family 70-9; genus DATAFO01. The sequence continues at coordinate 4,058 of JBKPDQ010000121.1, forward strand.
GCGGCCGTGCCGGCGACCTCGCCGCAGAGCCAGGCGACAGAGGATCTCGTCAACCGTTTGCGCGACGACGTGCTGCCCTCGAGCCTCGAGGGGACGGGCGTCGATGCCAAGGTCGGTGGAGTGACCGCGTCGTTCGTCGATCAGTCAGAGAGCACCTCGGCACGGCTGCCGGTCTTCATCGCGACAGTCGTCGGGCTCTCGTTCCTGTTGTTGCTGGTCGCGTTCCGCTCCCCGCTGATCGCGATCAAGGCTGGGCTCATGAACCTGCTTTCGGTCGGCGCCGCCTACGGGGTGATCTCGCTCGCCGCCGACGGCGGGTGGTTCGGCGAGCTATTCGGCATCGACACCGCCACGCCGGTCGCACCGTTCATCCCGGTGATGATGTTCGCGATCCTGTTCGGGCTCTCGATGGACTACGAAGTGTTCTTGCTCTCGCGCGTGCGCGAGGAGTACCTCCGTACTGGCAGGACGCATGATGCGGTCGCCGACGGCCTGGCTCGCACCGCGCGTGTGATCACCGCAGCGGCGGCGATCATGGTCGTCGTCTTCCTCGCCTTCCTGGTCTCCGACGAGGTGTTCCTCAAGCTGCTCGGGATCGGAATGGCGACCGCGATCTTCGTCGACGCCACGGTCGTGCGGATGGTGCTTGTCCCCGCCGTGATGCAGCTGATGGGACAAGCGAACTGGTGGATCCCACGCTGGCTAGACCGGATCCTGCCAAAGCTCGATGTCGAACGTGCAGGCGCGGCCCGAGCGCCGCGGCCCGGAGCGCAGACGGCCGTGGGGGCGAGGTCGTGAACGCCGGTCGCACCAGCACGGCGACCTGGAGCTCGCAGCGCCGCGGCAGCATGACGTCCCGACAGGGTCGTGGCGCGCTGAGCGGCCCGCCGGTCGGCGCCCGCTCCATCGCGGGGGCGGGCGGGGCGGTCGGCCTCCGCCTTGCGCCTAAGGCAGCAGGAGGTGGCCATGCCGGACAGCCTTGAAGATCGCGGCCCACGGCCGCTGCTGGCTGGCAAGGTAGCGATCGTCACCGGCGCGAGCCGGGGCATCGGCGCGGAGGCAGCGCGGGTGTTCGCCGATGCTGGTGCCGCCGTCGCGCTTGCAGCCCGCTCCGCGGACGCGCTCGACTCGGTCGCCCGGGAGATCGTTGCAGCCGGCGGCCAGGCGATCGCCGTTCCGACCGACGTGACCAGCGCCGAGGCCGTTGAGCGGCTGGTTGAAAGATCAGTCGAGGAGTTCGGCCGGCTCGATGTCGCCCTCAACAACGCCGGCGGCGGCATCAGCGGCAAGGCGGCCCTGGCTGACGTTCCATCTGAGGACATGGACTGGGCCCTCGATCTCGACCTGCGGGGCGCCTTCCTCTCGATGAAGTACGAGATCCCGGCGATGCTTGAGACCGGAGGGGGGGCGATCGTCAACGTCTCCTCCGGCGCCGGCAGGAAGGCCGGGGCGCCGGGGCTTGCCACCTACGTAGCCGCCAAGCACGGCCTCGAGGGGCTAACCAAGGCGGCCGCGCTCGACTACGCCGCACAGGGCGTCCGGGTGAATGCGGTCGCTCCCGGTCCGATCGATACCGAGGCGATGGCCTTCGGCAGCGAGGAGGGCCGGCGCATGGCGGTTCAGTCGGTTCCGCTGGGGAGGCTGGGCAAGCCCAGAGACGTAGCCCTCGCCGCCCTCTGGCTCTGCTCAGAGGAGGCCGCGTTCATCTCCGGCGTGATCCTGCCGATCGATGGCGGCCAGGTCGCCAGGGGCTAGCAGTGCCGCCGCCGCTGCTTCTTGAGGCGCCGAGCGCCACCGAAATCGCGGCCGGCGTGGCCAGGGGCGATTTCGATCCAGGCGAGATCGTCTCCGATCATCTCCGCCGAGCGCGGCGAGTCGACCCGGTGCTGAACGCCGTCACGTGGTGGGTGGCTGACCCGGGCCGCGAGCTCAGCGCGGGCGGTCCGGGGAGCACGGATGGTCCGCTGGCCGGGGTACCGATCTCCGTGAAGGACCAGTTCCTGCTCGCCGGTACCCCGTCGACGCTCGGGCTCGTGGGCCGCCGCGAGCACCGCGCGGACTTCGACGGTCCGCTGGTCGCGCGGCTGAAGAGCGCGGGCGCCGTGCCGCTCGTGAAGGGCAACGTCGCCCAGCTGCTGGCCTACCACGAGTCGGACAACCCCCTGTTCGGCCGCACCAGCAATCCCTGGAACCTGGCCCGCACCCCGGGCGGGTCCAGCGGCGGCGACGCGGCCCTCGTGGCCGCTGGGGCGGTGCCGCTGGCGATGACTGGCGACCTGGGCGGAAGCACTCGGGTTCCCGCGCACTTCTGCGGCATCTGCGGGCTCAAACCCACCCGTGGCTCACTGACCACAGACGACACCGTGGACGTTGGGCTCGAGCACGTCGGCATCACGCCCCAGCCCGGCCTGCTCGCCCGGACCGTCGACGACCTGATTCTGGGCTGGGAGGCGATGAGCGCTCGCCCTGCACGATCAGCGCTCGCCGAAGTCGATGTGCCCGGCCTGCGCGTCGGGTGGTTCGATCACAACGGCTGGTTCGCCGCCAGCCCCGCCGTGAGACGCGCCGTTGCCCAGGCGAGCGGCGCGCTTCGCGCACTCGGCGTCGACACCGTTCGCTTCATCCCACCCGGCGTGCCCGAGGCGATGCGGCTATTCCTCGGCCTCCTGGCGCGCGATGGCTCTCACTATCTGAGGGCAGCCGCTGGCGAGCCGCTCGACCCGCGCCTGGAGGCAACGATCCGGCTCGGTCGGATGCCGCAAGCTCTCCGCAGCGCGATGGCAACCGCGCTGCGGGCCGGAGGCCAGCGGAGTATGTGCTCCATCCCAACCTCGCTCGGCCCTCTGACTGCGAAGCGACGTGAGCGCCTTCTCGGCAGCCTTGATGAACTGCGGGAGCACCACCTGGCGGCGTGGGGCGGTGCCGGCATCGACGCGCTGATCTGCCCGCCGCACGCCCTGCGCCACGGGCAGTCGAGCAAGCTTGGCCCGGCGGTCGCCGGCAGCTATGCGACTCTCCTTAACGTCACCGGACACCCGGCAGGTGTCGTCCCCGTCACACGGGTCCGGACGAGCGAGGAGAGCGATCGCCGGGTTGGCGTCGATGTGGGATCGCGCGAGGCGCGGCGCTGCGAGCAGGACTCCGCCGGCCTGCCGGTGGGAGTCCAGGTAGTCGCCCCCTACGGCCGCGAGGAGGTCGCGCTCGCCGTGATGTCCGCGATCGAGCAGAGCCTTGCCGCAGACAGCAACCACCCGAGCCAGGCGAAGCGCCTCCCGGCCGATCTGGCCGGGGCGTCTGGGTAGATGCTTGCGGCTGGATCGGGCCCGAGCAAGCGGCGCGTCAAGGGGTCGTGCGCCCGCCGAGGCGCCCCGTAGCCTGCCGGCCGGCTCCGAGGGCGAGCCGGTGAGCGAGCGCCGGCGTTGTTGACCAGGACGTCGACGCCGCCGAGCTCGTCCTTGACGCGCTGCGCGGCGGCGACGAGCGAGTCGCGGTCGGTGAGGTCGGCCTCGACGGCGATCGCGCCGTCGCCGAGCTCGTCGGCCAGCGCCTGTATCCGGTCAGCGCGACGGGCCAGCAGTGCGACGCGGTAGCCGTCGGCGGCCAGCGCACGAGCGGTAGCCTCGCCGATGCCCGACGAGGCGCCCGTGATGACCGCGACGCGGCCGGTGTTGGTGTCGATGCTCATGAAACGCTCCGTGGGAAGGTCTTGGGTCCGGGCTTGGGACGCGGCCGGAGACCGGCGTTTCGGTCTCGCGCTGGCTGCGTCGCCTTCAGCCACTATGCCCGCGGATCAGACGTCGTGAGTGGCCCTGTGAGAGGGGCACTGAGAGGGCCCCTCAACGGCAGCGCGAACGGTCTACCGTCGGGGGTCACGACATCCCGCAGGTCCGGCTCGAAGCCATCCGGCTAGGGAAGACCATGACCGTGAACGCTGCCAGCGACATCGCCGAGTTCCTCGCCACGCGACGGGCGAGGATCACGCCCGAGCAGGCCGGCTTGCCGAGCTACGGCAAGCGGCGGGTGCCGGGCCTGCGGCGCGAGGAGGTTGCGTCGCTGGCCGGTGTGAGCGCCGACTACTACCGGCGGCTGGAGCGCGGCCAGGTCAGCGGCGTTTCCGAGCTCGTGCTCGAAGCGCTGGCCCGGGCGCTCCAGCTCGACGAGGCCGAACGCGCGCACCTCTTCGACCTCGCCCGCGCGGCGAGTCCCGTTGCCGCAAAGCGCGCCCGGCAACCCAAGAAGCGCATCCGCCCGGTCGTGCAGCGCCTGCTCGATCAGATCGAGGCGCCAGCCCTGGTCAGCGATGCCCACGGCGACCTCCTCGCGGCCAACGCGCTCGGCCGCGCGCTGTACGCGCCGGTCTTCGACAGCCCCGAGCAGCCCGCCAACCACGCGCGCTTCACCTTCCTAGACCCGGCCGCACCCGACTTCTACCCCGACTGGGACCGCCTGGCCTCAGAGGTCGTCGCAACGCTGCGCTCCCAGGCGGGGCGCAACCCCTACGACCGCGGCCTCCAGGACCTCATCGGCGAGCTATCGACCCGCAGCGGCGAGTTCCGCGTCCGCTGGGCGGCGCACAACGTGCGCGTTCACCAGACCGGTACCAAGCGCCTGCATCACCCGATCGTCGGCGAGTTGGAGCTCAGCTACGAGACGCTCACGCTCGACGCCGACGACGGCCTGCGCATGGCGCTCTACACCGCCGAGGCCGGCTCGGCCTCCCAGCAGGCGCTGGACCTGCTGGCCAGCTGGACCGCGACGCCCGACCCGACCGAGGGGCGCCTGCGCGGCCAGACGCGCGAGTACTAGGCGCCTCGGCGCGACCGCGCGTCGCCGGGGCGGCGCACCCGCACAACAACCCGACACGAGAGGAGCCCAACGATGACGACCCCTGCAACCACACCGACCCTGAAGCTCAACGACGGCGTCACGATGCCGGCGCTCGGGTTGGGCGTCTTCCAGACGCCGCCCGATGTCACGACCGGCGCGGTCGAGGAGGCCCTGCGCCTCGGCTACCGTCATATCGACACGGCCGCCGCGTACGGCAACGAGCGAGAGGTCGGTGAGGGCATCCGCCGCTCGGGCATCGACCGCGACGAGGTGTTCCTCGAGACGAAGGTGTGGATTAGCGACTACGGCTACGACGCCACGCTGCACGCGTTCGACAAGAGCGCCGGCAAGCTTGGCGTCGACCAGATCGACCTGCTGTTGCTGCATCAGCCGCTGTCGAGCCGGTTCGATCTCACGCTCGACGCCTACCGGGCGCTCGAGCAGCTGCTCGCCGATGGCAAGGTGCGCGCCATCGGGGTGAGCAACTTCATGCCCGCGCACCTCGACCGCCTGCTGGCCGAGACGTCCGTCGTGCCCGCCGTGAACCAGATCGAGCTCCATCCGTACTTTCAGCAGACGGCGCTGCAGCGTGTGCACGCCGAGCAGGGCATCCTGACCCAGGCGTGGTCGCCGATCGGCGGCGTGACGTCCTATGGCGGCGGCGAGAAGCGCACGTTCGACGACCCGACGCTGCTGGAGATCGCGCGGGAGCACGGCAAGTCGGCCGCTCAGGTGATGCTGCGCTGGCACCTGCAGGCGGGCCGGTCCGCGATCCCGAAGTCGACCAAGCCCGCCCGCATCGCCGAGAACTTCGACGTCTTCGACTTCGAACTCGCCGGCGAGCAGGTCGCCGCGATTGACGCGCTCGACACCGGGGTGCGCGGCGGACCGGACCCCGACAGCATCACCCTCGAGAACTACGGCATGGAGATCCCCGAGGCGTGAGACCACTCCGGGGTACGCAGGCTGCCCCATGGGGCCTTCGCCACGCCGGCAAGGCCTTCAGTCACCCGGGTGTGACCGGTCACCACGGATTCGCACAAAGCGACGACTGGCTGCTCTGATCGCCAATGGCAACGCCGAGCAGTTGCCCGGTCGCATCCAGCTCGCGTTCTACGCCCGCTGGCCCAGAGCGATGTCCGCCATCGCGATCGCCAAACACGCCTTCAACACCTAAACGCGACACGCCTCTCGAACCCAGTAACACGGGCGCCTTCTCGCGGCAAAGGGGCAGGTGCTCATGACGTGCTTCGCCCAGCCGGGATCGCGCGCAGCCGGGCAGTCTCGTCGGCGCCAGCATCGGTTAGTGACGCCGTCAGCGACATCGCGATGCCGGGGTTGCATCAGGCGGACAACGCCTGCATTGGTAAGAGGCTGGCTTGTGAATCCCAGTCGGCCCGACTACCCGCCCGAGCAGGCGAAACTGGCCTGCCGACTGGCCGGCCGGAGTGAGCCTGCTCGGTTGTCAGCTGCGGCGGCCGAACTCCCTGGTTGAAGAGGCAATGTGGGCCGCCGGGAGGAACCTCCCAGATATGAGTCTGGCTTTCGCGCTCATGGCAGCAATCAACGGTTCCACAGGCTCCTGCGCCACGCTGTCGCACGGGCTCTAACGACCGCACCAAGCCTCGCCGGCGTCAGCCCGGCGGCCGGCCAAGATTCTCATACCTCATGGGTGGCGGCGCAAGCGCCGCCCGGCGAACACGGGCCTCTTGCGTTTGGCCCCTTGCGGTCGCTAGCAGACGGTTCGTCTACATAGCTTGCAGACGATTTCCGTCACGACCACTCTTGCTCAGCTCGCAGGTTCGGAGCCGCTCGGCATGCTGAGCGCCGCGTCAAGCAACGCCGACGTCCGGCGCAGTTTGACGGAAAGGAGTGTCGCGAGCGATTGAAAGAATCGTCCGGCGAATCCCGGCCTGCCGGCGAGCAACTCATAGATCGCGTCGCGCTCGACAATATCGATGCGGCAAGGAACGTCGGCGATCACGTTGGTCGACGCGGCCGCATTCTCGAGGAACGACATCTCCCCGAACAGCTCGCCTTCCTCCAGATAGGCGACAATTTTCGCCGGCGCGCTGCGCGGCGAGACCCGAACCGCTCCCTGGCGAATGATGAACAACCCGCGTCGTCGCGCCCCCTCCTCCAGGACGATCTCGTCGGCCGCGTACTCGCTCGACCGGGCTGCCGCGACCAGCGCGGTCCGGTCGTCGGGCGTGAGATACATGAAGGCCGCCTCGACCGTGTGGGGCCGCAGCTCGTCCGCGCCGAACAAGGCGGCCGTGGTCTCGTCGAGCCGCTGCTGCATCGCCTCCTCGAAATGGCGGGCAGGGTCGGCGGCCGCCTCGGTGCGCACCGTGCCGCCGACGCTGGCGTATCCGCTTGCCGCCCCGGAGGTCTCGCCCCTGAGATACAGTGCGCCGCGCTTCTGATGCATCTTGCGCCAGTGCTGCACGCCCTGGACGCACTCGTTGAACAGCTCCGTCAGGGGCGGCCAGGCCGCTCGCTCGACGAAGCCCCGCACGATCTGCGACGCATCGTCGAGGACGCCCAGAAAGCGCCGGTGCTTTGGCAACAGGTACGCGCGGCCCTTGAGGATGAGCTGCCCGGTATGCGAGCGGCGTTGCAGCCCGAGAATCGCGTCGATCGCCTGCATGCTCGGCGTCTGCGATCCGCTTGCGCCGTCGAGCAGGCGCGTGCCAGGAGGCTCGCTCGATCGCGACACATCAGTCGCCTGCAAGTTGCGCGGCCGCGGCTCGGGCAGCCCCCACACATGGGTCGGCTGGATGAGCGTCAGAAACGTATCCGACTTCAAATGCTGCTTGCGGATCGCGGTCGCGAAGGCATGCGATATGGCGGCGATCTCAGTGCGGAGCTTGTCGAGCAGATAGAGGGTCTGGTGCGCATCCTCGCGCGCGGCCGCCGATAGCAATGCCACGATTGCCCGCAGCGCCTCGGCGCCGTGGGCTTCCGACTCCACGATCGATATGAACAGCGTCCGCTCCTCGCGGTCGGCAGGCGGCAGCAGATAGTGGAACGCGAGCTCGAGGTTCTCGCGCGCCAGCTCGCCGTTGGCGTAGCAGCCACCTTCCGGCCGAGATCGCAGTCGCCAGTTCGACAGCACGAAGTGGTACAGGTTCCCGACGCAGGGGACACCCAGCCTGCGCGACACATGCCACCACAGGGCGGCGAGCCGGTCGGGAAGCTCCAGGCTGGTCCGCTGGCGCTCCTCCGGGCGGGGCGGCGACGAGTCCCAGCGGTAGGCGTGTGCCAGCAATCCCAGGACCGTCATCAGCAGATGACACTGCGGCTCGGTCAGCGCGCTGGCCTGCTCGAGCTCGTCCGGGCCGCCGCCACGCAACTGCTCGACCAGCCACGGCCTGACATGGGCGTCTGGTGCGTGGTAATGCCGGGGCAGCTCGCGACAGATGTCGACGTACCGCGCCAACGGGCCGGGCAGCGACGTGAGCGGAATCTCCGGTGGCAGGAAGCCGCCGTGCGGGCTCAGACCCTCGTCATAAGCCTGGCGCGCCACCTCTGCGAGCCGCAGGGGATCCGAGGCAGTAGTCCCGATGTGGGCCGGCATGAGTCAAGGGTCCGGGTTTTGCCGCGGACCAGTCTCCCAGAGATTTGCCGTGGCGTCGACGACCTGAGCGGCAGAAACCCGATTGGAAGCAGGGTCTCCGCTCCACTTGCGGGTGAATCGCCCGCGAGGTCACGTCCTGAGCAACGGTTTCGCGGCTAGAGAAGTTCTTCGGAGGTTGCGCAAGACGCGTCGGGCCGGACGGGCGCTCCTCCTCGCGCATTGCGCCACTCGCTGGCCAGCAAGCTACACGCAGCCGCGCACCCAGAGCTGGACGGTGCTGGCGGTCGACCGCGCGGGCAACAGCTCAGGCCCGAGCAACGCGATGACGCTCACGGTCGTGGCCGACCAGAATCTCTGTTAGCGGACCATCGTGCCCGAGATCGCAAGCGCCACCTGGCAGTCCCGATCGCTGATGAGGAACCGGTCGCTCCCGATCAGCTGCAGCAGCGCAAGGGGACCGCAGCCTGGTCTACAGCGGCGTGGCGAGCTCGACCAGCATCCCGAACGGGTCGCGCACGTAGCCGACGCGCTGGCCCTGCGGCTTGTCGGCCGGCGCGGCGAGCGCCTCGCAGCCTGCATCGACCGCGATCCGGTACGCCGCATCCACGTCCTCGGCGACGAGCGCGATCTCCACGTTCGGCGGCGGTCCTTCGCTCGCGGCCGGATGCACGCCGCCGTCGAAGTTGCCGCGCGCGAGCGCGTAAGTTGCGAACCCGAGCTTCGTCGGGCCCGTGTCCATCTGGGCGTACTCGTCCGGGACGACGAAATCCTTGCGCAACCCGAAGGTGCGCTCATAGAACGCAGCCGCCGCGGCGGGGTCGTCGACATACGCGATCACCCACCCGAGCGCCATCTCGATCTCTGCCATGCCCGGTATTCTCCGCCGGCGAGCGCACCGAGGTCTTGAAGCACTCGGACGCGCACCCGCCTCCCGGGGCCAGGAACCTCTCGCTGTCGCTCGACGGCACGGCTGGGTCGGTCCGATGCCGCGGCGGGCTGCCGGCGCCGCCGCCGCCGCCTGAGCGCAAGAGTCCCGCCTCTTGCGGCGCTTGGCGTGTCGGCGAAGCAGACAGAAACCTCAAACGACGAGCCACGACCGGCACGCCGGATGCGGCTTGTCGCGCAACCAGCGGCGCACCTGTAGCGGTGCCGGCTAGCGGCGGCCCCAGAGCGGGATGAACCGCCGCCCAGGAGGCCGGCGAAATCCCTCTTGCGCTAGTGCGGAGTTCACGGCGACCAGCGCGATCTCAGACACTAGGTTCGCGGTGCTGAGGATGTTGACGCGGCGCTTTGAGCGCCGCGCGCTCTCGCTCGCCGCGGGTGCCGCCTGATCGCCGTCGCGCAACGGGACGCCGCCACCCGGCGCCATCCGGGCGAAACGCATCCCCTCGGCCGCCGCGCCGAGCCCGGTAGCCGCGACGAGCCCGACGAGCGCGTCCTTGGCGTACGCCAGGCGTCGCTCTTCATCGGAGAGCTTGCTGCTGGCCGACTCGCGCAGCCGCGCTCCGATCCAGCCGCTCGCCACGGCGACCAGCGACAGGGAATTGACGGCGCCGTAGCGGCGCTACGCGGCGTTGACGACCTTACCGCGCTCGGCCTGGTCGGAGATCTCGGTGACGCTCGGATGCATCGCAAGGCGGCCGAACAGGTTCCCGCCCGGCAGCCCGGCGAGCCCAATGTCGTGCGCGGCCCGGCTGACCTTGCTCAGCGCGACCGGCGGAGCGGGAAGCGAAAAAGCCATGACCGCAAGATTGCCCGCCGCCAGCAGCCCGCGAAACCGCCCGGCGCTCCGTAGGTCGCCGCCATCGGCTTCTTCGACCTGTGCGCCAACCTGCTGTTCGTGCTCGCCACCGGCCGCGGGCTGTTGAGCGTGGTGGGCGTGCTCGCCGCCCTGTATCCGGCCGTGACCGTGCTGCTCGCGCGCGCGGTGCTGCGCGAGCGGCTCCCGCGCGCCCGGGACGCCGGCGTGCTGGTGACGCTCGCCGGCGTGATTGCGCCGGCAGCGGGCGCCTAGTCGGGTCCGTTGGGCACTCTCGACCGCGCCTGACGCGCGCTCGCGGCGGACGATCTCCGAGCGCGCCGTCGTGGCGGGCACGGACGACCGCAATCGCAGGCGAAAGAGGCGCGAGCCGGCGGCGTCCGCATCTCCACGACCGGCTGCCCCGCTCCGCCGTCGTAGTCCGGCAGCACGTGGGGCTGATCGATGTCGACCGGTTCGGCGTTTGCGAGCGCTGCAACCATCCCCGCCGGCCCGTTCGTCTCGACGCCCGTGACCTGTACCCGGCCTTCGGACCAAGCGGCAATGCGGGCGATCAAGCCTCCTCCCCGGCGGAGAGACGGGGACGCCGCCGGCCTGCGCCGGTTCAGGCGCTGCTGGTCCGCGCCCGGAAGGGCGCCAGCGCCTCGCGCATGCGCTCCGGCAGCGAGGGAGTGCGCGAGTACGCTCGCAGCGCGCCGAAGCGCATGCGCAGCACCTGCCTCGCAACGGCGGTCTGCTGGAACGGGTCGGCGATCACGCGGCCGTCGGCCAGCGAGATCGCGGCGGCGGGATTTCCGGCGATCTCCGCGACGAGCGCCGGGCCGAAGAGCGGGCGCTGGCTGTCCAGCTCCGCGAGCCGGTGAAGGGCGGACTCGTCCGCGTCGGTGGACTTGCGGATCTTGTAGGCGTTGGCGGCGTACATGGTGCGTCCTCTCGCGTGTGGTCTCCGTGCTGACCGGATGCGGACAAGCTACGGTCACCCGCAGGCCCGGTCCACGCAGTTCTGCGCGCTGCGAGTGTGTACTTCGGCGCATTTGCGCGAAGCTCGTGGCCGCGCCGCATGCGGTAGCGCGCCGCGAGCGGCGCCGCTCGCTGGCGGGCGGCTCCTTAAGCGCTAGCCAAGCCGCGCGTGGCGGCGCAGCAGCTCAGGATCTCGCAGCGTGATCGTGCGGCGGCCGGTCGTGACGTTGGCCACCTGGCGCAGCGTGCGCAGCGCCTTGACGGTCGCCTCGCGGGAGCAGCCGCACCAGCTTGCAAGCTGCTCCTGGGAGAGCGGCAGGTCGACTCTGACGCCGCCGTCGCCGGTGGGTTCGCCGAAGCGCTCGGCGAGCTCGAGCAGGCGGCGCGCCACGCGTCCCAGACTGTCGAGCATGGCGAACTCCCGGCGCTGGCGATCCGACTCGCGCAGCCGCCCCGCCAGCAGGCGCAGCAGTTCGCCGGCCAGCTCGGGCTCGCGCCCCAGCATGGCGGTCATCAGGCGGGCCGGGACAACCACAGCGTCGACGTCATCGATGGCGAGCGCGGTGGCCGTCCGCGGCTCACCGTCGAGGACGGACAGCTCCCCGACGACATCGCCCGGGCCCCGCAGCCCCAGGATCACGTCGCCCCCCGCCGGCGTGGCGGTGCGCAGTGTGACCCAGCCGTGCTCAATGAGAAAGACGCGGTCGGCCACGTCGCCCTCCGAGAACAGCGCAGCGCCGCGCCGGAACGAGCGGGAAATCCCTTGTCCCCGCAATGCGACACCGAGGCGACTCTGAGGCGCCACGCTCTCGTGTGTTCTCTGCACCGTGCCCGATCCTAGCCGCGCCTGGTCGTAGCCGCACTCGCAGGCGTGCGCACGTGGATCACCGCCACGGCAATGCGATCAGCTGAACCGGCTCAGCCACAATCCTTCAGCTCTACACTCCGCGGCTCGCCTCTTCCCAGGTCTGGCGCGCCTGCGAGTATCTCCCCGCCCGTGGCCAGCGAGCCGATCGACGCCGCCATGTGCAGCCCACGGCCGGCGAAGTCCGCTCCGTGGCGCGCCGCCTCGTCTGCGTGCACGCCAATCCGGACGCCGGGTGCGAACCCGCTCGCCGGGCTGAGCAACAAGCAGATGGGCCAGAAGCTCTACCTCTCCCACCGGACGTCAGTGCGGTTCTGAAATCCCGACACCGCCCGCGCTACGTCGGCGACCGGCCACGCCAGCACGCGCTCGATCTGGCCGCGCTCCGAGTCGTCCGGTGGCACGCAAGGACCATAGCTCACGGCCGCTTGGGTCCCGTCAAGCGCGACGACTCGCGTAACACCCGCCCGTTGAGGGGCCCGGTGAGGGACGCCAGACCGACACGCCGGCGCTCCCCCGATCTCGACGATGCGGGCGTCCCAGCGGTTCCCGGCAGGCTCTCGCTGCGGACGACGACCAGGAGCGCAGGGGGAGACTTCTGCGTCTTGGCAAAGGAGCAGTCCTGGCGCAGCG
>JBKPDQ010000122.1:0-47917 GCA_046728015.1 Actinomycetota bacterium
GATGTGTATAAGAGACAGGTCTGCGCCCGGCGCCCGCGCGTGCACGTGCTGACGACCGGCGACGAGCTCCAGCCGCCCGGCGAGCCGCTTCGCTTCGGCGCGATCCGAAACTCCAATGCGCATTCCGTGCCGCCGCTGGCCGAGGTGGCAGGAGCGGAGCTCGTGCGCGTCGAAATGGTTCCCGACGACCCCGCGTCCACGCGCGAGGCGCTGGAGCGGGCGCTGGCGGCGGACGTCGCGGTGGTCTGCGGCGGCGTGTCGATCGGCGAGCACGATCACGTGCGTGCGGCATTGGATGAACTGGGCGCCGGGCAGGTGTTCTGGGGCGTCGCGCTGCGGCCCGGGAAGCCGACCTGGTTTGGAACGCGGAACGGGACGCTGATCTTCGGACTTCCGGGCAACCCTGTCTCGGCGATGGTCACCTTCCAGCTCTTCGTCCGGCCGGCGATCAGGGCCATGCTGGGGGCGCGCGAGGTCGTCGACCGGGCGACCGCGATCCTCGACGAGGACTATCCGAAGCAACCGGGCCGCGCGCACCTCGTGCGCTGCCGCCTCAAGCTGCGGGACGACGGCTGGCACGCTCGGCCAACGGGCGCACAGGGCTCCCACGTGCTGACGTCGATGCTCGGCGCCGACGCCCTCGCCGTGATCCCCACCGCGGCCGAGACCGTGCGCGCCGGCGAGCGGGTCGCGATCGAGATGCTGCCGCGGCCATAATCGGCAGGGTGACGATCCAGGTGCGCCTGTTCGCGATGCTGCGCGAGCGCGCGGGGCGCGACTCGCTCGAGCTGGAAGTGCCCGACGGCGCCACGGTCGGTGACGCGATGGCGCTGCTGGCGCGCGAGCCCGGGCTCGACGCCGTGCTGGATCGGCTGCCCGTGCGGGCCGCGCGCAACCGCGAGTATGTCGATGAGGGTGAGCGGCTCGAGCCGGGCGACGAGCTGGCACTGATTCCCCCGGTGAGCGGAGGGTCAGATCATCACGCGCGGGTGACCGATGAGCCGCTGTCGATCGAGCACGTCTCTGCCGCGGTTGGCCTGCCGGGCGCCGGGGCGATCGTCGTCTTCGCCGGCACGACGCGCGAGGTGGAGCGGCTCGAGTACGAGGCCTACCGGGAGATGGCCGAGGAGCGGATCGCGACGATCCTCGACGACTGCGTCGTCAGGCACGGCCTCGAGGCGGCGGCGGCAGAGCATCGGGTGGGGTCGGTCCCCCTCGGCGAGCCGAGCGTCGTAGTGGCGGTAGCCGCGGCTCACCGCGGCGAGGCGTTCGCCGGTGCGCGCGAAGCGATCGATCGGATCAAAGCGGAGGCGCCGATCTGGAAGCGGGAGGTCGAGGGCTCCGGCGATGCCGAGCGCGCGCGCTGGGTGGAGGGGACTGCGCCCGAGCCCGCCGCGGCAGCGGCCGGGCTCACCCATCTCGACCCCGCCGGCCGCGCGCGGATGGTCGACGTCGGCGCCAAGCCGGAGACCGAGCGGCGCGCTCGGGCGGAGGCTCGGCTGCGAATGTCGGTCGAGACCGCGCGGGCCGTCGAGCGCGGCGAGGCGCCGAAGGGCGACGTGCTCGGCACGGCACGGCTGGCCGGGATCCAAGCCGCAAAGCGAACCTGGGAGCTGATCCCGCTCGCCCATCCCCTCGCCCTCGACTTCGTCGACGTGGAGGCGCGGGTCGAGGCCGCCGACGGCGTCGTCCTGCTCGCCGCCGAGGCGGGGACCACGGCCCGGACGGGCGTGGAGATGGAAGCCATGACCGCGTGCGCGGTCGCCGCCCTGGCGGTCTACGACATGGTCAAGGGGCTGGAGCGGGGCGTCTCGATCGAGGCGATCGAGCTCGTTCACAAGAGCGGAGGCCGGAGCGGCGAATGGAGGCGCACGGGGTGAGCGAGGTCCGCGCCGCGGTGATCACGGTCTCTTCCTCGCTGGCCCGTGGGGAGGGCGAGGACGAGAGCGGGCCGGCGCTCGTCGCCTTCGCCGAGCGCGTCGGCGCCAGGGTGATCGACCACGAAACGGTGCCCGACGAGCGCGAGTTGATCGAGGGGCGGTTGCGTTACTGGTCCGACCACGGCGGCTGCGAGCTCGTGCTCACGACCGGCGGCACCGGGCTCTCGCCGGACGACGTCACTCCAGAGGCAACCCGGGCGGCGATCGAGCGCGAAGCCCCGGGGATCGCCGAGGCCATGCGCGCGGCCTCCCGCGAGCACACCGACAAGTGGATGCTCTCGCGTGGTGTCGCCGGCACACGCGGGCGCACGCTGATCGTCAACTTCCCCGGCAACCCACCGAGCATCGAGCAGGCCGGCGCGGCAATCGCCGACGCCCTGCCCCACGCCCTGGCGCTGCTCGCGCGCGACGACGCCGGCCACAAGCACGACTAACCCGCCGAATTTCGCCGTTTCGACGCCTTGCTCACGCAGCGCGTGGGAAAGGCGTCAACCACGCGGAGGGAGTCGCCAGGACAGGGAACGGCCGGCCCAAAGCGAAGTCCACACCGTGATCTCGGCCGTGATCATGTGGCGACGGCTGGTGCGCGCGATGCCTACGCGCTGCGCGAGGAAGACTTCGGGCCCGTGCTCGGAGCCGGCGGATTCCTCATCGCGGTTGGGACGATCACCTACTCGCTCGGAAACGGCTGGAACGTGGTCGATGCCCTGTACTTCGCCGTTGCCACCCTGACCACCGCGAGCATCGCCGACCCGGACCTGGTCCTCCAGGACGGCTGGCTGAAGCTCTTCACGATCTTCTACGTGTTGATCGGCATCGGGATTCTGGTCGAGGTTGTGCGGCGATTCGGCACCGCCTTCGTCGAGATCCGACGCGAAGAGCGGTCCGAGCGTCCTCGAGCGTCGAGTTAGTCCGGCCTCGCCTGACAAAGTCGACGCTTGCCGCTCAGGCCGCCGCTGCGAGCTCGTCCAGCTCGCGTTCCTGGGCGAGGCGCTCCAGGGCGCGGGTCTCGATCTGCCGGACTCGGTGCGGCGGGATGTCCAACCGCCGGGCGACCGCTTCGGCCGACGTCGGCTCGTCGCCATTGATGCCGAAGCGCTGCTTGACGACCTCGCGCTCGGTCTCGGGCAGGCGGCCGAGGGCTCTGTGCACGGCTTCCTCCCTGAGGCTGATCTCGACCTCCTCGGCGACCGGGGCGTCCTCGCCGGCCAGCAGCTCGCCGAGCGTGGTGTCGCCTTCCTCCCCCACGGGGCGATCGAGACTCGTGACCGCCCGCGGCGCCTCTCGCAACCGCCGGATCTCACCGGGAGCGACGTCGGCCGCCTCAGCGAGCTCCTCATCGGTCGGCGGGCTTCCGTGCGCGGCCTCGAACTCGCGCTCCGCTCGGGCGACCTTCCGCTGAAGCTGCGCCATGGTCGTGGGGATTCGAATCGCTCGCGCCCGGGCGTCGACGGCTCGCTGAAGCGCCTGGCGAATCCAGTACGTCGCGTAGGTGGAGAACTTGAACCCCTTTCGCCAGTCGAACTTTTCCGCGGCGCGGATCAGACCGAGGACACCCTCCTGGATCAGGTCGAGGAGGGAGAGCCCCTGGTTCTGGTAGCGCTTCGCGTTCGCGACCACCAGCCGCAGGTTGGAGTTGATCAGCGTCTCCTTGGCCTCCAGGTCGCCGCGCTCGATCCGCTTCGCTAGCTCGACCTCCTGCTCGCGGGTCAGCAGCGGATACCGGCTCGCCTCGCGCAGGAACAGCTGGAGCGCATCGGTCGTGGTCTCCGCCAGCGCACCGTTTCGGTACTCGGTATTGGGCGCGTCCCGCCCGCAGTCGTCGCGCAGGGTGATGCCGCGCTCCTGCAGCGCGTCGTGGAGCCTTCCGACGTCGTCGGTGTCCAGCTCGTCGGCGTCGATCGCCTGCTCGACCTCGGACAGCTCGACGCACCCGTCCTCGTCGGCGAGGGCGGCGAGCCGCTCGATCTCGGCGGTGTCGAGAGCCACGTCTCAGCTCTGGACGTGCGTTGTCATCGCCCACGGGATACCCCGGCCCAGGGGGCAGAAACGGAGGCGGGAACGCGCGGGTGGATTCGCGCGTGCGGTGAAGGCAATCGGGGCGCCCGGATTTGAACCGGGGACCTCACCGACCCGAACGGTGCGCGCTACCAGGCTGCGCCACGCCCCGAGAGGTTCCAGTATGGCGAAAAGACGCCGCGGTTCACACCTTTGACAGCGGGCCGGCAAAGGCGCCCCGGCATACTCCGTCTGGTGTCCGAGGGGGCGTCCACAACCACGCGGGAAGAAGGTCGCCCGCCCCTGGGCGGGGTGTTGATCACGCTCGCCGGCGTCGCCGTCCTGGCGTTGATCGTCCTCGTCGTCGAGCCGCTTCGCACCGGCGTTGGCGACGCCGTCAGCGGCAACACGAGCGGGCTGCGGGAAGAGCTGAGGGACCTTGGCTTCGCCGGCGCGCTGATCGTCTACGCGCTCGCCCTCGTGCACGCGTTCGTCTGGTATCCGGCCGAGATCCTCGACGCAGCGGCCGGCTACGTCTACGACTTCTGGGTCGCGCTACCGCTCGTGATGTCGGCCTGGATCATGAACGCGTTCGTCGCCTACTGGGTGGGCAAGCACGCAGCGCGGCCGTTGCTGTTTCGCGCCTTCAACCAGGAACGCTTCGAGCGCTACGAGCGTGTCGTCCAGCGAGGCGGAGTCACGTTGCTGCTCGCAATGCGCCTCGTGCCGATCGTGCCCTTCAGCCTCTTCAGCTACGTCGCGGGTGCCGCCCGAGTGCCGCAGTGGACGTTCTTCTGGACCACGGCGATCGGCTACATCCCCATCACCGCCGTTTTCATCTACCTCGGCAGCCGACTTGAGGAGCTGTCGCTCGAGGACCCGGTGCTGTGGATCGGCGCCCTCGTCATCCTGGCCCTGTTCCTGCTCACCCGCCGTCTCGCGCGCCTGATGGGCCTGGGTTCGGGCCCTTCGACGTCCGAGAGCCCGAGCCCGCCTAGCTGACCGACTGGATCGCGGCGTCAATCTCCTCGCGCTCCGGCGTCTCGACCAGCACCTCATCGCCCCCCGGCCCGGACACAACGACGGCCGGCTCGGCTGGCAGCTCCAGCTCCGCCGCCAGGCGCGCGTCGGCCTCCACGCGCTCCGCCACCTCGCTGCTGTCGAGGTCCTCCTCCCACTGGTCGGTCTCCAGCTCGGGCACCGCCTCGGCGAGCTCGCGCAGCAGCTCATCGGTGACGCCCTCCTCCGCGGCGAGATCCTGGTTTCGCAGGAAGAGGTCCGCGTACTGCCATTGGCGTCCCTGCTCGCCCGCGGCGGTCGCGGCGTACGCCGCCCGCACCGTATCGTGGCCGCTGATCGCGAAGTGGCGCAGCTCGAAGCGGACGTCGTCGGTGCGCGCGTACTCCTCGATCAGTGGATCGACCTCCTCGAGCTGAAAGTCGGCACAGGGCGTGCACTGGAGGTCGTTGAAGACGGTCACGGTGACCGGTGCCTCCTCGGGCCCCAGGTAGGCGCCGTCTTGCTCAATGCCCCCGAGCAGGCGCTGGACCTCGTTCACGCCACCGACGTCCGCGGGTTGGGGGCCTCCCTCGCCGACTGCGATGGTGACGATCGCGGCGACGAGGCCGATGGCGCCAAGCGCGAGCGCCACGCGCGGAACCCAGGGGCTCATGCGGGCGCTCCCGGCGCGCCTATCCCGCCACCGCCTTGTAGTAGCGGACCGCCAGGCCGGTCAGCAGCGTCTCGAACGCCTCCTGGACGGGGCTTTCGTGCTCGGCCGCGTAGGCGGCGAGGCCGCGGCTCTCGATCTGCTCGCTGCGGGCGACGACTTCGTCGACCAGCTCCGGGCTCTGGTCGCAGAAGTAGGCGCCGATCGAGTAGAGCTCGGTCTCCATCAGCGAGTCGATGAAGTCCGAGCCGGTGCCGGCGGAGCTGAGCTGAGATTCCTCGGCCATGGGCGAGACATCGTAGGGTTCGGACGTGGCCGGGTATCGCCGACACCGCAATTTCCGGCCAATTCCATTGACACGTCCGCCCGAAGCGTTAACACTTCCAAACAGAGGATTTTCGACAGGAGGAGACACGTGGCCATTCACCTGACGCCGACCGAACTCGCCGAGGAAGTCAACATGAAGCGGCGGGAGGTGATCTCCAAGTGCATGGAGATGGGCGTACCGATTTTCAACGGCCGCATCGACAAGACCCTCTTCGTCTCCTCACTGCGCCAGTTCACGCAAGAGGCCAAGCAGCCTCAAGCGGCCGCCTGAACAACCCCGCCGACATCCTCCGCTTCGCGTCCGGTGTCGGCGGGCTAGGGCCTGTTACCGGACCCGGCAGGCCGTAGGCGTGGACAGCAGGTAGTTTTCCCCTCCCAAGCCCGAGGAGGAGAGAGAGCATCCATGGAAACCGCGACGGTGTCCGCGCCCGGCACCGGTAGCCGCTCGATCACGATCGCCGACCTGCTGCCCGTAGCGGTCGACAGGCACGGCCCGAAACGGGCGGTCGTCTACAAGGACGACGGCGGGGTCTGGGCGTCGAAGACGTTCACCGAAGTCGGGGAAATCGTGCGCAAGCTCTCGCTGGGGCTGATGGACATCGGGATCTCCAAGGGCGACAAGGTCTCGATCCTCGCGAACACTCGCCCCGAGTGGTCGTACTTCGACTTCGCGGCCCTCACCGCGGGCGCCACGGTCGTGCCGATCTACCAGACGAACTCGGCGGAGGAGTGCCTGTACGTGCTCGAGAACTCCGACGCCAGGGCGGTGATCGTGGAGGACGACCAGCAGCTCGAGAAGGTGAGCGCGGTGCGTGACCGCTGCCCGAAGCTCGAGCACGTGATCCGGATGACCGGGCAGTCGGAGGACGCGATCGCGATGGACGAGCTCGCCGAGCGCGGGGCGGCGGCCGACCCGGCGACGTGGGAGGAGCGATGGCGCTCCGTGACGCCGGCGGACATCTGCACCTTCATCTACACGTCGGGCACGACCGGGCCGCCGAAGGGATGCGTGATCTCCCACGGCAACTACCGCGCGATGCTCGACATGGTCAACGAGATGAACGTGATCGAGGACGAGGAGGTCACCTACCTCTTCCTCCCACTGGCGCACTCGTTCGCGCTGCTGGTGCAGTTCGGCAGCTTCGACCTCGGTGCGACGCTCGCGTACTGGGAGCGCGACCCACTGAAGATCGTGCCCGACTTGGCCGAGGTGAAGCCGACGTACTTCCCGTCCGTGCCTCGGATCTTCGAGAAGATCTACACGGCCGCGACGGCGAGCGTCGAGAAGGAGGGCGGGCTGAAGAAGGCCGTCTTCGACTGGGCGATCAACGTGGGCAAGAAGGTGCGGGAACTCGAGCGGGCGGGCGAGAAGCCGAACCCGCTGCTCGCCCTCCAGCACCGCATCGCCGACAGGCAGGTGCTGTCGAAGATCCGCGGGCTGTTCGGCGGCAACCTGCGCCTCGCGGTGACCGGTGCGGCGCCGATCAACCCCCAGATCCTCGAGTTCTTCGACGCGGCCGGCGTGCTGGTGCTCGAGGGCTGGGGAATGACCGAGACCTCAACCGCGGCGACGATCGCGACGCCCGAGGACTTCAAGTGGGGAACCGTTGGCCGGCCGTTCCCCGGCTGCGAGGTCAAGATCGCCGACGACGGCGAGATCCTCGTCAAGGGCCCGAACGTCTTCCAGGGCTACTACAAGAACGAGGAGGCGACCCGCGAGACGCTCGTCGACGGCTGGCTCCATACCGGAGACATCGGCGAGATCGACTCGGACGGCTTCCTCAAGATCACCGGTCGCAAGAAGGACATCATCATCACCGCGGGGGGCAAGAACATCACCCCGGCGAACCTGGAGGCCGAGATCAAGCAGCACCCGTTGGTCTCCCAGTGCGTGGTGATCGGAGACCGCCGGCCGTACCTCGTCGCCCTGGTCACCCTCGACCCCGAGGAGGGGGCCAAGTTCGCGCAGGAGAACGGTTTATCTGAGGATCCCGAGGCGATCGCAGCCAGCCAGCAGGTCCGAGCGGCGATCGAGGAACACGTCGAGGAGATCAACCAGAAGTTCGCCCGTGTCGAGCAGGTCAAGAAGGTGAAGGTGCTCCCGCGCGACCTCTCTCAGGAGGGCGGCGAGCTGACGCCGACGCTGAAGGTCAAGCGCAACGTCGTCGCCGACAAGTACACGAATGAGATCGAGGCCCTCTATGCAAGCTGAGGGCGCTGCCGGCGGCTAGCTTCCCGCGTCCTCCTCGGCCGCCTCGGGCTCGGCGTCCTGCTGCTGGCGCAGGAGCGCCGCCGTCGTCTGCTCGAGTACGCGGCGCCACGCCGAGAGCTTTTCCCGGTCGCGTTCGACCTGGTCGAGCACGTGGCGAACCCGGCGCCCGGAGATCTCGATCCCGTGCCGTTCGGCGATCGACTTGTAGCGGTCGTAGTCGCGCGCGAGCTTGAGGGTGACCGACTCGAAGCCGTGCTTGGCGATCTCCAGCCGCGCCCGGTAGTCGAGGATCGAGGTACCGAACATCAGCTCGTCGTCGAGCTCGGGCTCGATCAGGATGATGTCCACGCCGGGATAGATCTGCTCCCAGTCCTCGACCGCGCGATGCAGGCGATCGTGGGAGAGCACGCGGAACGCCTGGTTGCCGATCGCAGTGAAGCCCATGTCCGACACCCGACGGGCCCGCGACCCGGTCACCGTCGGGATGTTCTTGGCGAAGTCGTTGATGTAGGGAACGAGGGGGTTGATGACGATGATGAACTTCGCCCCTCGCTCGACCGCGACGTCGATGTTTGTGGTCGAGCGGATGCCGCCGTCGATGAACTCCCGGCCCTTGACCTCGACCGGCTCGTAGACCATGGGCAGGGCGCCCGAGGCGGCGACCGCTTCCGAGATCGGCACGTCCGCCCACTCCCCCTCGCCCAGGACGACGCGCTCGGTGGTGTCGAGGTCGGTGGCGGTGATGTAGAGCTCGCGCTCGAGCATCCGAAAGTCGTTGGTGCGATCGGGGTCCGACAGGACCTGGCGCACGTAGCGCTCGATTCCACGCCCCGAGTAGAAGCCATTCGGCAGCCCGCTGGCGATTCCGGTCACAACGTCGAAGGCCGAGACCTCGTTGAGGTGCGAGACGAGCTCGCGAGCGACGCCCATCATCCGCAGGGGGAACGTGAGCGACTTCCGCAAGAAACCGCCGTAGTTGGGGTGAAGCAGCGTGCCGAGGCTGATGTCGCGAATCGGAGACGGGAGCTCGCGGTTGAGTACCCGCATCATCTCCTCGGGCGTGACGCCGTTCGCGGTCATGCCGGCGACGAAGGCGCCCGCGCTCGTGCCGACGTAGACGTCGAACTCGTTGATCGTGCGGTTGACCGCCAGCAGGTCGAGGGCCCGCAGGGCGCCGATCTCGTAGACCCCGCCTGTGAAGCCGCCGCCCCCGAGCACCAGGGCGCTCTTTGACTCGCGTCGGCGCGAGCGCCGCGACCGCGTCGCGCGCGGCTCGGTGCGGGACGTCTCCAGGTCGACGACCTTGCCCATCAGCTGGTCCCCACGAGGCGCCGATTATCGCATTCGGTACAGCCGTACCGGCGTAGGCGACGATCCGACCCGTCCTGAACGTGAGCGGGCGCAACTTTGGAGGACGGCGCTGGTTACTCTGCCCGAGATGCCGGGAGGCCCCGAACGCAGGCAGGGGGGCCGCCGCGCGGCGGCGCGCTCACTGGCGATCGCGCTGGTCGCGATGGGCGGACTCGCCCTGCCCTCGGCGGCTGGGGCGCTCCCGACCGGTCCGGACCGGGCCTTCAAGACTCCCGTGGCGCGCTCTGGCACACCCGCCGCTGCGACCAGCGGCCTCTCCGGTGGGAGCCTGCGCGCCAAGCTCTCGAACGCGCTGCGGTCCGCCGGAGGCGCGAGCGGGGCGTGGGTCTACGACACCGGAGGCGACGGCGCCCTGTTCTCGTCCGCTGCGGGAACGCGACGGATCCTGGCCTCGAACGAGAAGCTCTTCACGACCGCGGCGGCGCTCGATCGCTTCGGCTCCACACACCGGTTCGAGACCGCCGTGTACGCCCGCGGCGCACTGAAGGGAGCCCGAAACCAGGTGCTCGACGGCGATCTCGTGATCGTCGGCGACGGTGATCCGGCGCTGGGCACAGAGTCGTTTGCCCGTCGCCACAACCTGCCCCTGACCCCGATCGGCGAGCTCGGACGCGCGGTCGCGGCGTCGGGGATCAAGAAGGTCACCGGCAAGGTCCGGGCCGACGACTCGATCTTCGATCGCCGCCGCGGAATCCCGGCCACCGGCTATCGGGCGAGCGTCGACCTGAGCCCGCTCTCGGGACTGTCGTTCAACTCGGGCTTCGACGGCAACGGCTACTCGCGGGCGCCCGAGCTCGACGCGGCCAGCGCGCTGAAGCGGGCGCTGAAGAAACGTGACGTACGGGTCAAGCGTGGAACGGGTCGGGGACAGCTCTCCACCAGGCTCCTGGAGCGAGCCGTGCCGCTGGCGACGGCCGCTTCGCCCACGCTTGCCGCGCTGGCCGAGGAGACCAACGAACCTTCGAACAACTTCTTCGCCGAGATGCTGATCAAGCGCCTCGGCGGCGGCAAGAACAAGAAGGGGACGACCAAGCGGGGCGCCAAGCGCGTCAAGAGGTTTGCCAAGCGCGTGGGCACCAAGGTCCGCGCCCGTGATGGCTCGGGCCTGTCCCGCCGCGACAAGGCGTCGCCCAAGCAGGTCGGCAAGCTGCTGGTCGCGATGGCCAAGCCCAGGACGGAAGCGGCGAACGCCTTCCGCGACTCGCTCGCGGTCGCCGGCCGCGAGGGGACGCTCGCGTCGCGAATGCGGGGCACGGCCGCCGAGGGCAAGTGCGAGGCCAAGACGGGCACGCTCTCGAACGTCTCCGCCCTCTCGGGCTACTGCCAGGTCGGCGGGGACCCGATCGCCTTCTCGATCCTGATGAACAGCGTCAATCCCAGCACCGCGCGAAGCGCCCAGGATCGGATGGCTGCCGCGATCGCGCGCTACGAGCGCTAGCGCGCGTCTGTCGGCCGCAGCGCGCCGCCGACGTTCAAGGGCTGGGTTGGGAGACCCTCCGGCCGCGCGCCACCAGGCCGCGGCTAACTTCCCACCGGCGGTCCGGTCGGTGGGTGCTTGCGGGATTGACTGCGATATTCGCGATCAACTCCCCAACCGTCCGGGTCTAGGGCGGCGCGTGGGGAATTAGCCGCGGCGAGATCCGCCCAGGTCGCCCCTACCCAGCGCTCAAACCGTTTTGCGTTGCGCCGCGGCCGACGGACGCCCGCTAACGCGAGCGGCGCTGCGGCGGCAGGCCCTGCTTCGGCTGGGGCTCGCCCACGCCCGCCTCGCTCAGCAGGGCGCGCAGTCCCTCCTCGGCGATGATCTCGGTGCCAAGCTCCTGGGCCTTCGCCAGCTTCGAGCCCGGGCTGTCGCCCGCGACCAGGTAGTCGGTCTTCTTCGACACCGAGCCGGTGACTTTGCCGCCCGCCCGGCGCAGCATCCTCGTCGCCTCGTCGCGGCTCAGGGTCGGCAGGGTCCCGGTGAGCACGAAGGTCTTGTCCTGCAGCGCCGCTCCCTCGGCCTTTCTTTCCTCCTCTGAGAGCTCGAAACGAAGGCCGCGCTCCCGCAGTCGCCCGATCAGCTCCTGCGTAGCCTCGTCGGCGAGCTCCTCGCGGATCTGCTCGGCCATGATCGGACCCACGCCCTCGACCTTCTCGATCTCCTCGGCGTCGGCGGAGCTGAGCGCGTCGATCG
Source organism: Actinomycetota bacterium (assembly GCA_046728015.1). GTDB lineage: Bacteria > Actinomycetota > Thermoleophilia > Solirubrobacterales > 70-9 > DATAFO01. The sequence goes on from JBKPDQ010000122.1 coordinate 11,694, forward strand.
AGCCGAAGTGCTCGGCGACCGCCTCGCCGGTCACGTAGCCCACTCCCTCCAGCCCGAGCGCAAAGAGCACCCGAGCAAACGGCTGGGCTTTGGAGTCCGCGATCTCCTTCAGCAGGTTGCGAGCCGAGATCTCACCGAAGCCCTCGAGCTCCGTGATTCGCTCGGCGGTCAGGTCGTAGATCGATGCCGGGTCGGTGATCAGTCCCTCGTCGAGGAAGCGCCACACGTTCTTTTCCCCCAGCCCCTCGATCTCCATGGCGCCGCGGAAGTGCTTGACGAGCTGAAAGTTCTGTCCTGGACAGCCGCGGCGGTTCGGACAGATGGTCCAGACGCCGTCGGCGGGCTTGACCGTCGGCGTGCCGCAGCTCGGGCACTTGGCCGGCGGCTTTGCCCGGCGAAGGCGCTTGCCCTTGCGGCGCTGGATCAGGGGGGCGATCACCTGTGGGATCACGTCACCAGCCCGGGTGACGACGACCTCGTCACCCTCGCGCGCGTCCTTGCGCGCCAGATCCTCCTCGTTGTGGAGGGTCGCCGTCGAGACCGTCACGCCCCCGACGTGGACCGGCTCCAACATCGCGAACGGCAGCAGGCGGCCGGTGCGCCCCACGTTCCAGACGATCTTGTTGAGCCTGGTCGTGGCCGTGATCGGAGGGAACTTCCAAGCGATCGCCCAGCGCGGCTCGCGGCCGGCCACGCCCAGCTCGCGCCACAGCGTGCGCTGGTCGACCTTGACCACCACTCCGTCGATCTCGAAGTCCAGCGACTCGCGGCGCTGCTCCCACCACTCGCAGCGCTCGACAATCTCATCCGCGGTCTCGTGCTCAGCGACTTCGGCGTTCACCTTGAACCCGTGCTCGCGAAGCCACTCGAGTTCCTCGGCATGGGTCGCGAACTCAATACCGTCGTGCCCGCCGATCCCGTAGCACCAGATCGAGAGAGGCCGAGAGGCCGTGATCTGGGGGTCGAGCTGGCGGATAGTGCCGGCGGTGGCGTTGCGGGGGTTGGCGAAGGTGGAGAGACTCTCGGAGGCACGCTGCTCGTTGAGCTCAGCGAACGCCCCGCGCGGGAAGTAGATCTCGCCGCGCACCTCGATCTCCGCTGGCCCATCGTCGATACCGAGCGGGATGTCCCGGATCGTGCGCAGGTTGGTGGTCACCTCCTCGCCGACCACGCCGTTTCCGCGGGTCGCCCCGCGCACGAACTCACCGTCTCGGTAGAGCAGCGAGATCGCGATGCCGTCGATCTTCGGCTCGGACACGAAGCGAAGCTCGCCCGGCTCGATGTCCAGGGTGCGGAGGCGATTGTGCAGCCGCTGCTCCCAGGAGCGGAACTCATCGGCGCCGCGCGCGTTACTGAGCGACAGCATCGGCTCCAGGTGGCGAACCTGCTCGAACTTGTCCAGCGGTTGCATTCCACCGGCAACACGCTGGGTCGGCGAGTCTGGCGTGAGCAGGTCCGGGTGCTCGGACTCGAGCTCGCGCAGCTCGTCGAGAAGCGCGTCGTACTCGTCGTCGCCGATCGTCGGGTCGTCGAGGACGTAGTAGCGACGGTCGTGCTCGGCGATCTCCCGCCGCAGCTCGGTCGCGCGCTTGTTGGCCTTCGCGGGCGCGCTCATCCCGCCCGCGATGTCTCGAGCGTGCGCTCGAGCGCCTGGATGTCCCACTGCGCCAGCTGGGCGATGCCGTCGCGATGCGTGAGATCGAAGTGCACAGGGGTCAACGACACCTTGCCCCGGGCGACCGCCGCGAGATCGGTCCCCGGCTCGTCCTCGAAGGACGGCTCGAAGCCGTAGATGTTGTAGCGACGCCGCCCATCGCCGGCCTCTTCGACCAGCTTCAGCTCGTCGTCATACAGGCGCTTGCCGAGGCCTGTGAATTCGATCCCGTTGACCTCCCCGCCAGGGACGTTGACGTTCAACAAGGTCCCGGGGGGAAGCGGGTGGGCCATCATCGTGCGCACGATCTCGCGGCCGATCGCCGCCGCGAGGGGGAAGTCGAACTCGCGCGCGAACCGAAAGCCCATCTCCCGCCCCTCGGATTGCTGTGAGATTGCGATCGCGGGAATCCCGAGCACGATCCCCTCGAACGCCGCCGCGACGGTGCCGGAGTAGGTGACGTCGTCGCCGAGGTTCGAGCCGTGGTTGATGCCGGACACGATCAGATCGGGGCGCCCTCCGAGCAGACCCAGGTCGGCGAAGCGCACGCAGTCGACGGGGGTGCCTTCCGTGGCGAAGCCGATGCCGCCGTCGTCAAACCGCACCTCCTCCACCCACAACGGCGAGCGCGTGGTGATGCTGCGCGCGGTGCCGCTGCGGTTGGAATCGGGGGCGATCACACGCACGTCGAGCGACTCGATCTCCAGCAGGGCCTCGCGCATGGCGTGCAGGCCACGAGCCTCGATTCCGTCGTCGTTTGTGAGCAGCACAAGCACGATCTGTGTAATCCCATGGTATGGAGCAACGCCCCCAAATCCTGACCATCGGGCACTCCACGCATCCCGTGGAACGCTTTATCGCGCTGGCTGGTGAGCACTCGGTCGAGGCGATCGCCGACGTCCGACGGCGCCCAGCGTCTCGGCGCAACCCGCAGTTCAACTCCCGGGCCCTCGAGGTCTCGCTCGAGGAGGCCGGGATCGCCTACGCGCCGTTCGGCGATGAGCTCGGTGGCCTGCGCCGACCGCGCACCTCGGGGGCGAGGAGCACGCTGAGCGGCGCGCTTGCCGCGTACGCGCAGCACATGCAGAGCGAGGAGTTCGCCGCGGGGCTGCGCCGCCTCGAGGACCTCGCGCTCAGCCGGCGAACCGCCGTGATGTGCGCGGAGGGGGACTGGCGCAACTGCCACCGACAGCTGATCGCCGACGCACTGATCGCCAGAGGCTGGGAGGTGCTCCACGTCGGCCCGCATGGCGGGACGGAGCAGCATCCGCACCAAGCCGCCCTCGACGTCTAGCCCCCGAGCGTTACGCCGGGGCGCCGGCCGCGGCGTCGACGGCGTCGTGGGCGGCTCTCACCGCGGCCTCGACCGCTGCCGGATCGTCCACGGCCTCGATCCGGGCGCTCACCTCGTCCACGGCCTCCACGGCCGCCTCGTATGAATCCGGCGAGATCGCCCGCAGGTCCTCCTCGGCGGCCTCGAGGGTCGACGCGGCTGTCTGCGCCTGCGACTGTGCCGCCGCGTACTCCGTTTCCGCGACGATCTCGCCGCCGTTGACCGCCTCCGGGTACTCGATGGTGACCAGCTCGAGCGCGGTGCGCGCAGGCTGGAGCGACTCCCGGACACCGTCTACCTGCTCGGAGAGGCTGGGCTCGTCAACGCTGCCACGGCCAATCGCGAAACCGGCGGCGCCGCCGATCAAGAGCGCGACCACGGTCGCCGCAATCGCGACGCGCCGACTTGTGCCGCCCGCCTGCCGGTAGAGCGACATCAGCGGGCGAGCACCGCCGTTGCGAGGCCGGGCCGGTCAGCAACAGCGGTCCGAGCTGCAGCGAGCACGTCTTCCGCGTGACGGGCATCGGAGAGATCCAGCAACCTCGGGCCCGCGAGAATCGTCACACGCGGAAGCAGCGTTGCGATCCCGAGGCTGAGCGACAAATCCTCGAGTGCCGATTCGAGCCGACCAAGGAACGCGTCATCCACATCGCTGACGACGGTCGCCGAGCGTTCGACCAGCGGGACGGCACCGTGAGCGTCGACGATCGCCGCCGATGGGCGGCTGCCCGGGGCCACGAACACCGAGTAGTACTCGCCGTCGGAAGCCAGCTCCAGCTCTTCGGCGCCGAGCGCCGTCGCTGCAGCCGCGCGGCACTCCCCGCTCGATGCGCGCTTGCGCTCCGCCGCTCCTGTCTCCAGCGCGACAGCGCCCGTCGCCTGAGCTCGGATCACGCCCTCATCTGCGTCATACGAGGTTTCGACGACGACGGTCTCGGGCGCCGCGCCGGCGTCGACGCAGGCACGCTCCGCCTCCCGAACGATCTCCAGGCCGCCCCGCCGCGACGCGGCGCCGCTGGTCGACCTGGCGCGGCCACCGCCCGGCGCCCGGGCCACCTCCGCCCTGACGAGCGAGATCGCGGCTCCGACGGAAGACAGGACCTCGGGGTGGGAAGGACGGACTACCGGGCGGCCGGACCGCCGGGCGAGCTCGGGCACCAGCGCCTCGGCCGCGCCGCCGAGCGCGACGAGGGGCACGCCACCTCCGAGGTCGTGGTGGTCGGCTGCATCGTCGACGGCGCGGGCGATCTTGGCGAGCGCGCCATCGAGCACGGCCTGAGCGGCGTCCTCTGCCCGGTTCATCCGCAGGCGCTCGGCGAGCGGCGCGAACGCGGCGAGCGCCGCATCCCGGGAGCCCCGAGCGTAGGTCTTGGGCTCGACGAGACCAAGCGCGTTTGCCGCGCACGTGGCGGTCAGAGCAAGTCGGCGGTCTCTAACGGCCACCACCGCGTAACGATCCGGGTCTCCTTCCTGCGGAGCAATCAGCTCGATCCGCACACCCTGCTCGAGCTCCGCGGGATCGGCGTAGCACGCGTACTCGAGGCCGGCGAGGTGGGCGCTTCGGGGTCCGACCTCCGCGACGCGCCGGCGACCGAGCAAAGGCAGGCTGCCGCCCGCGGCTCCGACCACCCAGCTGTCGATCGACCGGATCGCAGTAGGCCGGCCCATGACCTTGATGGTGCGCAGCACCGGTCGCCCGCGCTTGACCACCGAGACATTGGTGCTCGTCCCGCCACACTCGATCACGATCCCGTCGGTGATCTCGGCGCTGTGCAGCGCCGCGGCCACGCCCGCGGCCGGACCGGATCCCACTGTGAACGACGGCCGGCGACGGAGGACGTCGGCGTCCATCGCGCCGCCGTCTCCTCTGAGCACGATCAACGGGGCTGCGATTCCGGCGTCCTCGAGCCCACGGCGCACCAGCGACGCCGTTCGCTCCATCACCGGGAGGATGGCCGCGTTGATGGCTGCGCTGACGGTCCGTGTTTCGAGGCCGTAGGCCCCGCTGAGCTCGTGACCCGCGCACGCCGGCATGCTGAACCTCGCCGCCCGGCGAGCGACCGCGACCTCATGCTGGGGAGCGTCCACCGAGAACGCCCCCGAAACTGCAATCGTCTCGCAGCCCGCTGCGCGCAGACGTTCGAGCGCCGCGTCGATCTCGGCGTTGCCGAGGCCGCGGGTCGCATCGAGAAACTCATGCTCGGTGTGAAGCGCACGCCCCGGCGCGAGCTCGATCTCGCCGACCTTCGTGCGCCGCCGCGCTGCGCGTAGGTCGGGCGCTACACCGATGCCCACGATCCCGACCCACGCGACGTCGCCCTCGAGGAGCGCGTTCATCGCCTGGGTTGTGGAGAATGCGACGAGGTCGACCCGCTCGCGCGCGTCGGCGACCCCACTCAGCAGCACCGTCAGTGCCCGCACGACGCCCTCGGTGACACCCGTGGACGCAGCGTGGGTCGTCGGTACAACGGCCTGGGAAGACAGCTCCAGACCCTGCGAGTCGACCGCAACCGCCTTGGTGAACGTGCCGCCGACATCCACGCCCACACGCAGCGTCGCTGTCACCGATTCGGCGCTGCGCCCGAGAACACTGCCCGAGGCGATCGCGGTCACGCCGCCTCCTCTGCCGGCCGCGCTGAGCGGCGCTCCCTCGCCGGCCTGATCACGAAAACGTACAGGGCCCCGAGGGCGTAGACGACGAGCATTCCTGCCTGGACCGCGATTCCATCCACCGTCGGGTGGATCCCGGTCAGCTCGGCGAGGAAGATCGGCAAGCGCGCCCACTCGCCCTCGATCGGGGTCGCGCCGATGACGTCCACCTCCTGCAGAGAGCGAACGGCGTTGCCCGCGAACGCGACCGAGAGCAGCAGCAGGATCGCCGCCCCGCCGATCAACAGCGGCTTTACGGGAAGCTTGCGCCCCAGTCCGAAGACGGCGTAGCCAATTCCCACCAGAGCGCCTGCCGCCACGACGGCGCCGAGCACAACCCATAGGATCAGGCCCTCGGCGTAGAGGGTGAGCGCTTGGTAGAACAGCACTGTCTCGAAGCCCTCGCGGTAGACCGCCATGAACCCGAGCCCAGCGAAGGCGAGTGCCCCGCCGGCGGTCACGGCCGCCGAGACGCGGGATCGCATGAACTCCATCCACCGGCGGTGCTCGAGGCGCGAGACCAGCCAGAAGGTGACGACGAACAAGACGGCCACGGCTAACAACGCTGCCACCGCCTCGAGCAGCTCGCGATTCAGCGGCGCGATCTCGATCACGGTGAGCGTGAGACCGAATGTGGCTGCTGTCGCGGCGATAGCTGCTGCCGCTCCCCAGGCGAGCGGACGGCGGTAGTTGCTCGCTCGCGCGGCCTCGAGAGACCTCAACAGGATCGCGATCAGCAGCGTCGCCTCAAGTCCCTCGCGGAACAGGATCGAAAATGAGAACCCGAAGGCGACCGCAGGCGCGGCGAACCCCTCGTCGGTGAGCGCGCGCTCGACGTCGTCCAGGCCCGCCTGGACGGTTCGCTCGGTATCGCGAACCTCGTCCAGCGACGCACCGTCCCGGATTCCGTCGCGCAGCTCCGCGAAGTCGAACTCGAGATCCAGGACCAGGTTGGGGTCGCGAAGCCGCAGCGGAATCTCGACCAGCTCAAAGTGCTCGAGGTATGCCTCACGCGCGAGCTCATAGCCGCGCTCGCGATCGCCATCCGCAGCGTCAACGGCCTGATCGGCGAGCTCGCGCGCAATCGTGATCTCGTCGATCGCCTCGTCAACACTCACGTCCTGCCCCAGCGCCGTAGCCGGCAGGCTGGCGCCGGCCGCTAGAGCCAGGACGACTGCGAGGAGGAGGGTTCGCGGGCTCAAGCCGTGGTCAGCTCCCGGCGCTCAGCGCCTCCTCGGCTTCGTCGAGACCACGGTCGATCTCGGTGCGAAGTGCCTCGACATCCGCCTGAGGCGCGCCCGACTCGATCTCGCCGACGAACTCCTCGCGGATCGTCTCCTCGAGCTCCTCGTTCAGCTCCGGATCGGCCTCCTCCAGCGGCCCCTCGACGAGCTCGAAGTGCTCTAGATAGGCATCCTCGGCCAGCCGCTGCGCCTGCTCGGCGTCGCCATCCTCGTAGGTGGCGAGCGCTTCGTCGAGCCCGGCCCTGACCTCGCCGATTTCCGTGCTCGCCTGCTCCGGCGTAACGCTCGCGGTTTCCGAACTCTCGTCCGAGTCGTCGTCGCCGCAGGCGGCGAGACCCCCGAGTGCGAGCGCGGTGAGCGCCACCGCGACCGTCCTTTTTTTTCGCATTCAAAGCCTCCAGGCTGTCGAGTCTATGGAAACCCTTATCTCGCGTTCGGCCACCCTTATTAGGGCTACCTAATCACGCGGGACCGGCACGATACACGAATCCCGACGATCCCGGTCGGAATCTCAGGCGACCGGAGTCGGATACCGTCGAGCGGTGGGCGGCGACGGGACCGAGATCTGGAAGGAGCCCGTGCGGGGCGGCTATCCGGATCCGGCGGTGATCGGCTGGAGCGGGCGTGAGCGGATGCGCAAGTGGCAGCAGGGTGCCATGCCGCCCCCGCCCCTCTTCCACCTCACGGGCGCGATGCCGACGAGGTTCGGTCACGGCACCGCGGAGGCAGAGATGCCCGCCTCGGCCTGGCTGTCCAACCCGGCCGGGGTGATCGGCGGCGGGACCCTGGCGATCCTCGCCGACATCGCGTTCGGCTGCTCGGTTGAGACGGGGCTTCCGGCCGCCACGCCCTACACCACGGCCGAGCTCTCCCTCACCTTCCTGCGGCCGGCCCGTCCCGGCAAGCAGCAGGCGCCGGGCGAGCGCCCGGACGGGACGTTGACCGCCGCAGGGCAGGCGATCCACACCGGGCGGTCGGTAGGCCTCTCCGAAGCGTTCCTGATCGAGGCCGACACCGATCGGCTGGTCGCCCACGGTACGTCACGCCTGTCGATCCTGCCGAGGATCGACCCGGCGCCCGAGCCCCCCGAGGAGGTCCGCACGTTTGAGCCTCCTGGAATGGCGACGCCCGATCCCTACCTGCGACCGCCGCCCGAGACCATTCTCGCTCAGGAGACGTGGGCGGAGCTCGGCGGTGCCGAAATCCTCGCCCGCCAGATCCGGGGCGAGCTACCCCCGCCGCCGATCCACTTCCTGACCGGGATGAGGCCACTCGAGGCGAGCGACGGCGCCGTGACCGCGGTGATGCCGGCGAGCGAGTGGCTCGCGAGCCCCACCCGGCTGCTTCAGGGAGGAACGATCGCGATGCTCGCCGACACGGCGATGCTGATGGCCGTGATGACGAAGGCCGCCGCCGGAACGGCGGTCGCCGGGCTCGACCTCAAGGTCAACTACCTCCGTCCCGTGCCGCCGGACGGGCGCGACCTCACCGCCGAAGCGGCGGTCGAGCACTCCGGCCGCACGCTGGCGATCTCGCGGGCGCGAATCTCCAACGCCGACGGCAGGCCCGTTGCGCTGGCGACTGGCACCGCGATGTACCTGCATGATCGGCCCGCCAGCCTCCGGCCGGAGGTCGAGCTCAGCGGGAGCTGAGGTCAGCCTTCGCGCTTGACCTGGGAGCCGCCGACGATCGCGTCCTCGCCCGAGGCGAAGCGGACCCACGCCTTGTTTCCGCCGTCGTAGTCGGGGGCCCAGAGCACCAGGGTCGCCTCCTCGCGCTCCGTCGCATCCGGGGGGCCGATCGAAACCGGGTCGGAGCTCTCCTCGTCAAGCCCGCGCCAGACGCGGATGAACGGGTTGGACTCCCACTCGTCGCCGATGGTCGAGGGCTCCTTGTGCCCGGGATGGATCCGCGTCTCGGGCGGCAGCTTCATCAGCCGCTCCATGATGGAGTTCTTGAGATCGGCGAAGCCCGTGGCCCCGGGCGCGCGCGTTCCTCCAACCGTCCCCTTGAACAGCACGTCGGCGGTGAGACAGTCGGTGCCGTCGAGGAACAGGGCGAGGTGGTCGCCGCAGTGGCCCGGTGTGTGCATCACCTCGATTCGCAGGTCGCCCGACTCGATCACGTCGCCGTCGTCCATGGTCTCGGTGACCTTGCCGTCGAGGAGGTCCGCGGCCAGCGGGTGCGCCAGCACCGGGACGCCGTAGCGCTCAGCGAGCTTCTCGGCGCCGACGACGTGGTCGTGGTGGTGATGCGTCAGCAGGAGGTGGGTGATCTCGGTGCCCTCTCGGTCCACCCGCTCGACGAGCGGCTCCGTGACCTCGTTGGAGTCGACGAGCACCCCCTTGCCCCCAGGCTCGTCGACGATGAGGTACGCGTTGGACAGCCACATCGTCTGCTCTTCGACTCGCTGCAGGATCATGCGGCTGCGCTCAGTTGAACTCGATCACGCTGCGGATCCCGTCCTGGGCCTCCATCAGCTCGAAGCCCCGGTTCACGTCGTCGAGGGTGATCCGGTGCGAGACGAAGGGGGCAACGTCGATGTCGCCCGCCATCGCGCGCTCGACGAACTGGGGCACCTGGTCGCGGCCCTTGACCCCGCCGAAGGACGAGCCTGCGACCCTTCGGCCCGTGATCAGGAAGCGGGGGACGATGTCCAGCGTCTCGCCCTTGCCGGCCACGCCGGCGACCGTGGCCAGGCCCCACCCCATCCGCGCCGACTCCACCGCCTGGCGCATCACGCCCACGTTGCCGGTGGCCTCGAACGTGTAGTCGGCCCCGAAGCGGTCGGTCTCCTCGACGATCCGCTCGACCACGTCATCGCCGCCGATCATCGTCTCCGTCGCTCCCTGGCCGCGCGCCAGCTCGAGCCGATCCTCGGACAGGTCGACGCAGATGATCCGCTCGGCGCCTTGGAGGCGACACCCGGCGACGGCGCCAAGGCCGACCATGCCCGCCCCGAAGACGACGCAGGTCGATCCCTCGCGGACCTTCGCCGTGTTGATCGCGGCCCCGAGCCCGGTTGAGAGCCCGCAAGCGAACAGGCATGCGTGATCGAGGGGCGCCTCCGGGTTGATCTTGGCGAGGGCGATCTCGGGCATCACCGTGTACTCGGCGAACGTCGACGTGCCCATGAAGTGGCGGATGTCCTCACCGTCCCGCTGCAGTCGCGTGGAGCCGTCGGGAAGGTAGCCCTTGTTCTGCTGGTCGCGGATAGCGAGGCAGATGTTGGTTCGGTCGTCGCGACAGTGGACGCACTCACGGCACTGCGGCGAGAAGAGGGTGACGACGTGGTCGCCCGGCTCGACCGAGATCACACCCGGGCCCACGGACTCCACGACACCCGCGCCCTCGTGGCCGAGCACGGTCGGCGCGTAGCCCGAGGGATCGACACCCGACGCCGTGTACAGGTCGGTGTGGCAGACGCCGCAGGCGACGAGACGCACGAGCGCCTCCCCATCCCGTGGCTCGGTGAGCTCGAGTTCCTGCACCTCGAGCGGCTTGGCGAATTCCTCCAGAACTGCTGCTCGAATCTTCATTTGCGCTCCCGGTCCGTGGGTTCGGAAGCGATCCTAATCGGGCTCAGTACTCAACGCCGACCAAGTAGAGGCCGTGCGAGGGTGCGGTCTCGCCCGCCCGGTCCCGCGGCGCCCCCTCGAGCAGAGATCGAAAGTCCTCGACGCTGCGACGGCCGCCGCCGACCTCGAGCATCGTGCCCACCAGTACCCGCACCTGGTTGCGCATGAACGAGGGCGCCTCGATCTCCAGCGCCAGCAGCTCCGGCCGTTCCTCCTCCCAGGCGCACTCGATCACGTTGCGCTCGAAGAGGACGTGCTCGGTGTCGGTCGGCGTGAAGGCTGTGAAGTCGTGTTTGCCGATCACGGCGGCGGCGCATTCGTCGAGCGCCTCCCGCTCGAGTGGATAGCGCCACCACAGGGCCCGGCCTTCCTCGAACGGGTCGCGAATCGGCGAGGCGAGCACCCGGTAGCGATACCGGCGCGACTTGGCGTCGCGGCGTGCGTCGAAGCCCTCGGGGGCGCGTTCGGCGCCGCGTACGGCGACGTCCGATGGCAGCACCGCGTTCAGCCGCTCGGCGAACCGGTCGGGCGGCTCCCCGGCGTGATTGAAGCTCGCGACCTGGCCGAGCGCGTGGACCCCAGCGTCCGTGCGCCCGGCGACAGTCAGCTCGACGCGCTCGTGGCCAAGGATGCGGGCGAGCGCCGCCTGGAGCTCGCCCTGCACGGTTCTCAGCTCGGGCTGCGCGGCCCAGCCGGCAAACCGGGTCCCGTCGTAGGCGATCGTGAGCTTGTGCGCGGCCATGCGGCCACGTGAGGCTAGAGACGACTCAGTTCTTCTGCCTGACCTTGAACCGGTACCGCGCCGGGGTGGGATCGGCGTTGCCGGCCTCGTCGATAGCCCAGACCCGGAAGGTGTGGCGGCCGATGCCGACCGTGCCATCGACCGGCGAGGAGCACGGCCTGGCCGGCTCGCTGTCGAGCTCGCACTCGAAGCTGAGCTCCGATGGCGGGCTGACATCGTCCTCCCCGTAGAACCCGAACCGCACCTCTACCGGCCCGCCCTCGCTGCGGATGTTCTTCTTCGGGCGGATCGTGAACTTCGTCTTTGGGGGGATGAGGTCGACGCCCGGCGGCGTCGGCACGAACTCGCCCTCCCGGAGCTCGACGGCCCCGACGTCCGCACCGTCGCCTCCTGCGGGGTTCGGGATGTCGAGGAGGTCCTGAGGCCGACTAAACCCGCGTTGGTCGGTCGTCAGGCCACCCGCGAGGCCCTGGTCGATCGCCGGGCTGGCCGATGCCGGGATCATCGTCTCCGTCGGCCCTCCGTTGTCGGCGAGCGGCCAGAGCAGGGCGGCGACTCCCTGTTGATCGGTGGGGTCGTCGAGTGAGCAGCTGTCGTCATCTGCGAGGTTGTGGCCCCGCGACTCGGCCGGGAGGACGTCTTCCCTGGACCGTGCACAGTTGTCGCCGCCGAGGGGCTCGGCGAGGATCGTACTAGTCAGCTCTGTCCCCGACTCCTCCTCGAAGAGGTTCGATCCCCGATTCGCCGCGTTCCGCGCGACCGTAGTGCTGGTAATGGGAAAGATCTCCCCCGGGCGGGAGGAAATCCCGCCGCCATCCCCGGTCGCCGTGTTCTCGGTGATGGTCGAGTTCGAGACCTGGGCGATATCGTGCATCAAGAGGCCGCCCCCATCGGCACTGGTCCCTGTCGCCGTGTTCCCGGAGATCGTTGACGCCGTGATCGTGGCCGCTTGGTCGACGAATATTCCGCCGCCACCTCTCGCCGCCGCGTTCCCACTCACGGTCGTCGTGTCGATCCTGACAATTGCGACGAAGCCCGCTTCGATGCCACCCCCCCTAAGACCCGCCGAGTTATTCCTCACCTCGCTCGAGATGATGAGTACCTCCGCAGCTGCCGACGCGACACCGCCTCCGTTTTCAGCCGCCGCGTTCCCGGCGATCAGGCTGTCGACGACGAACAGCTCCAGATGGGCCGACAGACCGCCGCCGCGAGTCGCGGAGTTCCCGGCCACGGTCGAATCCTCGATCGATGCTGGGCACGCCATCCCGCCGCCACCGCTCGCCGTATTCCCGGCGATCGTCGACGCGCTGACATTCGCCTCGCCAGCTGGCTCGCCATCCGAATTGCAATAGATCCCGCCACCGCCCCCGCCAGTGGAGTTGTCGCTGACCTCACTCGCGATCAGGTTCACAGAGGCGGACATCTCGACGTATATGCCTCCGCCGGAACCGTCGGCGTGGTTGCCGGTGATCGCGGTGTCGTGCACGGTCAGGGTGCCGGCGTTGTAGAGCCCACCGCCATCACCGCTCACGCTGCCGTCGGCGATCGTGAGTCCGGAGATGGTCACGACAAGGCCGGAGGCGATGTCGAAGATCCGATATTCGCCGCCTGTGTCGCGCCGCACGGTCAGCTGGTCCGCCCCGGGACCGGTGAGGTTCACCGCCTCCGACAGGGCCGGAAGCGCGCCCTGCAGGTCGATCGTTCCCGAGACGCCCGTGGCGTCGATGTCGTCGGCACCTTCCGCTGCGTTGGCGTCGAGGATCGCCCGGCGCAGCGAGCCGTCGCCGCTGTCGGCGGTATTCGTGACTTCGAAGCTCGCCGCCTGCGCGGCGGCCGCCGGCACCAGCACACACACCGCCATCGCGCCTAACGCGACGAGCCGACTGCCTCTCTTTGCCCCCATTCTCGAGCGAGTCTAGCCCCGCCCAACAGGGCCGAGCAGCGGATTACTGCAAAGCGACCACGCCGTTAGACCAGCTCGAGAAAGACCATCTCGGTCGAGTCGGAGCGCCTCGGCCCAAGCTTGACGATCCGCGTGTAGCCGCCTTGCCGCTCGGCGTAGCGCGGGGCAACCTCCTCGAACAGCTTGTGGACCAGGAACTTGTCCTGGCCCAGCGCCGACAGGGCCTGACGGCGTGCGTGTAGGTCGCCGCGCTTGGCGAGGGTGATCAGCTTCTCGACTTTCGGCTTGACAGCACGGGCCTTCGCCTGCGAGGTCTGGATGCGCTCGTGCTCGATCAGCTCGCGCTGGAGGTTTCGCAGCAGCGCCTTGCGGTGGGCGGAGTCGCGACTGAGCTTGTTTCGCTGCCGGCGGTGCCGCATGGCCTCAGATTATTCGCTGCCCCGCGCAGTTCACTCGCCGCGCAGGGCGAGGCCGAGCGCGTTGAGCGCCTCCTTGACCTCCTCGGTGGAGCGCCTGCCGAAGTTCGGGATCGCGTTGAGCTCCGACTCCGAGCGCTGGACCAGGTCGCCGACGGTCTGAATGCCGGCCCGCTTGAGGCAGTTGTAGGCGCGGACGCCGATCTCGAGCTCCTCGATCAGGCGATCGTCACCCTCGGCCGGGGCGAGCGGCGGATAGCCGGCCTCGGCGCCGTCGGCGCCGTCGCGGCTGGTCAGCTCCTCGACCCGATCGGCATCGGTGAAGATCGCCAGGCTCTTGATCAGGATCTCCGCGGCCTCGCGCAGCGCCGTGCCCGGCTCGATCGAGCCGTCGGTCTCGACCTCGAGTGAAAGCTTGTCGAAGTCGGTGCGCTGCCCGACGCGGGCGGAGTCGACCGCGTAGGACGCACGGCGGATCGGCGAGAAGATCGAGTCGATCGGGATCACTCCGATCGGCTGATCCTCGTCCTTGTTCTCCTCCGCCGGCGAGTAGCCGCGGCCGCGACCGATCGTGAGGTAGATCTCGAGCTTGGTGCGCTTCTCGAGCGTCGCGATGTGGGCGTCGGGGTTGAGGATCTCCACGCCGGCTGGAAGGTCGATGTCCTTCGCCTTCACGTCGCCGGGCCCGGTGGCGACGAGCGGCGCCTCGACCTCGTCAGCATCCGTGTGCATGCGCACGACGACGTCCTTGAGGTTGAGGACGATGTCCGTGACATCCTCCTTGACCCCGGAGATGGTCGAGAACTCGTGCGCCACGCCCTCGACGCGGACGCTCTTGATCGCCGCACCGCCAAGCGAAGAGAGCAGGACCCGACGCAGGGAGTTGCCGAACGTGTAGCCGAAGCCCTTGTCGAGGGGCTCGATCGTGAACGTTCCGCGGTGCTCGTCGGTGCTCTCGCTGGAGATCTTTGGAATCTGGAACTCGGGCAGGGTGGTCATTGCTTCCTCTTTGCGTTGTTGGTACGAAGACTTGTGAGCGCTACTTGGAGTAGAGCTCGACGATCAGCTGCTCCTCGACCGGCGAGACGATCTCGCCGCGCTCCGGCAGGCGGAGCACCTTGGCGGTCAGCGCGTCGTGATCGGCCTGCAGCCAGGGCGGGACGACGGCCGTCAGCTCGGTCGCGGACCGCACGACGTCGGCGGCCCTGGACTCGGGCCGGATGGAGATCACGTCGTCGGGCCGGACCTGGTAGCTGGGGATGTCGACTCGGCGGCCGTTGACCATCCAGTGGCCGTGGCTGATCAGCTGGCGTGCCTGGCGCCGCGAAGCCGCGAAGCCCAGGCGAACGAGCACGTTGTCCAGCCGGCGCTCGAGCAGCTGCAGCAGGTTCTCGCCGGTGACGCCCGGCTGGCGAGCCGCCTTCTCGTAGTAGCGCCGGAACTGGCGCTCGAGCAGCTGGTAGTAGCGGCGCGCCTTCTGCTTCTCGCGCAGCTGCTGACGGTACTCGGAGGCCCGCACGCGCCCGCGCCCGTGCTCGCCCGGCGGATAGGAGCGCCGTTCCACGCCGCACTTCTCCGTCAGGCAACGCTGCCCCTTGAGAAACAGCTTCTGCCCCTCGCGGCGGCACTGCTTGCACTGCGGTCCGGTGTCGCGGGCCATTACAGACGCCTCCGCTTCTTCGGCCGGCAGCCGTTGTGGGCCTGCGGGCTCACGTCCTTGACCGTGGTCACCTGAAGGCCGGCCGCCTGCAGCGAGCGGATCGCGGTATCGCGCCCGGAGCCCGCGCCCTTGGCGTGGACCTCCACCCGCTCGAGGCCGTGCTCCATGCCCTTGCGGGCGGCGGAGTCGGCGGTCACCTGAGCGGCGAAGGGGGTCGACTTGCGCGAGCCCTTGAAACCGGCCGATCCGGCCGACTCCCAGCAGACGACGTTGCCGTCGGTGTCGGTGATGGTCACGATCGTGTTGTTGAAGCTCGTCTTGATGTGGGCGATGCCGTAGGCGATGTTCTTCTTCACCCGCCGACGGGAGCGACCCTTGCTGCGCTTTGGCTGAGGCACGTGGAGCTATCCCTACTTCGGCGCCGGGGCCTTCTTCTTCCCAGCGACGCTCATCTTCCTCGGGCCCTTGCGGCCCCGGGCGTTGGTCTTGGTGCGCTGGCCCCGAACCGGCAGCCCGCGTCGGTGGCGCAGACCGCGGTAAGAGCCGATCTCGCCGAGGCGTTTGACGTTCTGGGAGCGCTCGCGGCGCAGGTCGCCCTCGACCTCGCGCGACTCGACCGCTTCGCGCAGCTTGACCGTCTCGTCCTCGGTCAGGTCCTTGACCTTGGTGTCGGGGTCGACGCCGACCTGCTTCAGGATCTCGTTCGCGCTCGAGCGGCCGATGCCGTGCACGTAGGTGAGGCCGATCTCGGCTCGCTTGTCGGTTGGGATGTTCACGCCTGCAATTCGCGCCATTAGAAACCTCTGACTAGCCCTGCCGCTGCTTGTGACGGGGGTTCGAGCAGATCACGTGCACCACGCCGCGACGCCGGATCACCCGGCATCTCTCACACATCGGCTTTACGGACGCTCGAACCTTCATCGCCCTCTCTCGGGTCGTATCGGACTGCTTACTCGAGAAGGCCCGCCGGTCCCAGGAGTCGGACCGCGGGCACCACTAGACGGCCCTGAGGCCGAGCGAGAAGGTTAGCAGGATGCCCCTTGCGTCCGTGCGTGGTCAGGCACGGACTGGGGCCAGGATCAGCCGCGTCTGCCCTCGTGCCAGGGGGTGAGGATGCGCGGGCCGTCCTCGGTGATGGCAACGGTGAACTCGAAGTGGGCCGCGAGCGAGCTATCGGCCGAGTAGACGGCCCAGCCGTCCTCGCCGAGGCGCACCTCTGGGCCCCCGGCGTTGACCATCGGCTCGATCGCCAGGACCATCCCGGCCTCGAGCGCGGGTCCGCGCCCCGGCTCGCCGTAATTGGGCACCTGCGGGTCCTCATGCATGTCGCGCCCCACGCCGTGGCCGACGAGGCTGCGGATGATCGAGAGCCCGTCGGACTCGACGCGGCGCTGAATGGCGTGTGAGATATCGCCGAGGTGATTGCCCGGCCGGGCCTGCTCGGTGCCGGCGTGCAGGGCCGCCTCGGTCGTCCCCAAGAGCTGCCTCGCCTCCGGCGTCACCGCGCCGATTGGCACCGTGATCGCGGCGTCGGCCACCCAGCCGTCCTTGGTCACTCCGACGTCGAGCGACAGGACGTCACCGCGTCGCATCTCGTAGTCGCCGGGAATCCCGTGGACGACCATGGAGTTCGGCGAGGCGCAGATGGATCCGGGAAAGCCGCGGTAGCCGAGGAAGGACGGCTCTGCGCCCTGGGACGTGATGAACCGCTCGGCCGCCTGATCGAGCTCGGCGGTCGTCACGCCGGGCCGGCACTTCGAGCGCAGCATGCGGAGGCAGCGCGCCTGGATCGAGCCGGCCGCCGCCATGGCTTCGATCTGGTCCGAGGTCTTGATGACAATTCCGCCGCGATACATCTCTGGCGCGCTAAAGCTGTTCTTCCATCTTCAGTGTGGCGATCAGTGCCCTGATCCTGTCACCCACGTCGTCCGGTGGCAAGGAGCCGTCTACCCGCCTCAGCAGGCCGCGACCCTCGTAGTAGGAGATCAGCGGCTCGGTCTTTTCGTGGTACTGCTCGAGGCGGTGCCGGATCACCTCCGGCTTGTCGTCGTCGCGGATCTCGAGCCGAGCGCCGCAGACGTCGCAGACGCCCTCGTTCTTGGGCGGGTCGAACTCGACGTGGAAGACGTGGCCGTTTTTGACGCACGTGCGCCGCCCGCCCAGCCTCCGCACGACCTCCTCGTCGGGAACCTCGATCAAGATCGCGGCCGTGATCCCACGGCCGAGTTCCGCCATCTTCGACTCCAAGGCTTCGGCCTGCGGGATCGTGCGCGGAAAGCCGTCGAGGATGAACCCGTCGGCCGCCTCCGGGCTGGCCACCCGCTCGGCGATCACGCCAACGATCACCTCGTCGGGGACGAGATCGCCCCGGTCCATGTACTCCTTCGCCTCGCGGCCCAGGTCGGTGCCCTCGCGCACGGCCGCGCGGAGGATGTCTCCGGTCGCATAGTAGGGGAGCCGGAAGTCCTCCTGCAGGCGCTCCCCCTGCGTTCCCTTGCCGCTCCCGGGCGGGCCCAGCAGGATCAGGTTCAGCTCCGACACGGAGCTCCTACTTCAGGAAGCCTTCGTAATTGCGCATCATCAGCTGCGCCTCGAGCTGCTTGACCGTGTCGAGCGCCACGCCGACGACGATCAGGATCGAGGTGCCGCCGAAGAAGAAGTTCGCGGAAGTCTGGTTGATGAGGATCGTCGGCAACGCCGCGACCGCACCCAGGTAGAGGGCGCCGGGAAAGGTGAGCCTGGACAGGATCCGGTCTAGGTATTCGGCGGTAGGTCGCCCGGGTCTCACACCGGGGATGAAGCCCCCGTACTTCTTCAGGTTGTCGGCCTGGTCCACCGGGTTGAAGGTGACGGCCGTATAGAAGTAGGTGAAGATGATGATGAAGAAGACCTCGCCCACCACGTAGGCCCAGCTGTTGGGGGAAAAGAAGGCGGCGAAATCCAGTGCGGCGGGCGTGTTGAGCAGCTGGCCGATCGTCGGGGGGAAGGCCATGATCGAGGCGGCGAAGATGACCGGGATGACGCCGGCCATGTTCACGCGCAGCGGCAAGTAGGTGGACCCGCCCGTCGTCATCCGCCGGCCCACCACTCGCTTGGCGTACTGAACCGGGATCCGTCGCTGGCCCTCCTGGACGAAGACAATGCCGACGATCACTGCCAGTGCGACGAAGGGCATCATCACCACGAAGACCTGATCGGGGTTGTTCCACCAGCTCGAGATGCCGGGCGCGATCCCGGCCGCGATCGAAGCGAAGATCATCAGCGAGATCCCGTTGCCGATCCCTCGCTGCGTGATCAGCTCGCCCATCCACATCAACAGCGTGGTTCCGGCTGTCAGGGAGATCACGATCACGAACACCTTCGAGAACGTGAGCTCGCCGACTACGCTGGTCCCGGCCGAGTCCTGGAAGGACTGGAATAGGAACACGTAGCCGAGCGACTGGCCGAAGGCCAGGGCGACGGTGAGGTAACGGGTGTACTGGGTGATCTTCTGCTGGCCGACCTCGCCCTCCTTCTGGAGGCGCTCTAGGGCCGGCACCACCACCGTCAGCAGCTGGAGGATGATCGAGGCGGTGATGTAGGGCATGATCCCCAGCGCGAACAGCGACAGGCGCTGGAGGCTTCCGCCCGAGAACAGGTTCAGGAAGCCGAGGACGTTGCTGCCGGTGAAGTTGTCTTCGATCGACTCGACGGTGTCGATGTCGACGCCCGGCGCCGGGATGTACGCGCCGAGCCGGTAGAGCGCCAGCATCGCCAGCGTGAAGGCGATCTTGCGCCGGATCTCCGGGACCGCGAACGCGTTGGCAATGGTCTGCAGCAACGCCTAGCCCTCGATTACCTCGGTCGTCCCCCCGGCCTTCTCGATCTTCTCCTTCGCCGAGGCGCTGAACGCGTGCGCGCGGACCGTCAGCTTCTTCGAGACCTCGCCCCTCCCCAGCACCTTGACCGGATGGCGGCGCTTCGCCAGTCCCGCCTCGCGCAACGACTCCGGCGTCACCTCTGCCCCGGCGTTGAATCGCGCTTCGAGGTCGGAGACGTTGACCGGCTGGGTGTGGGTCCGGAAGGGCTCGAACGGCATCGACATCTTCTTGTGCGGGCCGCGCAGCTTGCGGGTTCGCATGTGGATCGGGTTCTGGCCGCCCTCGTACGCGGGCTTGCGCTTGTTGCCTGATCGCGCGCCGGCGCCCTTGTGGCCGCGCCCGGAGGTCTTGCCGACGCCCGAGCCGGCACCTCGGCCCACGCGCTTGCGAGCCTTGCGCGAGCCGGGCTTGGGCCGCACCGAGTGCAGCCCGATCTCCTCAGGTCCCAGGCGGGCCATCAGGACTTGCCTTTCTCGTCGACCTCGACGAGGTGCCCCACGACCCTCAGCATGCCCTGAAGCTGCGGGGTGGCGGTCAACGTGGAGGTGCGCCCGATCTGGCCAAGCTTCAGCGACCGCAGCGTGTCGCGCTGCTTCGGGCTTGCGCCGTTCGCCGACCGAGTTTGTCTGAGCTTGATTTCAGTCATCAGGAGGGCTCCTCGGTCGGAACACCTCCGCCGGCATCCTCCGGAACACCTCCGCCGGAAGCCTCGGCTTCGCCTCCGTTTCCGGCGGGTGAGGGCTCAGCCGCCCTGGGCTCAGCGGACTCAGCAGCGGCAGCGTCCACCGCGCGCGTCGCCTCGGAGGCCGCCGGCTCGGGCGCGCCGTTGGTCGGCTGTGCGTACTTCTCCTGAAGATCCAGGCCCAGAACCTGGTTGACGCTGAGACCGCGAAGCTTGGCCACCTGCTCGGGCCGGCGCAGGTTGACGATCCCGTCCATCGTCGCCTTGACGAGGTTGATGGGGTTCTGCGTGCCGATGCTCTTGGAGAGCACGTCGCGGATGCCCGCGAGCTCCAGCACGGCGCGCACGCCGCCGCCTGCGATGACGCCGGTACCGGGGCTGGCGGGGCGCAGCACGACGTGACCGGCGCCGTAGCGGCCGATGATCCGATGGGGAATCGTCTGCCCGTACTTCGGCACGCGGATCAGGCTCTTGCGAGCGTTCTCCACCGCCTTCTGAATCGCCAGCGGAACCTCGCGCGCCTTGCCGTAGCCGATCCCGACCACGGACTCCTCGTCGCCGACGGCGACAAGAGCCGTGAAGGAGAACCGCCGGCCGCCCTTGACGACCTTGGCCACGCGGTTGATCTCGATCACGCGCTCCTGCAGGTCGAGTCCCTGCGGGCTGACTGTCTCTATCTCGGGCTTGCGCATCTAAAAGAACCAGTGAAGGTAGCGGGTCAGAATTCGAGCCCTCCGGAGCGCGCGCCCTCGGCGAGCGCCTCAACGCGACCGTGGAACTGATATCCGCCGCGGTCGAAGACGCAGGCCGTCACGCCCGCCTCCTTGGCACGGCTGGCGAGCAACTCGCCGGCGCGCGTCGCCTGCTCCTTCGGGCCCAGCTTGGCCAGCTCGGGCTCGGTCCACGCAACGGAGGCGATCGTGTGCCCGCGGTCGTCGTCGATCAGCTGGGCGAAGACGCCGCGGTTGGAGCGGAAGATGGACAGCCGCGGTCGCTCGGCGCTGCCACGCACGCGCGCCCGGACGCGGCGACGCCGGCGCAGGCGCTTCTGTGGCTTGGTGAGAACGGCCACCGTCTACGCCCTCTTTCCAGCCTTCCGGCGCACGTGCTCGCCGACGTAGCGGATGCCCTTGCCCTTGTAAGGCTCCGGCGGCCGGACGCGGCGGATCCGCGCCGCGACCTCGCCCACCAGCTGTTTGTCGATGCCGCGGACGATCACCTGCGTCGGCTGCGGCACCTCGAACTCGATCCCTTCCGGCGCCGTGATCGAGACCGGGTGCGAGTAGCCCACGCTGAGCTCGAGGGCGTTGCCCTGGAGCCGCGCGCGGTAGCCGACGCCCTGGATCTCCAGCTGCTTGGAGAACCCGTCGGTGACACCAACGACCATGTTGGCGATCAGGCTGCGCGTGAGCCCGTGAAGCGCGCGATCCTCGCCGCGGTCGGTCGGCCGGGTCACCGTGACCGTGCCGTTCTCCTCGGCAACCGTCATCTGCGAGCTGACGCTCTGGCTCAGCTCGCCCTTGGGTCCCTTGACCATCACCGCGCCGGGCTTGACGTCCACGGTCACGCCCTGGGGAATCTCAATTGGCTTGCGTCCGATTCGGCTCATAAGTCACTCACTCACCAAACGTAGGCGACGACCTCGCCGCCCACGCCTCGGGCCTTTGCCTCGTGCCCGGTCATCACGCCGCTCGAGGTCGAGACGATCGCGGTGCCCATCCCGCCCTGGACCCGCGGCACTTCCTTGTGGTTGACGTAGCGGCGACGCCCCGGGCGCGAGATGCGCTCCAGCCCGCTGATCACCGGCTGACGGTCATCCGTGTAGCGCAGCTTGATCCTGATCACCTCGCCCACGGGAGTCGGCTCGACGGTGTACTCGGAGATGTAGCCCTGCTCCTGGAGCAGCCGGCTCATCTCCTTCTTCAGTCGCGACGCCGGCACCTCGACCTCGAGGTGCTGCGCCAGCAGCCCGTTGCGAATGCGGGTCAGGTAGTCGGAGATCGGGTCGGTCAGCACTGACTTGCTCCTACCAACTCGCCTTGCTCATCCCGGGGACGTAGCCCTTGTGCGCCGCCTCGCGCAGGCACAGCCGGCAGAGGCCGAACTTGCGGTAGTAGGCGCGCGGGCGGCCGCAGCGGCGGCAACGGTTGTGCTCCCGGGTCTCATACTTCTGCTTGCGGCGTTGCTTGACGATCTTTGAAGTCTTGGCCATCTTTGGCTACTCCTCTGAGTCCTCGGCTGGGGATTCGCCCGACTCTTCCTCTGCCGATGCGGTCGGCTCCCCCTCTTCGCCCTCTTCGCCCTCTTCCTCGCGCACGCGCTTCTTGTAGGCCTCGGGGTTCTCGGCCTTGAGCTGCTCGAGCGCGGCCTGCTCGGCCTCGGCGCGCAGTCGGGCCTCCTCGCGGCGGCGCTCCTCTTCCTCCTCGGCGGCCGTGTCCACGGCGCCGGGTCGCCCGTCCTCGGCGAAGGGCATCCCGAGCGCGAGCAGGAGCTCGAACGCCTCCTCGTCGGTTGCGGCGGTGGTGGTGATGGTGACGTCGAGGCCCCGAACCTCGTCAATCGAGTCGTAGTCGATCTCGGGGAAGATCAGCTGCTCGCGGATCCCCAGCGAGTAGTTGCCGCGCCCGTCGAACGAGCGGGGGTTGAGACCGCGGAAGTCGCGGATTCGGGGAACGGCGATCGTGATCAGCCGGTCGAGGAACTCCCACATGCGCGCGCCGCGGAGCGTCACGGCGACGCCCACGGGCATTCCCTCGCGGACCTTGAAGGACGCGATCGACTTGCGGGCCCGGCGCACGCTCGGGTGCTGACCCGCGATCGTCGCCAGCTGCTCGGTGGCGGCCTCGAGCGTCGGGGTCGACTGCTTGGCCTCGCCGACGCCCATGTTCAGCGTGATCTTGAGCAGGCGCGGGACCTGCATCGGGCTCGAGTAGCCGAACTTCGAGGTCAGCGCCGCGGCGACCTCGTTTTCGTACAGCTCTCGCAGCCGCGGCGGTGGCGCGGCTCGCTCTGCCTCTGTGACCGTTGCTTCCATAACTCGCTACTCGATCGTCTTCCCGGTGCGCTTCGCGTAGCGCTGACGCGAACCGTCGTCGCCCACGCGCACGCCCACCCGGGTCGGATTGTTGTCGGCCGGGTCGACCAGCATCACGTTTGAGACGTCGATCGGGCCCTCCTTCTCGATGATGCCACCGGTCTGGCCCTTCTGCGCGTCCCGCACGGATCGCGGGCGCTGGTGTCGCTTGACCATGTTCAGTCCCTCCACGAAGACGCGGCGGCGGCCCGGCTCGGTGCGGATCACGCGGCCGGTCTTGCCCCTGTCCTTGCCGGCGGTCACCAGCACGGTGTCGTCGCGACGGATGCGCATCGCCTTGGCCATCTAGCGGTGCCTCCTTCCGCGGGAGTGCGACTCAGCCGGCGAAAACCGAGCCAGGCAAGGACGCAGCGAGCGTGGCGCACTCGCAGAGTGCGCAAGCGAGCGAGGACGCCGCGTGGCGACGGTTTGCAGCCGGGTGAGGCGCGCTGTCGTGGGAGGAGGCACCGCTAAAGGACCTCCGGTGCCAAGCTGACGATCTTCATGAAGTTCCGCTCGCGCAGCTCGCGGGCGACGGGCCCGAAGATGCGGGTGCCGCGCGGGTTGTTCTGCGGGTCGATGAGCACGGCCGCGTTCTCGTCGAAGGCGATGTAGGTGCCGTCGGAGCGCCCCAGCTGCTTGCGCGTGCGAACCACGACGGCCTGGACGACCTCGCCCTTGCGCACACCGCCGTGCGGGGTGGCCTGCTTGACAGTTGCGGTGATCACGTCGCCCACGCCGGCGTAGCGGCGGTGTGAGCCGCCCTTGACGCGGATGCAGAGGATCTCCCGGGCGCCCGAGTTGTCGGCAACCTTGACCTTTGACTCCTGCTGGATCACTTGGCGCGCTCCAGAACCTCGACCAGTCGCCAGCGCTTGGTGCGCGACGTCGGCCGGGCCTCGATGACCCGGACGATGTCTCCCTCGTTGGCCTCGTTGCGCTCGTCGTGCGCGCGCACCGTGGGCGAACGCCGAACGACCTTCTCGTACACGCGGTGTCGGCGAACGATCTCGAGCTCGACGGTGATCGTCTTGTCCGCCTTGTCGGAGACGACCTTGCCACGGCGCACCATCTTCGTGCCCGGCACTCTCTCCGCGGGCGGCGTGCCCTGGCGCGGCTCGCCCCGCTTCGCCCTACGTGAGGCGCGATAGCGACGGCGCGCGGCCGCCTCGGCGCGGGTGCGCTCGGCGCGCTCGGCCGCCCGCTCCTCAGGGGAGCGCTGCGGCAGGGCCGGGCCGGAAGCGCGCGAGCGTTCCAGCTTGCGAATCTGCTTTGGCGTCTGGGGCTCCGCCTCGTCGGGGTCGGTGGCAGCTGCAGGCACGGCGGCAGCGTCATCAGCCGGAGCTTCGTCCGCGGGCTCGTCGGCCGGGGCCTCCTCGGCGGCAACGTCGTCCGCCGGGGTCTCCTCGGCCTCGGGCTGCTCCGGAGCCTCGGGCTCCTGCGTTTCTTCCCGCTCTTCTGAGGTCATCCGATTTCCTTGTCGATGTCGATCCCCCGCTCGCGCGCGATCGTCAACAGCCGCGCGAGGTTGCGCCGCGAGTCTCCGAGGCCGGCGGTGTTCTCGAGCTCGCCGGTGGCGTGCCTGAACCGCAGGTTGAACGCCTCCTCGCGCGCGTCCTTGACGGCCTGCACGAGGTCCTGGTCGCCAAGTGCGTGTGCCTCGGAGGACTTCACTGCTGCGCTCCCTCGCGGTGGACGAACTTGGTCTTGATCGGAAGCTTGTGGCCGGCGAGGCGCATCGCCTCTCGGGCGAGGTCCTCGGGCACGCCGGCGAGCTCGAACATCACCCGGCCGGGCTTGACGACCGCGACCCAGCCCTCCGGGTTGCCCTTGCCCGACCCCATCCGAGTCTCGGCCGGCTTCTTGGTGTAGGGCTTGTCGGGGAAGATGTTGATCCAGACCTTCCCGCCGCGCTTGATCTTGCGAGTCATGGCGACTCGAGCGGCCTCGATTTGGCGGTTGGTGATCCAGCCGCGCTCCATCGCCTTGAGGCCGTACTCGCCGAAGGCGACGTTGCTTCCGCCCTTGGCGTAGCCGCGCATGCGCCCGCGCATCTGCTTGCGGTACTTCACGCGCTTGGGCATAAGCACTACGAATCACCCCCCTCGGCCGTGGTCTCCGGGGCCGCGGCCGGCGCCTGCTCAGGCGTTGGCTCTGCAGCCGGCTGCTCGCCGGCCGCAGGGGTCACCGTCGGGGTGGGAGCGGTCTCCGCCGGCTGGGCGGCGGGTGCCGGGGCTTGCCGCGGCGCGGCCTGCGGCTGGCGCTGGCGATCGCCGCCGCGGCGGCGGAAAGAGCGCGGCGCGAGCTCCTCTTCATCGTCGGCGCCCGTGCGGTAGCCCTCGGGCATGACCTCGCCCTTGTTGATCCAGCACTTGACGCCGATCCGCCCGGTGGTGGTCCGCGCCTCGACGAAGCCGTAGTCGATGTCGGCGCGCAGGGTGTGGAGCGGCACGCGGCCGTCCGAGTAGCCCTCGGTGCGTGCCATCTCGGCGCCTCCGAGGCGGCCGGAGACCTGGACCTTCACTCCCTTGGCGCCCGACCGCATCGCGGACGTCAGCGCGCGCTTCATGGCCCGGCGGAAGGCGACCCGATTCTGGAGCTGCTCGGCGATCGACTGGGCGACGAGCTTGGCGTCGAGTTCCGGGCGCTTGATCTCGCGAATGTTCACCTTCACCGGCTTCTGAGTGAGCTTGTGCAAGTCGCGGCGCAGCGCGTCGACCTCTGCGCCCGACTTGCCGATCACGATCCCGGGTCGGGCGGTGTGGATGTCCACGGTGATCTCGCCGCGCTGCTTGACGATGTTGATGTCGGACAGGCCGGCGTGGGCGAGCTTGCCCTCGATGTGGTCGCGAATGGCCATGTCCTCGAGCAGGTAGTCGGAGAACTCGCGCTCGTTGAACCAGTTCGACTTCCAGTCGTGGATGTAGCCGACGCGAAAGCCTTCGGGGTGGATCTTCTGGCCCATCTACTCGCTCACTCCTCGGTGGGGGACAGGGCCACGGAAACGTGGCTGGTTCGCTTCTCTATTCGGGTCGCGCGGCCGCGAGCACGCGCGCGCCAGCGCCGCAGCACGGGACCCTCGTCCACGCGGATGTCGGCGACCCGAAGCTCGTCGGCGACCAGGTCGTGGTTGGCCTCGGCGTTCGCCGCGGCGGAATCGATCAGCTTGGCGATATCTCGCGCGGCGCCCCGGGTGGAGAACGCGAGCTGGGAGCGCGCCTCTTCCACTGGCAGGCCGCGAACCTGGTCGGCCACCAGCCGCGCCTTGCGTGGGGCGACCCGCAGAAAGCGGGCGCGGGCGCGGACCATCGGCGCGTCCGGCTGCTTGTCGTTGCTGGTGGCCATCGCTATCGCACGTCCTTGTCGCGTCGCTCGCCCGAGTGGGCACGGAAGGTCCTGGTGGGCGCGAACTCGCCCAGCTTGTGGCCGACCATCGACTCGGAGACGAACACCGGCACATGCTTGCGGCCGTCGTGGACCGCAATCGTGTGCCCGACCATCTCCGGAAAGATCGTCGAGGAGCGCGACCAGGTCTTGATCATCTGCTTCTGGTTGGACTCGTTCAGCTGCTGGATGCGGAGCAGCAGCCGCTCCTCGGCGAACGGGCCCTTCTTGGTCGAGCGTCCCATCGCTACCTCTTCTTCTTGCCTCGCCTGCGACCGCGCACGATCAGCGAATCGGACTGCTTGCTCTTCTTGCGCGTCCGGTAGCCGAGCGTCGGCTTGCCCCACGGCGTCACCGGGTGACCGCCGGGGGTGTGGTGAGCCTCGCCACCGCCGTGCGGGTGGTCGACCGGGTTCATCGCCACGCCGCGCGTCTGCGGGCGCTTGCCCTTGTGGCGGTTGCGGCCAGCCTTGCCGATCTTGACGTTCTGGTGCTCGGTGTTCGACAGTGTCCCAACCGTCGCCCGGCAGTCCGCTCGGACCATCCGCATCTCGCTCGATGGGAGCCGCAGGGTGACCATCGGGCCCTCCTTGGCGGCAACCTGGATCGCGGTGCCGGCGGCGCGGCCGAGGCGACCGCCCTGCCCGGCGATCAGCTCGACGTTGTGCACGATCGTCCCTGTCGGGATCCGGCTCAGCGGAAGCGCGTTGCCGGGCCGGATGTCGGCGTTCTCACCCGACTCGACTCGGTCGCCGGGAGCGAGACCCTGCGGAGCGAGGATGTAGCTCTTGTGCCCGTCGGCGTAGTGGAGCAGGGCGATGTAGCACGTGCGGTTCGGGTCGTACTCGATCGTGGCCACGTTCGCGGGCACGCCGTCCTTGCGCCGCTTGAAGTCAATGTCGCGGTAGCGCCGCTTGGCGCCGCCGCCGCGGTGACGCGCGGTGACGCGGCCGCGCGAGTTGCGGCCGGCGCTCTTGGACTTGCCCTTGGTCAGCGGCTTGTGGGGCCGATCCGTGGTCAGCTCTTCGCGCTCCTGGTAGGTCGCGAAACGCCTTCCGGGGCTCGTCGGTCTTGTCTTTCTCAAGGCCATCGTGGGTCCCGTCGCTACTCGGCTACCGCCGCGCCCTCGAACAGCTCGATCCGGTCGCCCGGCGCGAGCCTCACGATCGCCTTCTTCCATGACCGCGTGTGGCCGCGATGCAGCCCGCGGCGCTTGGGCTTGGACCGCACGCTCAGCGTGCGAACGTCGACGACCTCGACGTCGAAGATCTCCTCGACCGCCCGCCGGATCTGCGCCTTGTGGGCGCGGTCGTCTACGCGGAACGTGTACTTGCCGTCGGCCATGAGGGCGTAGCTCTTCTCCGAGACGATGGGCTCGATGATCACCTGACGTGGATTCACTCCTCCCCCTCCTCCGTTTGGGCGTTGTCCTTGGGCCCGGGAGCGTCGCCGGTGCGCTCCTGAAGCTGCTCGATCGCCGCCTGCGAAACCACCAGCGAGGCGTGGCCGATCACGTCGGCCGTTCCAGCGGCGTTCGCCGGCAGGACGGTGACACGGGGGATGTTGCGAAAGCTCTTGGCCGCCGCCGTCTCCTCGGCGTCGAGGAGCACCAGCGTCGGCCGCTGACCGCCCCACTTGTCGAGCCACTGCGCGGCCTGCTTGGTCGCCGGCTCGTCGAGCGCGGAGGCATCGACCACGGCGATGCTGTCGCGAGCCGCGTGAACCGAAAGCGCCGCTCGCAGCGCCCGGCGCCGCGCTTTGCGGTTCACCTTGACGGTGTGGTGCCGCGGCTTGGGACCGAAGGCGACGCCGCCGCCGCGGCGGTGCGGCACGCTGAGCGCACCCACGCGGGCGCGCCCGGTGCCCTTCTGGCGCCAGGCCTTCGCGGTGGTCATCGACACCTCGCCGCGACCCAGGGTCGAAGCGCTGCCCTGCCTGCGGGCGGCAAGATCCGCCCGCGCGGCCTCGTGCACCAGACCCTCGTGAAACTCCTCGCCGAACAGGGCAGCGGGCAGGTCGGCCTTGGTCTGCTTCCCGAGCATCGGCGCCTTAGCGCTAGTCGCCATCGCTGCGCACCTCCACGGTGCCGCCCTTCGGGCCCGGGACCGAGCCCCTCAGGAGCAGCAGGTTTCGCTCCGCGTCGACCTCGACCACTTCAAGCCGGCGCTGGGTGACGCGGCCCCCGCCCATGCGGCCGGGCATGCGCGTGCCCTTGAACACCCGTGCCGGATCGGCGCTGGCGCCGATCGAGCCCGGTGCCCGCACGTTGTGCGAGCCGTGGGTCATCGGACCGCGGCCGAAGCCGTGGCGGCGAATCGTCCCCTGAAAGCCCTTCCCGATCGAGACGCCTGAGACCTTCACGCGCTGTCCGGGCTCGAACTGCTCGACCGTCAGCGCCTCACCGATCTGCGCCTCGGCGCCCTCGTCGCGGAACTCGACCAGGGTGCGGAGGGGCGGGGAGTCCGCCTTCTTGAGGTGGCCTAGCTGCGCTTTCGTCAGCTTCGCCTCGTCGACCTCGATCGCAGCCAGCTGCACGGCGGCATAGCCGTCGCGCTCGGGGTCGCGCACGGCCGTCACCTTGTTCGGGGTCGCCTCGATCACGGTCACGGGCACGCGCGAACCGTCCTCGGTGAAGATCTGCGTCATTCCCAGCTTCTTGCCGACGATCGCTGCCACGGGCGGTGCCTCAAATCTTGATCTCGATGTCGACGCCGGCCGGCAGTGCGTCCAGGCGCTGCAGCGAGTCGATCGTCTTCGGCGTGGGCTGGTGGATGTCGATCAGGCGCTTGTGGGTGCGGATCTCGAAGTGCTCGCGCGAGTCCTTGTCCTTGAACGGCGAACGGATCACGCAGTAGACGTTGCGCTCCGTGGGCAGCGGGACAGGGCCGGCGACGGTGGCGCCGGTGCGCTGTGCCGTCTCGACGATCTCGCGGGCAGCGCGATCGATGGCGTCGTGGTCGTACGCCTTGAGGCGGATCCTGATCTTGCTTGCTGCGATCGAGGCCAACTGTCTGTTCTGTCCGGTTTCTGTTCTCTCTCGGCGCGAAAGGGGCGCCGCCCCGTCGGTGGGGCGCCGCCCCGGTCGTATGTCCTTGCACTTAAAGGGCCGGTCGGGTGACCGGCCCCTTGGGTCGCTACTCGATGATGTCGGAAACGACCCCCGACCCAACGGTGCGACCGCCCTCGCGGATCGCGAACCGCAGGCCTTTGTCCATGGCGATCGGCGCAATGAGCTCGATCGTCATCTCGACGTTGTCGCCCGGCATCACCATCTCCGTGCCCTCCGGGAGGTTCGCCACCCCGGTGACGTCGGTGGTGCGGAAGTAGAACTGCGGGCGATACCCGGAGAAGAACGGTGTGTGGCGGCCCCCCTCCTCCTTCTTCAGGCAGTACACCTCTGCCTTGAACTTCGTGTGGGGCGTGATCGAGCCCGGCTTCGCGAGCACCTGACCGCGCTCGATCTCCTCGCGCTTGGTGCCGCGGAGCAGGCAGCCGACGTTGTCGCCCGCCTGGCCCTGGTCCAGGATCTTCCGGAACATCTCGACCCCCGTGACGACCGTCTTCGAGGTCGGCTTGATGCCGACGATCTCGACCTCGTCGCCCGTGTTGACGATGCCCTGCTCGATGCGGCCGGTGGCGACGGTGCCGCGACCGGTGATCGAGAAGATGTCCTCGATCGGCATCAGGAACGGCTTGTCCAGGTCGCGCTCGGGCTCGGGGATGTAGGTGTCGAGCGTCTCGGCGAGCTCGAGGATCGCCTTCTTGGCCTCCTCGTCGCCCTCGAGCGCCTTCAGTGCCGAGCCCTTGATGATCGGCGTCTCGTCTCCGGGGAACTCGTACTCCTTGAGCAGGTCTTTGACCTCCTCCTCGACGAGCTCGATGATCTCCTCGTCGTCGACCATGTCGGTCTTGTTGAGGAAGACGACCACGTAGGGCACGTTGACCTGGCGCGCGAGCAGGATGTGCTCGCGGGGCTGCGGCATCGGGCCGTCGGCGGCGGAGACGACGAGAATCGCGCCGTCCATCTGCGCCGCGCCGGTGATCATGTTCTTGACGTAGTCGGCGTGGCCCGGGCAGTCCACGTGGGCGTAGTGCCGGTTCTCAGTCTCGTACTCGACGTGGGAGGTGGCGATCGTGATCCCACGCTCCTTCTCCTCGGGAGCGTTGTCGATGGACTCGAACGACCGTTCCTCGGTGTCGCCCCGGCCCTGCTCGGCGAGCACCTTGGTGATCGCCGCTGTCAGGGTCGTCTTGCCGTGGTCGATGTGACCAATCGTGCCGACGTTGACATGCGGCTTATCGCGCTCGAACTTCTCCTTGGACATCTCGCTCCTTTTGGTACTGACGTTTGCTTCGAAATCTCTATCTGACTAATTGTTCGTCAACCGAGGAATATAGGCAAACCTGGGCTCTATCAGGCACCCGCGGGGACGGGTTCGCCTGACCGATGCTCCACGATCTCCTCGGCGATGTTCTGAGGCACTTCCTCGTAACGCTCGAACTGCATCGTGTAGCTGGCGCGCCCCTGGGTGGACGACCGCAAGTCGGTCGCGTATCCGAACATCTCGCCGAGCGGCACGAAGGCGTGGACCGCGAGCGCGTTTCCACGCTGCTCCTGGCCCTGGACCTTGCCGCGACGCCGCGAGAGGTCACCGATCACGTCCCCGAGGAACTCCTCGGGCGTGACCACCTCGACGGACATCACGGGCTCCAGCAGCACCGGCTTTGCACGCCTGGCGGCCTCCTGGAGCGCCATCGAGCCGGCGATCTTGAACGCCATCTCCGAGGAGTCGACGTCGTGGTATGAGCCATCCACCAACTCGACGCGGACGTCGACCATCGGGTAGCCGGCGCGCACGCCGCTGCCGAGCGCCTCCTCGATTCCCTGCTCGACGGCCGGAATGAACTCGGTGGGGATCCGCCCGCCCTTGATCTGGTTGCCGAAGTCGAAACCCTCCTCGGGGGCGGGCTCGAGGTTGATCACCACGTGGCCGTACTGGCCGCGACCGCCCGTCTGACGGACGAAGCGCCCTTCCACCTTCTCCACGCGCTCGCGGATGGTCTCGCGGTAGGCGACCTGGGGCCGGCCGACATTGGCGTCGACCGAGAACTCCCGCAACAGCCGGTCGACGATCACCTCGAGATGGAGCTCGCCCATGCCGTGGATCAGCGTCTGGCCGGTCTCTTCGTTGGTCTGAACCTGGAAGGTGGGGTCCTCCTCAGCGAGCCGGCCGAGCGACGCGGAGAGCTTCTCTTGGTCGGCCTTGGTCTTGGGCTCGATCGCCACCTGGATCACCGGCTCCGGGAAGTCGATCGTCTCGAGGATCACGGGAGCGTCGGGGGCAGAAAGGGTGTCGCCCGTCGAGGTCTGCTTGAGGCCGACACCGGCACAGATGTCGCCCGCGTAGCACTCCTCGATCTCCTCGCGGTGATTGGCGTGCATCATCAGCAACCGCCCTATGCGCTCGGTACGGCCGTTGGTTGCGTTGAGCACGCGGCTGCCCGAGGCGAGCTTGCCGGAGTAGACGCGGAAGTAGGTGAGCTTGCCGACGTAGGGGTCGGCCATCACCTTGAAGGCGAGCGCGGCGAAGGGCGCGGAGTCGTCGGCGGGGCGGTCGACCAGCTTGCCATGGCCGTCGTCCGATCCCTTGCCCGAGGTCTCATAGCCCTGGACGGGCGGGACCTCGAGCGGCGAGGGGAGCAGCTCGACGATCTCGTCGAGCAGCGGCTGCACGCCCTTGTTCTTGAACGCGGAGCCGCAGAGCACCGGGGTGACCTTCAGGTCGAGCGTGGCCCGATGCAGGGACTTTGCGATCCGCTCGTGCGGGATCTCCTGGTCGGTGAGATATGCCTCGAGGAGCTCGTCGTCGTAGTCGGCGCAGGCCTCGATGAGCTGGGTGCGCGCCTCGTGGGCCTGCTCGGAGAGCTCATCCGGGATCTCCTGGTACTCGAACTCGGTCCCCAGCTCGTCCTTCCAGACGAGCGCCTTGTCCTCGATCAGGTCGATGACGCCGACGAAGCTGTCCTCGGCGCCGATCGGAAGCTGGATCGGCAGCGGATTGGCGCCGAGCCGGTCGCGCATCGTCTGCACGGCGTTGGCGAAGTCGGCGCCGACGCGGTCCATCTTGTTGATGAAGGCAATCCGGGGCACGCGGTACTTGTCGGCCTGGCGCCAGACCGTCTCCGACTGCGGCTCGACGCCGGCGACGGCGTCGAAGATTGCGATCGCCCCGTCGAGCACGCGGAGGGAGCGCTCGACCTCGACGGTGAAGTCCACGTGCCCGGGCGTATCGATGATGTTGATGCGGTGGCCCTTCCACTCGCACGCGGTGGCGGCCGAGGTGATCGTGATTCCCCGCTCCTGCTCCTGCTCCATCCAGTCCATGACGGCAGCGCCTTCGTGGACCTCGCCCATCTTGTGGGTGCGGCCCGTGTAGTAGAGGATGCGCTCAGTCGTCGTCGTCTTCCCGGCGTCGATGTGCGCCATGATCCCGATGTTGCGCGTCTTGGATAGGGGAAAGGTGCGGGGCATGTCTGTGGTCGTAAAGTGTCGTTGCGAGTTCGGTTTTGAAGCAGCAGCGGCGCTGAACGCGCCCCGTCGCTAAGGAGGAGACAACCGGCCTAAGCACCGGTCTTCGCGCACAAAAAAAGCCCTGACGGGCCCGAGCGAAGACCACTGCAATAGCCCGGAAACGCTCTATGTCGTGCGGCTCTCCATGGACGGAATTTCCGCTCACCCGTCGCGTTTGGCTCAGGCGCGAGCGACGCGTGATGATAGCAGAGGGATAACGGCCTTCTGGAGCCCTTTACGGCCTTCTGGAGCCCTTTTGGAGCCCTGAATGCACCGAATTCCGGCACTCGTCCAGCGCGTTTCCGAGCCCGTGATCAGGCTGCTGCCCCCGCTGGGTCGAGGGCTCGGCACGGTCCTCGGCGAGGGGCTGGAGATCGTCCGCGAGATGCTCGTGATCCCGCTCCAGCTCTGGCTGGCGATCGCCGAGCCGGCGGGTGCCGGAGTGCTCTTCGTCTGGGAGCGCCTGGTGGTGCCAGTCGCCATGACCGTGACCGAGCTCGCGCGACGCGCACTCGACTGGGCCGAGGACGAGATCACTCCCGCCCACGCCGCTCTCGCCGTTGCTCTCGCTGCCACGGCTGCCCTTGCGGCCTCGCAGTTCTTCGACTACCGCGAGATCAGCGTCGGGACGCCCGCCTATTCCGGGGTTGAGAATGTCGCCCCGGCCCCACCGGTCGGCCACGACCCGACGGGCTCAGCTCACGCCTGGGTGATGCTCCCGATCGCCGCGGTCGCGCTCGTCGTGATCGTGCTCGCAACGCGTGGGCGCTGGCAGCTCGCACGCCTGCTGCTTCCGCTCGGAATGATCGTGATCGCTGTCGCGATCCTCGTGGACGTGCCGGCGGGCCTCGACGAGGGGTCGGCGTCGACGGAGTACCAAGGGGCTGAGGCGACGCTCCTGGAGGGCTTCTGGGCGCAGATCGCCGCGGGCGCGACGCTGATTTTCTGCGGCCCGCTGCTCGGGGCACACCTCCGCTCGCGGGCGCTCACGACAACTCGAGCTCGGGGCGACATCCCGAGGCGAAGGCGCCTGTCCTTCCGCTGGCCGCGGCGGCGGGAGCGTGAGTCCGCGCTGGGCTCAAGCGGGGGGACCGCCACCCCGATTGGGTGGGAGAACCCCACCGAGGGAACGACGACGTGACCGAACTGAGGATGAACCCCGTGGGCGCGGTGCGCGAGACGCTGTCGCGGCCCGAGCGGCTGCTCCCACTCGCCTGCCTCGTCGGGGCGGGGTTGCTGTTCGCCTCCGAGCTGATGACGATGTTCGAGTTCACTCCGCCGGGCGGCGAAGCGCTCGACGCTCAGACCGCCGGCGAGCGTCATGGCAACGCCATGTTCCTGATCGCGGCGTTCGCGGTGGGGGCACTCCTCGTGGCGGTGCTTGCCGGCTCGAAGCCTGCGGCGGTGGGCGTCGCGGTGATGGGCGGCATCGCGCTCTTGATCTTCCTGCTCACCGACCTGCCCGACGCCGGCCAGGTGGGGACGCTCGACGACCCGCGACAGTCGTTCTTTGACGCGGAGGCGGTACCACAGGCCGGCTTCTGGCTGGAGCTGGTGGGCGCCTTGGCGCTGGCGATCAGCGGTGCCGCGCTGGCGACGCTCACGCCCGAGCAGCTCTCCAACCTGAGGCCCGGTGCGGACCGTGAGCCGGAGGAACCCGACGCCATCGGCCCCGCCGCGCCAACCCCGCTTGCGACGGGTAACCCGGGTCACGGCACCACCGAGTCTGGCAACGGCCCTCGCGCCGAGCGCGCCCAGATCCGCCGCCAGTAGGACTTCGGCCGATGTCCGAGAGACTCGGACGAAGCTGCTCGCTCGCGAGTCGGGCTAGCTACCAGCGATAGTGCGCGAACGCCTTGTTGGCCTGCGCCATGCGATAGACGTCGTCCTTGCGCTTCCACGCGCCGCCCTGCTGCTGGGTGGCGTCGAGGATCTCGTTCGCAAGTCGGTCGGCCATCGACTTCTCGCGACGTGCACGCGCGAACTGGACGAGCCACCGGACGGCGAGGGTGCGGGCGCGGCGCGCCGGCACCTCGACGGGCACCTGGTACGTCGCGCCGCCAACGCGGCGTGACTTGACCTCGAGGACCGGTGTGAGCTCCTTGATCGCTTCGTCGAGCACCTCGACTGGCGCACGGTTGGTGCGCTCTCCGACGATCGCGAGCGCGTCGTAGGTGATCTGCTCGGCGATCGACTTCTTGCCCTGGGTCATCACCTTGTTGATGACCTGCTGGACCAGCCGGCTCCGGTAGGAGGAGTCGGGGTCGACGGTGCGGATGGTGGCGCGGGCGCGGCGGGGCATGCGGCTAGCGTTTGACCCCGTACTGCGACCGCGACTGCTTGCGGTCTGAGACGCCCGATGCGTCGAGAGTGCCGCGGACGACCTTGTAGCGAACGCCCGGAAGGTCCTTCACTCGACCGCCGCGCACGAGCACGACCGAGTGCTCCTGGAGGTTGTGGCCCTCGCCCGGGATGTAGCAGGTGACCTCCATGCCGTTGGTGAGGCGAACGCGCGCGACCTTGCGCAGCGCGGAGTTCGGCTTCTTGGGCGTCGCGGTGTAGACGCGCGTGCAGACGCCCCGGCGTTGGGGCGCGGCAATGCGGCGCTTGCGCCCCTGACCGGACTTCAATCCAGGGGTCGCAACCTTTTTCTGCGGGGGCCTGCGGCCCTTCCTGACAAGTTGATTGGTGCTCGGCACGACGGCGCATAGTAGCGGCCTTGAGCTGTGGCTAACCTCAGGCGCGATGCAGGACGCCGGCACGCCACCCGTGCTCGCCGTCGATGTCGACGGCGTGATCAGCCTGTTCGGCTTCGAGGGTCCGCTCGACCAGGTGCCGGGGCGCTTCCACCTGCTGGACGGCATCGCGCACTGCATCTCCGACGCAGCCGGCCCACAGCTGATGCGCCTCGCCGAGGTATATGAGCTGATCTGGGCGACGGGATGGGAGGAACGCGCAAACGACCATCTCCCCCACATCCTCGGCATCCCCGAGCTCCCGTACCTGACCTTCGACGGCCGGGCGCGCTTCGGCACGGCGCACTGGAAGCTAGAGGCGCTCGAGGCATACGCCGGCAACCGACCGCTGGCCTGGATTGACGACTCGCTCGACGAGAGCTGCCACGACTGGGCGGCGCGTCGCAGCGCCCCGACGCTTCTCGTTCCGACGGAGTCGGATGTCGGGCTCACGCCGGCGCACACCGATGTCCTTTTGAGCTGGGCGCGCGAGGGTTACACTCCGTCCTAGGTACGCCGTGGAGGGCTTCCTACCGATTTTCTTTCTGGCCGTGGTCCTGAAGATCCCGGTCGGCCTGATGCTCTACCTCGTCTGGTGGGCTCTGCATGCCGAGCCCGAGCCCGAGGAGGCGCCGCCGGAATCGGAGGACCATCGCTTCCGCCGCTTCCGCCGCGAGCCCAAGCGCCCGCGCGGGCCTCGCCGCGGCCCGCACGCGCCCGACGCTCAGCCGCTGCCGGAC
>JBKPDQ010000123.1:0-8150 GCA_046728015.1 Actinomycetota bacterium
GATCGGCCCGGAGGACCGCAGACCGTGCTAGGGCCGCCCCTCGGGTCGCGAGCTCCAGCAGGTAGGTCTTGTCGAGGTTCCAGCGGACGAGCGCGGGGGGATTGAACGTGAAGGCGGGATTGAGGCGCGCGAGCCAGTGTCGATACAGGTCGGGCGCCGTGTGGTAGTCCCAGGCGGCGCGCAGGATGATGGCGCCGGGCTGCGAGAACGGATCAAACGGGCCATTCCATGGGGCGACCTCCACCGTGCTCCCACGACGTTGCAGGGCGGTGGCCAGGCATTGGTCACTGATCGACAGATCGGGCCAGGTGGCGCACGTTACCAGGACAATGCGCTCAGCCATGAGGGAAGCAGTCCCGCCGCCTCTTGTCCAGCGTGGCGGTCGCCGTTACGGGACGTCCGGCATGCGCACGTCGCGCGGCTCGAGGAACGCGGGCGAGCCCGGGTTCGCCTGCGCTCTCCCCCGCCGTCGGGCCAGGATCCTCGCGATCAGCCCATGGCTCGGGGCCAGGAGCCAGACCAGACCGAAGACCCCCGTCGCCACGAGGACGATGGTGCCGCCGGCGGCCACATTCGCGTGAAACGAGAGCACCAGCCCGATGACGCCGGACACGGCCCCGATGGCCGCACTCAGCCCGAGCATGACCCGGAGCCGGTCCGTCAACAGTCGCGCGGCCGCCGCGGGGGTGACGAGCATCGCCACCACGAGGATGTTCCCCACGGCGCTCAGCGAGACGACAATCGTGAGCGAGATCATTGCAAGCAGCAGCAGGTTCACCCAGAACACCGGCACGCCCATGGCCTGCGCGGCCTCGCGGTCGAAGGCGACGAGGAGCAGCTCCTTGTGAAAGAGGATGAGCAGCCCGAGCACCAGGCCCCCGACCGTCGCGGACAGCGCGATGTCGGTCGTGGTCACGCCCAGGACGTTGCCGAACAGGAAGGCGGCGAGGTCCCGGGAGTAGTTCCGCGTGGTGCTGATCAGCACCACCCCAAGGGCGAACGAGCCCGCGAACAGGACGCCGATGGCAGAGTCTTCCTTGACCCGCCGTGTCGTCGCGAGGACGACGATCGAGGCGGAGGTCAGGAGCCCAAACGCGAGCGCTCCCCAGAACACGCTGTACCCCAGGAGGAAGGCGATGACCACCCCTGGGAAGATCGCGTGGGAGAGGGCGTCTCCGATGAAGGAGAGTCCCCGGAGGACCACGTAGGTGCCGATCGCGCCGGTGACCGCCCCCATGAGGATCACCTCGATCAGCGCGCGCTGCATGAACGCGTGCGCGAACGGCTCCACGAGCCAGTGGACGATGGTCTCCATCACTCGTGCTCGCGCCCGAGGGGTTCGTGGACGTGATGATGGTGCGGGTGCTCGACCGGGTGCGGGGCATGGGGCGGATGGGAAGCGGCTTGAGGCGGGATCACGGTGGCCGCAGACCCGGCCGGTCCCAACATGATCACCGGACCGCCGTACGTTTCGGCTAGAATCGCGGCCGTGTACGTCTCCTGCGTCGGCCCGTAGGAGACCAACCGTTGATTGAGGCAGCACAGGCAGTCGCAGGCGCAGGAGGCGTTGACGAGATCATGCGTCGCGAGCAGGACGATCTTGCCCGTGTGGCGTCCGCGCTCGATGATCG
Organism: Actinomycetota bacterium; assembly: GCA_046728015.1. Classification (GTDB taxonomy): domain Bacteria; phylum Actinomycetota; class Thermoleophilia; order Solirubrobacterales; family 70-9; genus DATAFO01. The sequence goes on from JBKPDQ010000123.1 coordinate 1,632, forward strand.
TCCGGAGCACCTCCTGGGTCTGCGCGTCGATCCCGTTGAACGGCTCGTCGAGCAGCAGGACGTCGGCCTCCTGGGCCAGGGCCCGGGCCACGAAGACGCGCTGTTGCTGCCCGCCCGAGAGCTGGCCGATCTGCGTGCGACGCAGCTCCCACATCCCCACCTGGCGCAGCACCTGCGCCACGAGGAGGGTATCGGCGGCGCCCGGCCGCCGGAGCCAGCCGAGATGCGGGTAGCGTCCCATCATCACGACATCCCATACGGTGACCGGGAAATCCCAATCGACGACCTCGCGCTGGGGGACATAGGCGATGCGAGACCGCATGCTGGCCGACGGTCGATCGAACAGGGTCACCGACCCGTGCACGATCGGGACGATGCCGAGGATCGCCTTGAGAAGCGTGCTCTTGCCGCCACCATTCGGCCCGATGATGCCGATGACCTGGCCCCGTTCGATGCGCGCATTCACACCCTGCAGGACGATCTTGTGCTGATAGGCGACGGCCAGGTCTCGGATGACCAGACTCTGGCCATCGCCATCCGTCACCTTCCCGAGCGACCGATCACTCATGACCAGGTCCATCCGTCCTTGCGGATCCTTCACTTCAGGGCGTCGGCGATCTTCCGGGCGTTCGCCAGCCACATCCCCTCGACCGTCTCCGCCCCGCTGCCCGCCGGCCCCAGCGAATCACCGTAGAGGTCCGCGACGATCTTCACCCCGGCTTCCTTGGCCAAGGTCTCGGCCAGCTTGGGATTGACGTTCGATTCCGCGAAAATGGCCTTCACCTTCTCCCGTCGGATGGTCTGGAGCAGCTTCACCGTCTCTCCCGCCGAGGGCTCGGCCTGCGTCGACACGCTCGGGATGACCGCGCCCACGGTCCTGAGTCCGAAGGCCTTCGCAAAGTATCCCAGGGCGTCGTGGTTCGTTACCAGCTTGCGACTCCCCACCGGGATCTCGTTGAGGATCGCCTGCACCTGCACGCGCGCTTCATCGAGCCGCTTCTTGTAGGCGGTGGCCTTGGTCTCATAGTCCGTCTTGTGCGCCGAATCGACCCGGACCAGCGCGGCGACGATGTTGTCGACCATCTTCTTGGCGTTGGCCGGATCGTGCCAGACGTGGGGGTCGTCGACCATTTTCCCGTCCTCTTCCCCTTTCTGGAGGCGCACCCCCCGGGTCACTGTCGCGACGGTCGCCCGCTTCCCCGCCTTCAGGGTCCGATCTAACCAGTCGTCGAGGCCGATCCCGTGGCGTAGGACGAGGGTGGCCCCTTCGACCGCGACCAGGTCGCTGGCGGTGGGTTCGAACTCGTGCGGGTCGACGCCCGCCGGGATGAGTCCCTTGAGCTCGATCAGGTTCCCGGCCACCGCACTTGTCAGCGCGGCGATCTGGGCGGTCGTGGCGACCACCTTGAGCCGGTCCGCCGCGCGCGATTGCCTGGCGGCGACGAGTGACAGGACGACGGCGAGAGCCACGAACCACATGGGAACGCGCAGATGACGTACCATCACACGGCTCCTTTGCCGGTCACCGCCGGCTCGGGGGTGGGAGGTGCGGCGACGCGGCCGCGTCCGGCACCGCGAAACTGCGTGACGACGGACCAGAACAGCAGGGCGAGCCCAAACACGCAGGCCACGGTGGCGCCCGTGGGCAGGTCGAGCGTGGCCGAGGCCAGCATGCCGATCAGGCTCACGAGCGCCCCGAACGTCCACCCGACCAGGAGCCGCGTGGCCATCGTCCCGCCCAGGACAAGGCCCGCCAGCGCTGGCACGATGAGATAGGAGAACACGAGTAAGACCCCGGCGACCCGCACCGAGCTCGTCACGACGAGCCCGAAGGAGGCGTAGAAGAGGAAGTCCCACCACCGCACCCGCCACCCATCCCGAAACGCGGTCGCCGGATCGGTCGAGATCAGGAAAAACGGCCGCCGGCAGAGCCAGTGGAACACCCCCATCGCGGCGTACAGCACCGCCACCGTGGCGACGTCGGGTCCCCGGACGGTGAGAATGCTGCCGACCAGCATGCTGCGGAGGTGTTCCGCGCCGTGCGGCACTCGGTCCACCAGTAGAATCGCCGCGGCCGCTGAGACCGCATACACGACCCCGATCACCGCTTCCTGGGACACCTGGCGCCTCCGCGTGCGCGTGAGCGCGAGCACGAGGGCGCCGGCCATCGTGGCCGCGAGGCCGAACCAGTAAGAGAGAGGATGGTCCGCGTCGATCCCGACGAGAGACGCGGCCGCCGCGCCGAGCGCCGCGATCTGGGCCAGGGCGATGTCCACGAACACCACCTCCCGGGCGATGACGTGGATCCCCAGATAGGCGTGAATCCCCGTCAAGACGAGACACATCAGAAACGGTGCCCACATCAGCGCGACGAGGTCGGCGGTCATGGCCGTCTCCTGGCGTCCAGGCTCAGCGAAGCGCCTGGGCGAGCGCGGTGACGTTGAACTCGAACATGTCCAGGTACGAGGTGGCGGGCTTGCTCGCACCGACCGCCGGTGCCAGGGCGACGGCGCGGATGCCGGCGTCCTGGGCCATCCGTTCAACCAGGCGCCGGTCGGCCCAGGGCTCGTACACGATCGCCCGCACGCCGTGGGCCTTCATAGTGCGGATCAGCTCGGCGACATGCGTCGGCGAGGGAGGAATGCCGGGGCGATCCTCCACGGTGCCCGCCGAGACCAACCCGAAGCGGTGGAGAAAGTAGACCCAGGTGTCGTGGTATGTGACCACCTGAGCACCACGGGACGGGGCCAGGGCCGCCCGCCAGCGCGTCATCGCGGCATCCAGCCGGGCGAGGAACTCGCGGCGTTGTGCCTCGAACGTGCCCCGCTGCTCGGGGGCGCGCCGTGCGAGCGCCTCCAGGATCGTGGCGGTGACCGTGGAGGCGTTCGCCGGATCCAGGGTGTAATGCGGGTTCCCCTCGGGGTGCACATCGCCGCGCGAGCGGTCGACCGGGCCCTGGGGGATTCCCAGCACCGAGATGCCCCGGGAGGCGTCGACATGGCCGGGCTGTCCCCGGAACAGGGTGCCATTGCCGGCGCCCTGCAAGAGCGGCTCGACCCAGGGATCCCCTTCGATGCCGTTGCGGATGAGGAGATCGGCGCGGCGCAGCTTGACCATCAGGCTCGGCCGGATCTCGATGTCGTGCGGGTTCTGGTCGCCGCGCGCGAGGACGTCGACCTCGACGAGATCACCGCCGACGGCCTCGGTAAGCGCCTTTAGGTCCGGGAGCGAGGCGACGACGCGGATCTTGCCGGCGGCGTGGCCGCGCTCGACCACGCCGCCGAGGGCGACGAGGCCGGCGATCAGGACGGTGACGAGACGTCGCATCGCACGAGTCCTCACTCAGAAGGGATGGGCCGGATGGGCCCCGAGAATGAACGTCGCCTGGAGGAAGAGTTCGTTCAGGGTGTCGGGCCCGGCGCCGAACTCCGAGCGGTTGGTGTACTTGTACCCCAGACGGAATCGGAGGAACTCGGACGGCATCCAGACGACGTAGGGCTCGAGCGCCCACTCGTGCCCGGGCTGGTTCGGGTATTCGGTCCAATCGTAGCGGAGGCCGAGTAGCCACTGTCGCCAGGGCTGCACATCCGCCCAGACGTAGTACCCGTAGGCGTCTCGCTTCTCGAAGGTGGTCTCGGCCGGCTCTTGCCGGACGCGCCGGCTCAGCGCCGCGCTGGGTTCGCCGCCCTCGCCGTTCTCCGCTCCGCTGCCGACTTTGCGGTGGGCGAAGAGGAGCTCGCCCCCGACGGTGAGCAGCGCATGGCGCCAGCCGGCCGGCGTGTACTTGTACTTGGCGTCAATCCCCAGGTAGCTCGCGCGCGGCCCCTCGGCGGTGCGCCCGTACAGGCCCGAGGCGCCGAGCTGCACGGCACCCCAGGACTCGAAGTCGAAAAACGTTCGCACGCGCGCGGACCACAGTGGGTCCCGCAGGCTTCCGTACCCGAAGGCGTCCTCGTTGTCGCCGTCAAAGATCCCGACGATGGCTTGGAGATACACGGGAAGCGGGGCGACCCAGACCACTTCGACCCCATTCTCGGTCAGGCCCTCCTCGCCAAAGAACTGGGTGAGGACGTCCGGGGAGTCCGGCTGCGGTCGGTCGTGGAGATGGAACTCATTGAGGAGCCCAAACCGGAGTCGCTCGCGCCCCCCCTTGACCTGGAAGCCCCACGGCAAGCTGATGAGCTCCAGGTAGGCCTCGGCCAAGCCGAACTCCAGCGCGCGCTCGCCGCCCTCGAACTCCTCAGCCGCTTCGAGGATGACCGCCGCCCGCGCGTAGGGGTCGACCTGGCCGAAGAACGACAGTTCGATCTCCCGCGGAAAGATCCGATTCTCGCGCCCCGCGAACGTTCCGACCTGATCCTGCTCCACACGGGCGGAGGTAACGTTCGCGATGAAATCGCCCACAATGCCCATGTCGAACAGAAACTGGCCCCGTCGCGTGGGCGGAGTTGCGGTGCCCGGTGCCTCCGGTCCCGGCGGGACCTGCGCGTAGAGCGAGAAGGGCGCGTGCGGCCGCGCCCACTCGAACAGGCGGGGGAGGGTCAGCGCGGGTTCCCCGGAGCTCGGGGGCGCCGCCGCGATCTGCGGCTTCGCCTCCAGTCGTTGAAGTCGCTCGGTCAGACTGTCGATCGCCTTCTGGTACTGCTCCTGCATCGACTTGAATTGCTGCTGGAGCTGTTCCAGCTCTCGCCGCAGGGTCTCGGCCTCCTGGGCCGACGCCGTCGAACCGATCAGCACCACGCCCAACGCGAGGCAGAGCGCGAGGACCGTTCGCATAGTGCGCCTCCGTTCGAGGTCCGTCGTCGAGTGACCGAGTCCGGACCGCACAACAGTCCGGGCTACACGGTCAGGTTTGTGATCGAATCGAGACGCGACGCGGACGGGCTAGACGACGGCGGGAGGGGCGCGGGGTGCGCTCGGGGCGATGGACGCAGGCGGTGCCTCGGCCCAGACAGTCGGCCAGAGCGTGTCGCACACAGGGAGAGGTTCCGGCGCGGGCATTGCGGCCGGCACCAAAGTGCGGGGGGTGCAGGTTCCTAGCCGGGCGAGGGGACACTCCTCGTTGTACAGCCCGGGTTCGTCGTGGCCGTGGACCACCGGCAGATCGCCCACGACGAGCAGGAGCAAGAGACCGACCAGCATACCGAGTCGCCAGTCCCGGGCCCAGGGCACCAGTCTCTTGCAATACACCTGCAATCGTGAGAGCGGCATCACGTTGCGCACTGCCGGCAGAGTCCGAAGAGACGCACCTCGTGCTCCGTGACCTCGAACCGTCGCGTCCGGCGGACGTAGCGGGCCAGTTGCGTGAGCGCGGCATCAGCCAGGAGGCACCCGTCGAGGTCCTCGATGGCGCCGCAGCCCTGGCAGATCAGGTGGTGATGGTGACCCGTGAACTCCTCGGCCAACTCGAACCGCTGACTGCCGCGGAGGGCCGCTCCGAGCCGTAGGGACGCCGTCGGCCGGACGAGCCGGAGCCGCACGAGCATGTGCACCGTCCGGTACACCGACACGATGTGAGCCCGGCGTCCCCCCAGGCGCGCGTGGATCTCCGGCACCGTCAGTGGCACTCGGCTGCCAACGAGGACGTCGAGGACGGCTCGTCGCGGTCCCGTCAACCGCAGCCCTCGACGCGCGAGGAGGTGCGGCAGCGTATCTCGAACGGCAGCGGAGGTTCCGGCACCCATACGCAACTCACTTGCATCTTAGGCCGAAGCCTGGGGTTTGGTCAAGGCACGGTGAAACCGTGTCGCGTGCGGCGGCGTGCCGAAGTGCGGGCCACAAACGGCGACGTCAAGGATTCGCGCGCTGGCGAAAATCTTGAAGGTCGCGGTGGCGGCATGTCAGTGGTCGCATTGACGCCCGCTGGGGTTCGGGGTCTTTGGCGACAGAGTAGCAACCATGGAGAGCCTCGGAGCCCTCCAAGTCGCCGCGGTCGTGACGCCACCGTCACGGCTTAGGTGCTGTCGTGCGCGGCCAGCTTGCTTGGAACGCCCGCTCCGCGTCGACCATCGCGCGCTACCCAGTCCTGGCAACGAGGTGATCCTGACGACCATGGGCCTAACCTTGAGGAAAGGCGCTGGTTTGCCCGCACGGGCTTTCGTCTCGTTGAACTTCAGCCGGCGCCCGAGACCGCGACAGCAGGGGGGGGCGGGCGAACCATTGATGTATGATGAGCCACGGACGTCGGAGCCGCCGCTATGCCGCTGACGCGACCTTCGCTCAAGGAGCCGGCAGCCGGGCACCGTGCCTCGGCGCATCGCTCGACCGCCCTCCGAATTCGCCTTCGCGCCCCCGTCTCGTGGGTGTCTCTTGCTCTGACCCTCGGCGTGCTGATCTCACCGACCCGCTCCCAGTCGAGTGATGTCCTCGCTGGGGACCAGCCCGTTACCGACCGCGGAGACCGCCAATTGATGACCCACGATCCCATTCTCGGGATCGGTCCGGACGAGACCAGCCCCAGCGCCTTTGGGTCGCCACGCGTCCGACCCTGGCGGGCATGGCCTGGGATCTCCGGGGAGA
>JBKPDQ010000124.1:0-23113 GCA_046728015.1 Actinomycetota bacterium
GGCGAGTCCCGAGCCGGCCTCGGCGAGCAGCCCGTCGACGTGTCCGTGGTAGCCGCCGGCGAACTTGAGCACCTTGTCGCGGCGGGTCACCGCCCGCGCCAGACGCAGGGCGCTCATCGTCGCCTCGGTGCCGGAGTTGACCATCCGGACCATCTCGACGCTCGGGATGCGGTCGACCACCTCGGCAGCAAGCTCGACTTCCGCCTCGGTCGGTGCTCCGAAGCTGGTCCCGCGCTCTGCGGCTTCGCGAACGGCCGCAACGACGGTCGGATGGGCGTGCCCGAGGATCAGCGGTCCCCACGAGCAGACCCAGTCGACGTAGCGGTGGCCGTCGACGTCGACCAGCTCGAAGCCCTCGCCGCGCTCGATGAAGATGGGGTCGCGGCCGATCGACCGCATTGCCCTGACGGGGGAGTTCACCCCTCCCGGCAGCAGCCCCGCCGCACGCGCGTAGAGGCCTTCGGAAGTCCGAGTATCAATCACGGCTTACGGCCCTGCCGGGTCCGGTAACAGGCCCTAACCCGCCGACACCGGACGCGAAGCGGAGGATGTCGGAGGAGTTGTTCCGTGCTCCCGCTCCCAGTTGGCGTAGTCGTCCGTGAAGTAGTGAAGGCGGATCTTCTTGAACTCGGTCGAGGAGTAGAGCGTGGCGCGATCGTCGCCGTGGAGCGAGTGCTCGGAGGCGATCGAGTCGAGGATCGCGTCGCACTCCTCCTTCGAGCGCCCGTGGGCCATGGTGAACACCGAGTAGGGCCAGTCCGGATAGGTCGGTCGCTGGTAGCAGTGCGAGATCCCGCGCACCGCGGCCATCCGCGCTCCAACCTCGAGGATCTTGTCGTCGGGCACCCGCCAGACTCCCATCCCGTTGGCGGAGAACCCCGCCCTGCGGTGATAGAGGATCGCCGCGACCCGGCGCAGGAGCTTGCGGTCGACCATGCCGCGGAGGTGCTCGAGGAAGTCGTCTGTGCTCCTGCCGACCTCCGCGGCCGCCTCGTCGTATGGCCGGTCGGTGACCTGCATCGGCCCCTGAAGGGCCCGGATCACCGCGACGTCGCGGTCGTCGTAGGGCTGGCGCTCGAGCTCGCGAGGAGGTGACGCGTCGACCGCGGCGGCCAGGGCCTCGGTGCCCTTCTCCATCTCCAGGTTCATGTTGATCTTGAACAGGCGCAGGGTCGGGAGCTGGCGAATCGACTCGGCCCCGGTCAACCGCTGCAGCACCTCGAGCGTCCCGTCGAGTCCGAGCGCAGAGTCAGGCGGCGTCGCGATCGTGAACCAGAGGTTGAAGCGGTGGGTGCGCAGGTAGTTGTGCGAGACGCCGGGATGAGAGTTGATGATCTGGGCCGCGCGATGGGGGTTGGCCGCGTCCACCCGCGCGGCCACCAGCATCGACTCGTAGCCGAGGGCGCGAGTGTCGAAGATCGGCGTGATCTCGCGGATGATCCGCTCATCGAGCAGGCGCTGGGTTCGTCCCATGAGCTCGTCCCGGTCGAGATCGGCCGCGGCGGCCAGGGCGGTGTACGGCTCGCGGTCCAGGGGGAAGCTCGACTGGAGCAGGTTCATCACGCGCTTGTCCGTGTCGTCGAGCGGGACCGCTGCTCCGCCCTTGCGCTCACGGACCTTCGGCTGCGGTTCCTTGACCGCGCGCGCTAGCTCAGCCAACCCGCGGCTTCCTTGGCGTAATAGGTGATGACCACGTCGGCGCCCGCCCTCCGAATAGCCGTCAGCGACTCGAGCGCAGCCGCCCGGTCGTCGATCCAGCCGTTGGCGGCGGCCGCCTTGAGCATCGAGTACTCGCCCGAGACGTGGTAGGCGGCGATCGGGAGCTCCAGCTCCTCGCGGAAGCCGCGAATCACGTCGAGGTACGGGAGGGCCGGCTTGACGATCACCATGTCGGCGCCCTCCTCGACGTCGAGCCGCGCCTCGCGCAGCGCCTCGCGCGCGTTTGCCGGGTCCATCTGGTAGCCGCGGCGGTCGCCGAACTCCGGCGTCGACTCGGCCGCCTCGCGGAACGGTCCGTAGAAGGCCGAGGCGAACTTCGCCGAGTAGGCGATGATCGGCGTGTTCGAGTGGCCCTCCTCGTCGAGCTGGTGGCGGATCGCGCCGATGCGGCCGTCCATCATGTCGCTCGGGGCCACGACGTCGGCGCCGGCGTCGACGTGCGAGATCGCCGTCTTGGCAAGCAGCTCGACGGTGATGTCGTTGTCGACATCACCGTCCCGGATGAAGCCGCAGTGCCCGTGCGACGTGTACTCGCAGAGGCAGACGTCCGTGATCACCGTCAGGTCGGGATGCGCCTCCTTGAGCGCCCGAACCGCCATCTGGACCACGCCCTCGTCGTCGTACGCGCCCGATGCCAGCTCGTCCTTCTCTGATGGGACGCCGAACAGGATCACCGCGCCGATGCCGGCCGCTTGCAGTTCGGTCGCCTCGGCCACGACCTCGTTGATCGAGAAGCGATCGATTCCCGGCATCGACTCCACGGACTCGCGCACCGCCTCGCCGGCGACTACGAACAGCGGCTGGATCAAGTGCTGCGGGGAAAGCTCGGTCTCGCGCACGAGGTCACGCAGCGCCTTGGTCCGCCGCAGTCGCCTCATGCGCGTGGCCGGGAAGCTCATCCCGGCTGATTCTACGGACGACCGGGTGCTGCCCGTGAGCGGCTCGACCCCTAGGGCAGTTCAGCCGCCTAGGCCGAAGCAACCGCTGCGGGACTACGCCCCGAAGCGCCGGAGCGCCAGCCGTGCGAGCACGCCGTAGGCAAGCGTCAGCGCCGCGAGGTGAAGCAGCGGTACGCCCATCCCCGGCCCCGCCTCGTCCAAGGCTCCGGACATCGCGTCCAGGGACGGGTCGAACGGGAACAGCGCGCGGACGACCTCGATCAGGTCGAAGGCGGTGGCGCTGACGACGCCGGACGGGACGAGCGACAAGAACGCGATCGGCAGCGAGCTCATGAACGCCAACAGCGAGCTAGCCCGAACCTCGCGCGCCGCGGCGCCGATCGAAGCGCCGAAGGCGGCGAACGCTGCTCCCCCACCGAGGATCGCCGCCAGAATCGCCGGCGAACGCGCCCAGTCGATCGTCTCGATCACGCTCAGCGCAACGAGCATCAGCAGCGTCACCGCCACGGACGCGAGGATCCCCAGCACCACCTTCTCCACGAGCAAACCGTTGGCTCCCACGAGCCCGCGCGTGATGCGGGTGAACGCGTTCTCCTCGCGCTCGAGCGCCAGTGAGCCCGCGACGAGCAGCACGGTGACGAACATCAGCGTCACGGTTGCGGCGGCGGCGATCGCGAAGCTGTCGAGCGAGGGCGCGTCGCCGGACATCACGACCTTGGAGACCTTGATCGGCTCGGCCACCGCGCCGAGCAGCGGCAGAGCGAAGTCGAGGTTCTCGCCGGCGAGACGGGCGAACTCGGTCACCCGGTCGAGCAGCTTGCGCTCGGCGCTTCCCGGCGGAAGCTCGGCGCGGACTCCCCTGAGGATCTGCTCGCTGCGTTCGAGCCCCAGGATGTCCAGCGTCTGGCCGAGCAGGGGGATGGTGAACTCGCCCCCCGCGACCAGCAGGTCCAGGTACTCCGCGGCCTGCTCGGAGACGCGCTGGGAGAGGATCAGGTTCGCCTCGGTGATCAGCGCCGATATCCGGTCGTCGACGAGCTGCGCCTTGACCGGGTCGTCCTCGTTCACCAGCACCTCCACCGTCGGCTGCTCCGGATTGAGCCCGGTCAGCGTGCGCAACTTGTCGAGCAGGTCGGGCGGCAGGATCAGCGCCGCGATCACCTCGCCGTCGGCGACCATCTCCTCGGCCTCTTCGCGCGAGTCAGCGTCAACGCATTCGACGCGCTTGCACAGCTCGGCCCGGGCCTGCTCGGATCCGAACTCCTCCTCGCCGGCGCCGAGGTCGAAGCTCTCTGAAGGCGGGACCAGGTTGAGGAAGGCAACGCGCGGCTTGCCCTCGTCGCCCGAGAGCGCGAACCCGATCAGCAGCCCGAGCGCGACCGGGTAGATGACGAGCAGCGAAACGATCAGCGGGGAGCGGCGCAGGATCTGCAGGTCCTTGAGCAGCAGCCACCGCACGGGCCTAGTGCCCCCGCTCGCGCAGGAAGGCCACGAAGGCGCTCTCGAAGTCGCGTCCCTCGGCCTCGGCCACCTGCGCGTGCAGCTCGGCAGGGCTGCCGTCGAACACGCTCTCGCCGTCGGCCAGAACGAGCAGCCGTTGCCCGTAGCGCTCGGCCTCGGCGATGTAGTGGGTGGAGAAGATCACCGTCGTCCCGCCCGTCGCGAGGCCCAGTACGAACTCCCACAACCGCTCTCGCTGGCGCGGGTCCAGGCCCGCGCTCGGCTCATCCAGCAGCAGCACCGGCGGGTGGGCGAGAAGGCCGATAGCGATGTTGACGCGCTGCTGATTTCCCCCCGACAGGGTCCCGACTTGATCGTCGCGCCGTTCGCCGAGCTCCGTCTGCTCGAGCATCCGCTGGACCGTCTCCTCGGGGTCGGCGACCTTCTCTAGGTGGGCGAAGAAGCGCAGGTTCTCGGCCACCGTGAGCCGCCGGTACAGCGCCGTCCTTTGCGGCACCCAGCCCAACTCGGATGGGACGCGGCTGATCTCGCCGCCGTCGGGATCGCGGATGCCGGCGAGGATCGAAAGCAGCGTCGTCTTCCCCGCGCCGTTGGGCCCGATCACGGCCAGCAGCTCCCCTCGCCGCGCCTCGAACGACACGCCCCGCAGCGCCGCTCGACCGTCGAAGCTCTTGACGAGGTCGCGTGCCTCGAGCACAACTTCGCCGCTCGCCATCGCGCGAACGCTAGATGACAGGGTCGGCGCCGGTGACAGATACGCTCCGCCGCAGTGAACGTCCTGTTCGTCGCCGACGTCGTCGGCAAGCCCGGCCGTGCCGGCCTGCGGCGGGCGATGCCCGGGCTGCGCGAGCGCTATGCGCCCGATCTCTGCATCGTCAACGGAGAGAACTCCGCCGGCGGCCTTGGGATCACGGAGGGAACCGCCGACGACCTGCTGGCGATGGGCTTCGACGTGATCACGCTCGGCAACCACGCCTACCGCAGGCGCGAGGTCATCCCCTACCTGGAGCAGGCCGAGCGCGTGGTTCGACCGGCCAACTTCCGCCGCGGGAACCCGGGCCGCGACCACGCGATCATCGAAGCCGGCGGGATGCGGGTCGCCGTCATCAACCTGCTCGGCTCGCTGCACCTGAACGCCGCCCGATCGCCATTTGATGAGGCCGACGCGATCCTGGAGAGGATCGGTGACAGGGCCGACGCGTTCGTAGTCGACTTCCACGCCGAGGTGACGTCGGAGAAGGTCGCGATGGGCTGGCACCTCGACGGGCGTGCCGCGGCCGTGCTCGGCACGCACACGCACGTGCCAACCGCCGACGCGGTGATGATGCCCCGCGGTACCGCCTACATCTCGGACGTCGGGATGACCGGGTCGCGCGCGAGCGTGCTTGGGGTCCGCTGGGAACAGGCCCTAGAGGGCTTTCGTACCCAGATGCCCGTGAAGTTCGACACCGCCGACGAGGACATCTGGGTCAATGCGGTCTCGGTGGCGGTGCGCTCGGACGGGCTGGCCGAATCGATCGAGCAGATCCTCGAGCCCGTCCCTGATTGAGCTACCGGCCCGCGTGGGACGCTGAGCCGCGCAAGCTGAAGGCGGCCAGCAACAGGGGCAGAAACCAGGGGATGTAGAGGTAGAACCAGTGGTCAACGGCGAGCTGGGCGGCAATCAAGACGGCCGCGCCCAGCGCCGCGACCTGGACGAGCGTGCGCCGGCGGGGGACCAACGCGACGAGCGTTCCGAGCGCAACGACTCCGACCCATAGCGTCGTTTGCAGCCAGTCGAGCCCCGGCTCCTGACCCCAGACGCTGAACGGGCTCGTGCGGTCGAGCTGGCTGCCCAGGGCCCGGTCCCAGAACGTCGCCAGCCCGGGATCGATCGCGGGGTGGGCGAGCATCAGCGCCACCGTCGCGACAAAGGCGCCGGCAAACACCAGCGCGGGACGCCACGGCGGCCGCCCCGCCAGCCCACGCTCGCCGGCGGCGAACAGCGGCGCCAGCGCCAGCGGGGCGAACTTGGTCATCGCCGCAAGGCCCAGCAAGGCCCCGCGCGCCCAAGCGGACGAGAACGCCACCAGGGCCCAGACCAGAAGGGCGGCGGCGAGCGAGTCGTTCGAGTTCGACTGCAGCGCGAACGCCGTGTAGGGATAGGCGACCCACGCGAACGCGAGCACGACGCCGAGGGCGTTGCCCTCCGCCGTCGCGTTGCCGTCGACGTCCCGCCGCAAGCGGCGTCCGAGGAGAAACAGCCCCGCGACCGTCGCGAGGTCGAAGAAGATCGCCGCCGCGTGCGCGGCCGGGAGCTCATCCCACCCGCCGCTCCACGGGAGCGCGAGCTCGAACGGGATGTAGGCGTAGTAGTTCGCGGGGCCGTAGGTGTCGCCGGTGGGGTCGTCGTTGGGGAACGCGCGATCTCCGTAGATCGGTTCGCCGTGGGCGATCCGATCGGCTCCGATGACGCCCGAGTAGCCGACGTCGATCACGCCGGAGTCGGCGACGTTCATCGTCACCCGGAACGCGAGCAGGAACGCGACTCCCACGGCCAGCCAGGCAATCGGCGCGGTCGGGCGAAGGCCCTCCGAGCGCTCCCGGAAACCGACCCAGAGAGCCCGCGCGAGCAGATAGAGGAGCGGCGGATAGGCGAGCGGAACGCTGAGCCCGATCTCGCCCTCGTTGAAGAAGATGTGGCTGATGCCGAAGGAGAGCAGCACCAGCAGATCGAGGTGGACGATGCGCCAGGGCCGGCGCCAGTCGAGCAACCCGCAGAAGAACACGAGGGCCAGCGGGATCCACACGTAGGGCGCGTTGAGCTTGTGGCCGAACTGGCCCTCGTAACCCCGTGCCATCCGCCAAGCCACCTGGTGGCCGGTCCAGACCTCCCGGACCTCGCCGTCGTCGCGCTCCACGATCACCTGGACGACCTCTCGATCGCCGTCGAAGTACGAGACCCGCCACGCGGCGGAATCCTCGCTCGTGACCGAGATCTTCAGCATCCCGCGATCCGCCTCGGCCTCCCGGACCTCAGACGTGGCATCGGCGATGTGCTCGGCTTGGCGCGACGGGACGTCGGCGAGGGCCTGAGCGGGAAGAACTAGGGCGACGGCCAGGCTCGCTGCCGCGAGCGCGCGACCCATCGGTCCGCTAGCCGAAGGTCCAGAGCTTGTTGCCGACGAAGTTCAGGGGCATCGCCGCGGCCACCGCGATCGCCTGGGCCGGCAGCTCGGACATGCCGGCTACAGAGACCAGGAACTCGAGCAGGGCCAGGTTGAACCCCAGTGCGATCAGGCTCACCGCGAAGAAGCGAACGCCCTGATGGGCCGGATGACCGGCTGTCGCCTGGAAGGTCCAGTGCCGGTTCCAGAGGAAGTTGTTGGTGACCGCAACGCAGAACGCCCCGATCGCCGCCGGAATGTGATGCAGGTCGGCGCCCTGGTTGAGCAGCGCGAAGACCGCGAGGTTGACGACGTACCCCGATGCTCCGACGAGGCCGAACTTGAACAGCTGCGCCCAGTTGGCGGGCTTGCGGGTGCCCAGGTGAATCCGCCGGATCAGCTCCCACGACCAGTCGGCGGCGGCGGCCATCGCGCCGTTTCGAGCCGGGGTTGCGACCCGCTCGTCCGGGTCGGCGGGCGTCCGTTCCTCGACGGTGCTCACCGAGCCATCTCTCCGACGCCGGCGTCGGCGCGCTCTTCCTGCCGGGGTCCACCCTCGGTTTCGATGCCGAAATGCTCGAGCACCAGGCCGGCGACGTCGGACAGCGCCCATTGCTCGCGCTCGGTCGCCTTGGAGGGCTCGAAGCCGCACAGCGCCAGAGGGCCGAGCGAGTCGGAGACGTGCAGCGAGCCGTGGCTCCCACCGGGACAATGGGTCGTCCCGCCCCAGTCGACCAACTCGTAACCGGGGGCGGCGGAGATCAGCACGTCGCCGGCATGCGGGGCCGTCAGCGCCGACCACAGCCGCCCCAGAGGATCCGGATAGAGGTCGCAACGCAGCCAGCCGTCGTGGACCTCCGCGCCGAGCGCGCTCGGGTCGCCTTCGATGTCCCAGCGGCGGCCGCGCGCGTCCCCCACCTCGACGCCGGGCCGGAAGCGAAGCTCGTGATCGGCGCGCTCGACGACCGCCTCGCCGATCTCGTCCGCCAGCGCGGTGCTGAGAGGTTCCCGCTGCACGGGAGCGCCACCGGGCGCGGCGAGCCAGGCCACCAAGTCCACGCCCTCGAGCCTACGGACCTGCTCACGAAGCTGCGCGTGCGCCCGCCCGTGGCGCGCGCCCTCGAGCAGAACGTAGACCCCAGCGGCGCGCGCGGTGGGGCTCACGGCCAGCTCGGAGTGCTCGGGGTTGGCGGCGTTCGGCTCGAGCACGCGCCACTCCTCCGCCAGCGCCTCGGCCAGGGGCAACGGCCACTCGACTCGGGACTGGGCGTGGTCGGCCAGCAGGATCACCGAATTCTCCTCCAGGAAGGAGTCGATGCCGCCACCCGCGTCGACCAGCTCGCCGAAGGCCTCGTCGGCGCGCGATATCGATTCGAGCTGCGCCTCCGGGCCGAAGCGGTGTGAGTGGTAGTCGTTGTCCGGCAGCGAGTAGAGCAGGAAGTCGTAGAGGCCTTCGGTGACGAGCTCACGCCCGACGCAGGCCGAGTACGGATCGCGGGTTCCGGGCCTGGCCAGGGTGGGCTTGCAGGGCACGCGACGGCTCGCGTACAGCTCCCCGTAGAAGAGCTCGTCCGGGCCCCAGGTTGCGTGCTGGAAGCTCGCTGCGACGGCGACGCGCCGCAGCATCCCCTCGAGTCCCAGCTCGTGGCGGGTGCGGCCGCGGTAGATCAGGAACGGCGTGCACGCCGTGCGGATCCCCTGATCGCCGAGGCGTTCGAAGATCGTCTCCACCTCCGGCGAGAGGTGGGAGAGGTTCATGTTGTAGACGATGTCGTAGAGCGAGCGGAACAGCCCGAAGGCGCGCGTGGCCTCCAGCGACGACCCGTATTCGACGTAGCGCCCCTCCGCCCGGTGGTACCAGTTCATGCCGCTGATGTGATGCCCGTCGCTTTGCTCGCCGGTCACGATCTCCGACGAGCACACTGGGGTCACCGACGGAAAGGACGAGACGCAGTCTCGAATCAGCTCGCCACGCTCCAACAATGCGCCGAATTGCGGCGCCTTCCCGCCCAGGACCGCGCGCTCCAGCATGTCGGTGCGAAGCGAGTCGACGACGCAGAGGACCAGCTTGCGGTCGGCGCCCATCACCGCAGCGTCCGCAGGCCCTCGTATTTGCGCCCCTCGCGACGGCTGCGCTCCAGCCAGAGCCAGCCAAGGGCCGCAAGCGCGACGAGCGAAATCGGCGCCACGACGAGCGACAGCCCGGCAAGCACCAGTGCCGCCAAGGCAATCATCGCCCCCGAGGACGCGTCCCCGCCGCGCGCCAGCGCGCCCGCCGCGACACCGCGAACCACCACGAACGCGAACGCAGCGCAGAGGGCGCCCGCGATGAATCCCGGCCAGGCCGGGTGGTCCTCCTGGTCGAGCGACCAGCCGAACAGCGCCCCGCCGCCGATCATCGCCGCGACCAGCAGCAGCGCGCCGGCCGCGCCGTCGCGGCCGGAGGCGCCGGAAAAGGCACCCGCGGCTAGAGCGAGTCCGAGACCCTGGCAGCCTGCGAGGAAGAGGTCCATCTGAGGCCGCGCAACGTTAGCGGTCGCCGCGGTGGCGCTCGACCTCGGTCAGCGCGGCAATGTCGCGCAGGTCCTTGTCGCGACCGGCCTCGCGCTTCATGTCGATGAGGTCGTCCTTGCCGACGACGCGGACAGTCAGGTTCCCGACACTCGCCTCGACCGCGTTCGCGTCCAGAGCACGGTAACCGTGGAGATCGGGCCGGGGCCCGTTAAACAGGTCGAGCGCCCCCGCATCGGTCGTGAGGAAGTAGTTGCCGACGGCGAGGCTCTCAGGATGGGACAGGTCAAGCGCGAGCTTCTCGCGCCGCGCTCCTACTGCATGTGCGTCGAGCTCTCGCAGGGCGTTCGCGAGGCGGCGCAGGTTGGCCGCATCGGGTGATGGGATCACGTCGACATCCCATGTGATTCGCGGATAGCCGTGCGCGTAGACGGCGATCCCGCCGGCGACCAGAAACTCAACTTCGTGCGCCGCGAGAACGGCGAAGATCCGGCTCGGATCGGCACTCGGGCGGCCGAGCTCGTCGACGTTAGCCGGCACGGTCCGCGAGTTTCAGCTCCCGCAGGAACGCGCTCCAGGTGAGCCCTGCGGCGAGCCGATCGGATGGAGTCTTCCCATCTTCCTCGAAGATCCGACGCGGCTCGGCGTCGTGCTCCGCGAGCGGCTCGAGGGTGATCGCTGGACGCCAGCCGAGGCCCGCGAAGATCTGCTCGAGGCGCTCGAACGTCGGCTGCTCGAGGCCGCGTTCGATGCGGCTGATCGCCGCTTGGCTGGTGCCGGCGCGGCGAGCGAGCGAGCGCTGGCTGACCCTCGATCGCTGCCGCGCCTCTCGTACGAGTCGTCCGATCTCACTCTGTCTTGAATTAGCCATCTCGCGACGATATCGGATACGGTTTGATATCGAAGACGATATCAAAACCTGCTGCGGGCGGCCGACGCTGCGGTCCGCCACACTGCCCACGTGGCCGAGCCGCAGGACCAGCGCCGCTCCACCTCCGAGCCGCGGTCCGCCGTGCCGCATCGCCGAGCGCACACGCGCGTCCATGATCTCGAGCGCTATGCGGATCTCTTCGCCAACCGCACACGCGTCATGCGCTCGAGCGCGATGCGCGACCTGATGGAGATCACCGCGCGCCCGGAGGTGATCTCGCTGGCGGGCGGCCTGCCCGACACCTCCACCTTCCCGCCGGAGAGCTTCGGGGCGCAGATGACTCGGATCGCGCAGGAGTCCTCCGCCGAGGCCCTTCAGTACGGGCCCACGGAGGGCTTCGATCGCACCAAGGAATGCATCCGCGAGGTGATGGCGGCCGAGGGGATGGACCCGGATCCCGAGGACGTGATCGTGACCACCGGCGGCCAGCAGGCGCTCGACCTGATCGCCAAGACACTGGTCGATCCCGGGGACCCGGTGATCTGCGAGGCGCCGACGTACCCCGGCGCCGTGCCGGTCTTCTCCTCCTACCAGGCCGACACGTTCCAGATCGAGATGGACGAGGACGGCATGCGGATCGCCGAGCTCGAGGCGCTGCTCGAACGCCTGGCCGCAGACGGGCGGCGGCCGAAGTTCATCTACTCGGTGCCGAGCTTTCAGAATCCGGCCGGCGTGACCATGTCCGCGGAGCGACGACGGCGGCTCGTCGAGATCGCGCGCGAGCGCGAGCTGCTGGTCGTCGAGGACAACCCGTACGGCCTCCTGCGCTACGAGGGCGAGCCGACCGAGCCCCTCTACATGCTCGACGGGGGCGACTACGTGCTGTATCTGGGCACCTTCTCGAAGATCCTCTCCCCGGGCATCCGCCTCGGCTGGCTGTGCGCACCGCCGCCGGTGATGGAGAAGGTGATCCTCGGCAAGCAGGCGTCGGATCTGTGCACTTCGACCCTGGCGCAGTACTTCGTCGCCGAGTACTTCGCCGAAGGACGGTGGCGCGCATACATCGACGACCTGGTCGGCATCTATCGCGAGCGACGCGATGCGATGCTCGACGCGCTCGAGCGCCACTTCCCGCCGCAGGCGACGTGGACGCATCCGGAGGGCGGGCTCTTCGTGTGGGCAACGCTCCCGGAGTACATCGACACCACCGATCTCCTGGCGAAGGCGCTGCGCGAGGACGTGGCCTTCGTCCCGGGCGCCGCCGCCTACGTCGACGGCGGCGGCGGAAGCTCGATGCGGTTGAACTTCTCGGGCTCCAACGCGGACGAGATCCGCGAGGGCATCGAGCGAATCGGCCACGTCGTCGCGGAGCAGGTGGAGCTGTATGGGGCGATCACCGGCGAACACACAATCTCGCCCGCTCCCGGGATCACTGACGTTCCGCCGGCGTCCTCCGCTTCGCGTCCGGGCGCCGACGGGTCAGGCTCGGGACGGGGGGGTCGTGACTCGGTGATCCCATTTCGCAAGCGCGACCGATGAGAGTCGCGGTGCTCAAGGGCGGCCGGTCGCTCGAGCGCCAGGTCTCGCTGCGCAGCGGCGCCCGGGTCGAGGACGCCCTTGCCTCCGTCGGCCACGAGGTCGTGCCGATCGACGTCGGAGCGGGCCTGGTCGCGAGCCTGCGCGAGCAGGCGCCTGACGCCGCCTTCATCGCGCTCCACGGTCGCGGCGGGGAGGACGGCACCGTGCAGGAGTTGCTGGAGATCCTCGACATCCCTTACACGGGCCCCGGCGTCCGGGCGTGCATGCGCTCAATCGACAAGGTCGCCGCCAAGCACGAGCTGCGCGCGGCAGACGTCCGCACGCCCGACTGGGCGGCCTTCAACTCGGTGGCGTTCAGGGAGCTGGGCGCGGCCGACGCGCTCGAGGAGATCGAGGCCGGCCTCGGCTTCCCGCTCGTGATCAAGCCGGCGGCGGGCGGCTCCTCGCTCGGCGTTCGCTTCGCGGCGAGCGCCGACGAGGTTCCGGAGGCTCTGGTTGCCGCGTTCTCATACGACGACAGGGTCCTGCTCGAGCGCCACGTCGCCGGGCGGGAGATCGCCGTGTCGCTGCTCAACGGGATCGCCCTGCCGACCGTCGAGGCCCGGCCGCGCGAGGAGGATCGCTTCAACTACGAGGCGCGGTACGAGATCGGGCGCACCGCGTACGTTTGCCCGGCCGACCTCGGACCGGCAGAGGGTCCCGTCCTCGACGCGGCGCTGAGAACATGGGACGCGCTGGGCTTCGACGGCTTCGGCCGGGTGGACCTGATGCTCGGCGACGACGGGCCCGAGGTGCTCGAGGTCAACGCGATCCCCGGCCTCACCGACACATCGCTCCTGCCGATGGCGGCAGAGGCCGCCGGTCTCGAGTTCGAGGACCTCTGCGGGCGAATCCTCGAGCTCGCGCTGGAGCGCGCAGCCGCGCCGGCCAGCCAATGATCGCCTAGGATCGACCGCAGTGCAGGGACTGGAGCGCTTCGACGCATCGCAGGGGCCGCGGATCGTCGGACCGAGCGACGGCAAGTCCGTCGAGCTGGCGTCGATCGGCGCTCGCTTCCTGGCCTGGGGTGAGGAGACAGGCGGTGGCTTCGCGCTGGTGGAGCACCCGATTCCGCCCAAGACGCTCGCCGCACCGCTGCACCGGCATTCGCGGGAGGACGAGTACAGCCTCGTGCTCGAGGGCCGAATGGGAGCCTTGCTCGGCGACGACGTGGTGGTCGCCGAGACCGGCGATCTCGCCTTCAAGCCGCGGAACCAGTGGCACACGTTCTGGAACGCCGGTGACGAGCCCTGCCGGATCCTCGAGATCATCTCGCCGGCGGGATTCGAGCGCTACTTCGAGGAGATGGGCCAGCTCCTGGACTCGAGCTCGTCCACGCCGGAGCAACTCGGCGAGCTCGGGGGCCGCTACGGCCTCGAGGCCGAGCCGGGAAGCATCCCTCGGCTATGCGAGGAGCACGGGCTCGACCACCCGATGCTCCACGCCTAGGCTCAGTCGACCAGCTTGCGCTCCACCGCCCAGCGACCGAGCTCGTGCCGATTGGAGAGCTGGAGCTTGCGGAGCACCGCGCTGACGTGGGCCTCGACAGTCTTCGTTGAGATGCCGAGCTCGAGCGCGATCTCCTTGTAGAGGTACCCGCGCGCGATCAGGCGCAGCACCTCGCGCTCGCGCATCGTCAGCTGATCGAGCTCGGGGTCGGCCTCGGCCTCGGTGATCTGGCCGGCGAAGGCGTCGAGAACGAAGCCCGCCAGCCGAGGCGAAAAGACCGCGTCGCCGTCGCGCACCCGTTCCACCGCGGCCGCCAAGTCCTCGCCGGCGATCGACTTCGTGACGTAGCCGCGGGCACCGGCGCGGACGACCGAGATCACGTCCTCGGCGGCGTCGGAGACCGAAAGCGCGAGAAAGCGCTGCGACGGGTTCGCCTGGGCGACCTGCCGGATCACCTCGACGCCGCCGCCGCCCGGCATGTGCACGTCGAGCAGGACCACGTCGGGCCGCTGCGCGGTGATCAGCCGCACCGCCTCCTCGACGTTGCCGGCGTCTCCTCGGACGTCGACCAGCCCTTCGAGCTCGGCGCGGACACCGCTGCGAAAGATCTCGTGATCGTCGACGATCACGACGCTCGGCTTCATCGCTCCTCCGCCTCCAGCGTCAGCTCGACCTCCGTACCGGACCCCGGGGAGGAGCGCACCGTCGCCTTTCCGCCGTTGCGCTCCATCCGCCCGACGATCGACTCGCGAACGCCGCGCCGATCCTCCGGCATCCGGTCGGGGTCGAAGCCGTCCCCGCGGTCGCGAACGAACACCTGGGCCGCGCCGTCCTGCATCTCGGCGTACACCGCAACCGGGCCGGCATCGCCCGCGAACTTGGCCGCATTGGTGAGCGCCTCGCGCGTGGCGCTGACGAGCGCCGCAGCGCGTTCGTCCAGCTCCAGGTCGCCGACCACGACAACCTCGATCGGGACGCCGTGCGCGTCCTCGACCTCGGCGGCCGCGTCCTCCAGCGCCGCGGCGAGGCTGGCGGTGCCCCGTCGCGATCGCCCTTCGAACAGCCAGGAGCGAAGCTCGCGCTCCTGGCGGCGGGCCAGGGTCGCGACCTCGCGCGGGTTGTCGGCGCGCTTTTGCATCAGCGTCAGCGTCTGCAGGACGGAGTCGTGCAGGTGCGCCGCCAACTCGGCGCGCTCCTGCGACCTGATGCGCTCCGCGCGCTCGGCCGCGAGATTGCGGCCCAGCCGCCACAGGAACGGCGCCAGGATCAGGGCCAGCGCGGCGATCGCCGCGATCGCGACCAGGACGGCCTCGCGGGCACCCCCGAGTGCGTCGTTGGCCGACAGGAACAGCAGCCCTGCGCCGACCACGAGCGCGACCCCGAAGCCGCCGCGGTAGAGATCGGCCGCCCCGGCCCGGCGGCGTGCGGGTCCACCGACGGAGGGTGCGGTGGCAGCGCCGGCCGGTTCGGCGGCGGCTTGGAGTGCCTGCGCCTCGACCTCGGGTCCCGGCTGCATCGCGCGGGACTGGGCCCACAGCAGCGCGGCCCCGGAGGCCGCCATCACCAGAGGCCAGATGACGGCATCGCTCCACCAGATCCCGAGCTCGCGCAGGGCCAGCAGCACCGCCAGCGTGAGCAGGCCCACCCCGGCCGCCAAGCGCAGCCGCCGAGGTCTCGACACCTCCCTGAGCCATCGCTCGGCCTTGCCGATCGGCTCGGACCGCTGCTTGTCGGCGGGAATGAAGGGCCAGGCGATCACGTAGACGATCAGCGCCGCGCCGGCCGTTGCGACGACCAGCACCGCGAAGCCGATGCGCACCAGGATCGGGTCGACGCCGAGCCGCCGGGCGATCCCGGCGAGCACGCCGGCGACCATGGCATGGTCGGTGTCGCGGGTCAGCCGACGTCTCGCTGTGGCCGCGGGCATTGCACGAATGGTGCCTCAGCGACCCTCGTCGGCGAGCCCGCTCGCGATCAGGATCACACCGAGGGCCGCCGTGACCGCAGCCCCGGCGATACCGGGGCTGAGGTCGATTGCTTCCGCCTGATCCAGGACCAACAGGGCGCCCAGCGCCATCATCGCCAGGCCGGCGGTCAGCGAGACGCGGTCGAGGCGGCTCATGACTGCGGGGGCGGCGGCGCGCACGCCGCATCGAGCGCCGCCCGCTGGGCGGAGTCGCTCGGCTCGTCGACGAAGTCCCGGCCAAAGCGGTGGTCGGTCTCGTCGAGATCGATCTCGTCGTCGTTGATGACCCGGAACGCGCCCAGGTCGACCTCCCCGGTGAGGTCGAGCCGCGGGGTCGCCGTCGTCGCCGTCACTGGGTCGCTGTCGACGTCGACGCCATCTGTGTCGTCGCCCAGCAGTCGGAGCTCGCCCGCGGCCGCGTGAACGTCGGCGACGACGCAGACGTCCTTCGGGACCGCCACCACCGCTTCGCCGATTCCGAGGTCGACGTCGAGATCGACAGCGGTGTTCTTTCGCCAGTCGAGATCACGAAGGTCAACCTCGAGCCGGCCGATGCCGAGCTCATAGCCGTTGTCCGGGATGTCGGCAACGACGTCCGGGCTGTGCTCGCGCTCGCCCACCCCGGAGCCGAAGCTGACATCCGTTGCAGCGACCACCGAGAGCGGAACCGCGAGAGCCAGCGCGGGAACGACGAGCCAGCGGGCTCCGCCTCGAAACGCGGCCCCGACTAGCAGGGCTCCGATGGCGATCACCAGGGCCCCGATGACCACGCCGCCACCGGTCGCGCCGGCGTAGGCGCTGACCAGCGCGATCGCCGTGAGCCCGATCAGGGAACCGGCGATGAGCACTGCGAGGGCGACCGCTCGCCCGACGCCCATCGGGCGCCCCCGCTCGCGGTCGCGAAACGCGACGTAGAGGCCGATCCCGATCAGCAGCGGGAAGAAGATCCAGCCGAAGTGCCAGCCGTCATCCCACCAGCCGTCGCCCCAGAAGACGAACGACCCGATCGACGAGATCGCGATCACGATCAGAGCGGTCCCCGCCGCGATCCCCAGCCAGCCGGATCGCTGGACCGGAGCCGGCGACTCCTCGCCCGCCTCGCCGGCGCTCGGCACGAACAGCGCGAGGGCGATGTAGGCGAGGACTCCAAGGCCTCCGAAGAAGACCGAGACCGCGAACCCGATCCGGAAGATCACCGGATCGACGTTGAAGTAGTTGGCCAGGCCTCCGGCGACGCCCGCAATCATGCGATCGTCTCGGGAGCGCAACAGCCGCCGGGGGCGGGCGTCCTCATCGGTGGGGTGCTCGGCAGCCGGAGGCAATTGCTCCGTCGGCTTGGTGGCGTCCGACGGCTCTTCGCTCGCGTCCGACGGCTCTTCGCTCGCGTCCGACGGCTCTTCGCTCGCGTCCGACGGCTCTTCGCTCGCCGGGTCCTCGGTGCGATCCTCGTCGTTCATTCCGGACCTCCAGAGGTGGATGGGAGTGGACGACTCGATGCTCCCGCGGGTCCGGCCGCGCGTCTATTGGGGATCACCCTGAGCGACCCCGGGACGATCCCGGATATTCGGGTGAGCCGCTTTGGCGGCTGAAGCGGCATGTGCCGTTGGTGATGTCGGCGTGGAGCCTCTAGGAGTCCTCGCCCGCCGCGAAGTCCTCGGGCGTGACCTGGTCGAGGAAGTCCTTGAACTTCTCGACGACTTCCTCCTGGTCCTCGACCTCGTGCTCGAACTCAATCGAGGACTCCTCGATCACGTCGTCGGCGGCGAAGATCGGGGCCGAGCACCGCACCGCCAGCGCGATCGCGTCGGAGGGGCGCGAGTCGATCTCCATCTCGGAGCCGTTGACCGAGATCGTGATCGACGCGTAGAAGGTGTTGTCGCGCAGCTCGGTCACAGAGACGCGCTCGCACTTGGCGTCGAGCTGCTCGAGCATCTCGTTCAGCAGGTCGTGCGTCATCGGCCGCGGCGTCGAGGCGCCTTGGAGCTTCATCAGAATCGCCGCCGCCTCGGGGTGACCGATCCAGATCGGCAGGAAGCGATTGCCATCAACGGTCTTCAGCAACACGATCGGCTGTTTGCCGACCATGTCGAAGCTGACTCCGTAGATCTGCATCTGCTGCATCGACAAAGGCTCTCCCGGGCGAGATGCGGCCCGTCGAGCCATTATAGGTGCGGCTTCCCAGGCGTCCCCTAGGCGTGGGGGGCGATTGACGGCCGGTGAGACAATCGGGCCATATCCCTATATATCGCCAGCAGGCATTCATCGAGGCTCCGATCGAGGTGGTCTGGGAGTGATCGCTGATGTCGACAATCATCCCGACTGGTGGCCGAAGTTCAACGCGGCCGAGGACCTGTTGATCCCGCTGCATCGACACCGGCATGTACGTCCGCATGGCGCTCACCGATGCCCGGGGCGGCACATTCGTGGACGGCGAAGCCGGGATGGAGGCACGACGTCGGGCGCAAGGTCTTCGACGTCATCGCCGGCAAGCGCTATTTCCGTGCCTGGATGGAGGAAACGCTCCGAGCCCTCGACCGGGTCGCGCGCGGGCGTGCCGAGAGCAACGACAAGCCGTCGCGCGGCGGCCTTGATGGGCGATCCTGGACTCGAACCAGGGACCTCTTCCTTATCAGAGAAGCGCTCTAACCGACTGAGCTAATCGCCCTCGCGAGCCATTCTAGAAACCAATCTCGCCGGGTCGCAGCTTAGCCCCGACTATCGGGGTCAAGTTGCGATTCGTTCGCTCGCGTCTAACGACGCTTGACCCGACGCGCGAACTCGAGCAGCGAGTCGAGATCGTCGAAGTGGAGCTCGGCCCGGACTCCCTTGCGCGCCGAGCGCACCCGGATGCCCGTTCCGAGCGCTCGCTCGAGCTCCTCCTCCGCCCGACTCAACGCCGCCGACTGGTCGGGGTGCAGGACGACGGTGGCGCCCGTCTTTGTCTGCCGCTTCGCTCGGCGCTCCGTCTCGCGCACCGACCACCCCCCGGCCGCAGCTCGCCGGGCCAGATCCGCCCGGGCCTTGGCGCCCTTCGCCTGCAGCATCGCGCGCCCGTGGCCCTCGCTCAGCTCGCCCGTCTCCAGCAGCTCCAGCGCCACGTCGGGTAGATCCAGCAGCCGGACCAGGTTCGAGATCGCGACCCGGCTGCGGCCCAGCCGGCGCGCGAGCTCCTCCTTGGTCAGCCCTAGGTCCTCGACCAGCGCGGCGCACGCGCGCGCCTGTTCGACCGGGTTGAGGTCCTCCCTGGCCACGTTCTCGATCAGAGCCGTCTGCAGGCGCCGCGTCTCGTCCTCGTCGCGCACGAGCGCCGGCACCGTCCCCAGGCCAGCCTCCTGGGCCGCACGCCACCGCCGCTCGCCGGCGATCAGCTCGAAGCGGCCGTCTCCGAGCGGCCGCAGGATCAGTGGCTGGACCAGCCCCGCATCGGCGATCGAACGGGCCAGCGCGCTGATCGACTCGGGGTCGAAGCGCTTGCGCGGCTGGTCCGGATTCGGGCGGATCAGGGCCACCGGCACGTCTCGCAACTCCGGCGCGGCGTCCGCGAGCGCCGAGTCCGGGAGGAGCGCCGCGAGGCCGCGACCGATCCCGCGTTCAGCCATGAGCATCCACCTCTACTCGAGCCTCAGCTTCATCGGATCCTCGCCCCCTGCGATGAATCTGGATCTGCTCGGGCTCCCGGTCGCGCAGCTCCTCGGCCAGGCGGCGGTAGGCGACCGTGGCCCGGGACGAGGGAGCGTGCTCCAGCACCGGCAGTCCGTGGCTCGGGGCCTCGGCTACGCGCACGCTGCGAGGTATCACGGCATCGAACACCTGTTCGGGGAAGTGGCTGCGCAACTCGCTCTCGACGTCCTGTGCCAGCCGGGTCCTGTCATCGTGCATAGTGATCAGCACCCCGGTCAGAACCAGGGTCGGGTTGAGCTCGCGGCGGATCGCCTCCAGCGTCTCGAGGAACTGGACCAGGCCCTCGAGCGCCAGGTATTCCGCCTGCACCGGGACGATCGCGCAGTCCGCGGCGACGAGGGCGTTGACGGTCACGGGCCCCAGCGACGGCGGGCAGTCGAGCAGCGTCATCGCGAAACGCTCGCGGACTGGACCCAGGGCGTCGCGCAGCCGGCGCTCGTACCCGTCCAGCCGCGGGAGCTCCACGGAGGCGCCGGCGAGGTCTCGGCTTGCGGGCACGATCCAGAGGTTGTCCGGCCCCGCGGGCCGGGCCGCCTCGGCGACCGAAATCCTACCGGCGAGGCAGTCGTAGGAGGACGGGCGCGCGTCGCGGTCGGCGCCGAGGGCGGCCGTTGCGTTCGCCTGCTGGTCGAGGTCGGCCAGCAGCACTTGCCGGCCCTCCGCGGCGACGCAGGCGGCGAGGTTGACCGCGGTGGTCGTCTTCCCCACCCCGCCCTTCTGGTTGGCGATCGCGAACACCGCGCCCATGGCGGGCCCCAAGTTAGCGAGCGCCGAGGTCGCCCCCGGTCAACCGGTCGTTACGTTCCGAACGGACGCTTCTTCGCCATCCCCGGTCGGCGCGGCAGATTCGGAGGCGTCGCGCCCGTCTTGCGCATCGTGTGCAGGTGGCGATGGCGCGAACCGGCGAAGGGGCCCACCCCCAGGATCAGCTCGGGAGTCACACCCAGGCGCTCGGCCGCCCGCCCCAGTTCGCCCTCCTCGTCGTGGTCCCGGCGGCCCTTCCAGGCGACCAACAGGCCGCCACTGCGAAGCAGTGGCGAGGCGAGCTCGGCCAGCGTGGCGAGACGGCCTACCGCTCGAGCGGTCACGACGTCGTAGTCCTCGCGCCCACCTTCGGGCGCATGCGATCTCGCCCAGGTCTCCGCGCGCGCGCAGACCACCGCGGCGTTGGGTATCCCGGAAGCGCCGAGCGCGCGACGCATGAACGCGCACTTGCGGCCCGTGGACTCGATCAGGTCCACGTGGGCGCCGGGCAGCGCTGCGGCCAGCACGAGTCCCGGGAACCCCGCGCCGGCGCCGACGTCGGCGATGCGGCGCGCCACAGCGAGTTCGGGCACGACGAGCCCGCTGAGCGAGTCGGCGACGTGCACCCGCCAGGCCTGTTCGGGCCCGCGCACCGAGCTGGGAGCCGTCGGGTCCGAGGAAAGCAGCTCGACCACGGGCGCCAGCCGTTCGCGCGCCTGCTCGCTGAGCTCGGGCGCACTCGGCTCGGCGGCGCCGCTCAATCGTCAGCGTGCAGCAGGGGCGCGACGATCACGCAGCGCTCGGGCTCGTCGCCCTCGCTGAAGGTCTCGAGCCCCGACCGGTCCTTGAGTGCGTCGTGGACGATCTTGCGCTCCATCGGCGTCATCGGCTCAAGCTCGATCTCCCTGCCGGTGGACAGCGCACGCTCCGCCGCCCGCTCGGCCTGCCGTTCGATCGTCTCCCGACGGCGCTCGCGGTACCCGGCGGCGTCGACGGCGACCCGCTTTCGCTCCTGCAGGCCGCGAAACGCCGCCCGGTAGCAGACCAGCTGCACCGCGTCGATCGTCTGCCCGCGCCGGCCGATCAGCACGCCGAGGTCCTCGCCCTCGACCCTGCCTTCGATCCGGTCGTCGTCCTCTGAGACCTCGACCTCCGCGTCGAGGTCGAGAGCGTCGACGATCTCCTCGAGCACCGCCCGCACGCGCTCGGCGGGGGCGTCTGGCATGGCGTCGTTCGCTGCGGTCACGCGCCGAGTCTAGTCAGCGCCTTCGCTTGCGTTTGCGGGGCGGTGGGGGTGGCGGCTTGGCCGCCTTGACCACCTCGGGCGACGGCAGCTCCGGCGGCGGCCAGAAGGTCATCACCACCCACTGCTGGCCCAGCGTCCAGATGTTGGTCGCGATCCAGTACACGGCGAGCCCCGCCGGGAAGGTGGCGACGAAGGGGGCGAACAGAAACGGCAGGCCGAACATGATCAGCCGCTGGTTCCGGTCCTGGACGCGAGTCGACATCACCAGGCCGGCGCCCATCTGGGTGCCGATGAAGAGCAGGATCAGCAGGACGAGCTCGGCGCCCGTGGCCTGCTCGGTCAGGTTTGGGATGAACAGGAACCCTTCCGGCGGGTCGGCGAGGACGTCCTCCTTGAAGCTGTTGCTGTTGAGCAGCTGGTAGAGCGCCAGGAACACCGGCAGCTGCAGGAGCAGCGGCCAGCACGAGGCGAGCGGGTTGATCTCGTTCTCGCGGTAGAACTTCATCATCTCCCGCTGGAGGCGCTCCTTGTCGTCCTTGTAGCGCTCCTGAATCGCCTTCAATTCGGGGGCGTGCTGCTGCAGGTGGCGCATCGACCGGATCTGCTTCAGCGACAGCGGCAGGATCACGATCCGGGTGATGAAGGTGAGCCCGACGATGGCCAGGCCCCACGTCATGCCGACGTCGTCGTGCAGGAACAGGATCACCGCCTCGGCCGCGTCGATCAGCGGCTGGAGGATGTTGGCGACCGGGATCAAGCCGCCGCTCCGCGGCCGCGAGACGCTTCGCGGCGAGGCCGGCGCTCCGAGCGGGTCGGGGTGCCGCGAAACACCGTCCGGTCGGAGAGCTCGTCGACGCCCCCGTGGCTCCAGGGATTGCAGCGCGCGAGCCGCCAGGCGGCCAGGATCGTGCCTCTGAGCACCCCCAGCTCACGCACGGCCTCGACGGCGTATGCGGAGCACGTCGGGTAGTACTTGCAGCGAGCGGGCAGCGCCGGGGAGATCAGCCTGCGGTAGACGAGCACGGGCGCTAGCACGACCTCCCGCAGCAGGCGCGCCAGGCGCTCGAGCCCTTCCGTGAGCGAGCGTTTCACGTTTTACGCCCTGCCGATCCCCGCCTC
This sequence comes from Actinomycetota bacterium, assembly GCA_046728015.1. Lineage (GTDB taxonomy): Bacteria > Actinomycetota > Thermoleophilia > Solirubrobacterales > 70-9 > DATAFO01. Next base: position 22,391 of record JBKPDQ010000124.1, read on the forward strand.
GGAAAACAGCTCGGCAAGGGTCGCCTGGATGCCCTTCGTCCCCTCGCGCTCGACGAGCCCCGCCGCGTCGGGGCGCGCGACGAGCACGAAGTCGTGCCCGGCGGGCAGATCCCCGGCCAGGCCCCAGAAGGCCTCGCGCAGCGCGCGTTTGACCGAGTTTCGCGCCACGGACCCACCGACCTTGCGGCTGACGGAGACGCCTAGTCGCAGTTCGCCCGACTCGGCATCCGAGCGCGGGAAGGCGTAGAGCACCAGGAAGCGGTTCGAGTGAGAGTTGCCCTCGCGGTAGACCCGGTCGAAGTCGCCGCTGCGCGACAGCCGGCCGCGCTTGCGCCGCTCGCCCGATCCGGCCATGGTCAGCGAGTGAGCCGCTTCCGGCCCTTGCGCCGCCGGCGCCGGATGACGTCGCGGCCGGCGCGCGTGCGCATGCGAGCGCGAAACCCGTGCGTGCGGGCGCGCTTGCGCTTCTTGGGCTGCCAGGTGCGCTTCATCGTGGTTCGCCGCGCCGAGGGGACCGCCGCGCGGCGCGCGCCAGTCTACAGGTAGGGAACAACCCCCGTTCGACTTTTTCCCGTGATTTGCGCAGAGGCGCGGAATCGGGTACGGGGGGCGGACCTATGATCGCTCGCCGTGGCCGATCACGCCTCCACAGACGAGCTGACCACCGTTTGGCAGCGCGTCTCAGAGGAGCTTCGCGCCTCCCTTCCCGCCTCGACATACCGC
>JBKPDQ010000125.1:0-41577 GCA_046728015.1 Actinomycetota bacterium
GGTGGTTCGCAGTGACGATGTCGCCACCCGCGAGCAGCGCCGCGGCGCGGACGAGCTGGACGCCTCCGGTCTCGCGCAGGATGGGCCGCCGCGAGTGCTGCCGGTTCACGCGCTCGGAGAACAGGGGTCGTGCCTCCGAGAGATCGTCGGACTCGCAGTACCAGTAGAGGTGCCGCTCCCTCACGCAGGATGCGAGCGACTCGACGTCCGCCGATTGGAAGGCTTCGACAGCGTCCCGCATCGACTCTGGGCTGAGGAGCGGCGAAGTCGGCTGGAACACTCCAACGTCTCCCTCCCACCCAAGCTCCCTGGTGATCGCAATGGCGAGATCCGAGATCGTGGCGTCGTCGGTCGCGAGCTCGGCGGGCCGCTCGTGAATCTCGTATCCGTGCAGGCGGGCCCAGCGGAGGATCTCGGCGTCCTCGCTCGAGACCAGCAGGCGGTCGGCAATGCCCGACTCGGTAACGCTGGTGAGCGTGTAGGCGATCAGCGGGCGCCCGCCGAGAGTGCGCATATTCTTGCGCGGGACTCCGCGGCTGCCGCCCCGGGCAGGGACGATCGCAAGTACGGGCCTCGGCTCCACCAGCGGGTGAGTATGAATCACCGCGAGCTGCCACCTCTACGCTGCCTACGGGTTGAGAATCGGGATTTGCGCATACTGGTTCAACCGCGGCCAGGGGGTCGTCGCCCGCCAGCTGCGTTCCGCGCTCGATTCGCTAGGCCATGAGACCTTCGTACTCGCGCGGCCGACCAGAGCAAGCAACATCCGCCCCGCGTTCATCGATCGCACGGGCGTGTGGGACCAGCCGCAGATCACCGAGGCGTCCGACTACCGGATCCCGGGGCAGGAACTACTGGCGTGGGGGCGGGAGAACGAGCTCGACTTGGCGTTCTTCGACCAGAACTATGAGTTCGAGACGATCGAGGGGCTGCGACGAGCCGGCGTGCGCACGGTCGGGCGCTTCGTCTGGGAGCAGTTCGGTCGCGAGCACGTCGAGGCGGCCAAGCGCGCGCTTGACGTGATCTACTCGCTGACCGAGAGCGAGCGGGAGCGCTATGAGGGCATGGGGATCTCCAGCCCGAGGGTGCACTGGGGCATTCACCCGGAGCTGTTGGAGTTCAGCCGTCACCACGATCCGGACCTCCATCCCGGGCGGCTCACGTTCTTTTACCCTGCGGGCTTCCTCAGCAAGCGAAAGTCGGTGAAGGAGGTGCTTCGCGCGTTTGGACGCGTCCCGGGCGAGCGCGCGCGACTGATCGTCAAGGGCCAGGTTGAGCGCCGTCAAGACGTGCTCGAGCGCGGTGCCCGCCGCGATCCGCGTGTCGAGGTGACGCTCGAGGACCTGCCGACCGACCAGCACCTGCGGCTGTTCGCGTCCGCGGACGTATGCGTCGCCCCGAGCCGCTGGGAGGGCCTCGGCCTTCACCTGTACGAATCGATGGCACTCGGGTTGCCGGTGATCACCAACGACGATCCGCCGATGAACGAGGTGATCTTCGATGAAGAGAACGGGCTTCTGGTCCGCTCGCGCCGCCGCGGTCGCGCCAACTCGGGCATCCCCGCTCGCTCGCCAAGCGTTCGCGGCCTCGCGGATGCCATGCGGCGCTCGCTCGACCCGGAGCTGCGGCGCGAGCTCGGGGACGGCGTCCGCGCCGCCCGAGAACGGCTGAGCTGGGACCGAACGGTCGCCGACTACGCCGAGTTGCTCGCCGCGCTCGAGTAGGGTCCTCCGACCTCGCGGACGGGCCGGTCGAGCCGGCGCCTCACCTCGGAGGACTCGCGCGGTCCGAGCTCCGGCCCGTGTACGAGCACGACTTCCTGGGCCGGGAACGTTCGCAGCTCGTCCTCGATCGCCTGCACCGCGTCGGCGTCACCGACACTGCCGCGGACGTCGAGCCCGGCAGCGGTCAACGACCCAAGCGACACGGCGAGCACGTCCCCCGCTCGGCCGCGCGCCTTACGGACGTCGGATGCCCAGCGATCCAGTGTGCCCTGGACGGCGGGCGCCAGCACCAACACCTGTGGCTCGCCCGCGCCAGACCCCAGTGCCCGGTTGCCCTCGGCTGCGATCTGCGCGATCCGCTCGACCTCCGATGGGTCGCTGATCGGCTCGCCCGTGACTACGAGCAGCCTGAACCGCTGGTCCCGCCGGGGCGCAACCTCGATCGGCTCGTCGAAACGAGCCCGCGCTGCGAGCACGATCACGATCGTTGCGGTGAGGGCGCCGAGGGCCAAGCCGAGCTGCGGGCCAACCAGAGCGAAGCCGGCGATCGAGGGAAGTACGAGCGCGACGACGATCAGTGGCAGCGTCCACGGGCGAAGGACGATCGGCACGAGGCGTCGCACGGCCCCTGACTACCCGTCGGCGCGAGTAGCGACACCGGCGATCGCCGGCGTGATCAGGTGACGGAGTCCGGATAGTGATCGAGGTTGTGTCCCATCCGGGCGCCGATTTCAAGGGTCTCGCCTCGAGCCGTCGTAAGCAATTCGGCGCGCATGTTTCGGAGTCCCTCGCGCTCAAGGGAGGCGAGGGGCCAGTCGTAGATCGCGGCGAAGATCGGGTGGCCGGCCACTCGCGAATCATCCAGGGTTATCGGATTCGCCGCGCGTCGGACTTGCGCCGGACGTCGCAACGTGAAACCACCAACGTCACATGACCCTTCGGGGCATGAATGCCCCTGACTGGAATACCTTGGGGGGTGAGCGCCGCGCCGCGGCGAGCCACGAGACCCGCACGAGGAGGAGAGATCCGATGGCCACCTTCATCATGCTGACGCGCCTGACCCCCGACGGCGTCAAGACCGTGAAGAACAACCCCGCGCGCGTGCACGAGGTCAACAAGGAGGTCGAGCAGCTCGGCGTTAAGGTCGTCAACCAGTGGGCGACGCTCGGAGAGTACGACTTCGTCAGCGTCGTCGAGGCACCCGATGAGCTCACGATGGCCAAGCTCTCGGTCGAGCTCGGGTCTCGAGGCACAGTGGTGAACGAGACCCTGGTGGCCATCGACGCCGAGGCATTCACTAAGAGTCTGTGACGACGGTCCTGGTCGTGGGCGGGGGCGGGCGCGAGCACGCGATCGTGCGCGCGCTCCGGCGCTCGCGTCAGGCACCAGAGCTCCTCTGCGCGCCCGGCAACGCCGGGATCGAGGCCGACGCGCGCCGCATCGACATCGGCGCCGAGGACGTGCCTGCGCTGGTCGACGCGGCTGCATCGGAGGCGTGCGACCTGGTGGTCGTCGGACCCGAGGCCCCGCTGGTCGGCGGGCTCGTCAACGCGCTCGAGGCCGCCGGCGTGCCGGCCTTCGGGCCGAGCGCGGAAGCAGCGCGGCTCGAAGGCTCGAAGGTGCACGCGAAGGACCTGATGGCCGAGGCGGGCGTCCCGACCGCATCGCACGCGGTGCTGCGCAACCGCGCTGAGGCGCTCGAGCACCTCGCCGGCGCGGCCTATCCCGTGGTCCTCAAAGCCGACGGGCTGGCGGCGGGCAAGGGGGTGCTGATCTGTCCTGACGAGGAGTCGGCCCTCGAGGCCATCGACGCGTTCTTCGTGGAGCGAAGGTTTGGCGACACCGAGGTCGTGCTCGAGGAGTATCTCGAGGGGGAGGAGCTGTCCCTGCTCGCCCTGTGTGACTCCGAGAACGTCCTGCCGCTGGCCCCGGCCCAGGACTACAAGCGAATCTACGACGGCGACGAGGGGCCCAACACCGGGGGCATGGGCAGCTACTCGCCCGTGCCGGGAATCGACGACGATCGCGTCGCGGAGATCGCCGGCGCGGTGCACCGCCCCATCGTCGAGCTGATGAATCGGCGGGGCACCCCGTATCACGGCGTCCTCTACGCGGGCCTCATGCTGACCGCCGAGGGGCCCAAGGTGCTCGAGTTCAACTGCCGGTTCGGCGACCCCGAGGCCCAGGCGGTGCTGCCGCGCCTGCGGTCGGACCTGTTCGACCTCTGCCTTGCCTCGCGGGACCCCGGCGGCCTCGCGGGCGCACGGGCCGAGTTCGCCGACGACTGGGCCGTGACCGTGGTGCTCGCCTCGGCCGGGTACCCCGCCTCTTCGTCGAAGGGAGACGTGATCAGGGGTTTGGATTCAGTGCCCGCCGACGTCGAGGTCACGCACGCCGGTACCGCGCGCCGCAACGGCGACATCGTCACGGCCGGGGGTCGGGTGCTGAACGTCACCGGGCTGGGCCCGACGCCCGGCGAGGCTCGGGACCGGGCCTACGCCGCAGCAGAGGTGATCCAGTTCGACGGCAGGCAGATGCGCACTGACATCGCGGCGCGCGCCGTCGAGCGCGTGGCCAGCGGATAAGGTCACGGCCGTGGAGGCACCGGAAAGAGGTTCGACCACCGAGACGGCCGCTGCGCCGGCGAGCGCGGAGCCCATGCCCGACGTCGAATCGGCGTTCGCGGAGATCGAGGTCGACGCTCCCCTTGTCGGAATCATCATGGGCTCGAAGAACGACAAGCCCAAGCTCCAGCCCGCCGGTGAGGCGCTTCAAGAGGCGGGCATTCGGTACGAGGTCCGCGTGATGAGCGCGCACCGCGACCCCGAGAAGGTCCGCGAGTATTGCCACGCGGCCCGGATGCGGGGTCTGAAGGTGATCATCGCCGGGGCCGGGATGTCGGCCGCCCTGCCTGGCGCTGCCGCCGCGCACACCGACCTGCCCGTGGTTGGCGTGCCGATCTCGGGCAAGAACCTCGGCGGCATGGACGCGCTGCTGTCCGCCGTGCAGATGCCCCCGGGCGTGCCCGTGGGTTGCGTCGCAATCGACGGAGCGAAGAACGCCGGCCTGCTCGCGGCCCGGATAATCAACGCGTGATCAAGCGCTATACGCGCCCAGAGATGGGCGCTGTCTGGACGGCCGAGCGCCGCATGAGCATGTGGCTCGAAGTCGAGCTCGCCGCGACCGACGCCTGGGCCGCCGAGGGCGTTGTTCCCGAGGCGGACGCCGAGGCCTGCCGCGAGGGAGCGAGGTTCACTGTCGAGGCGGTCGAGGAGCGCGAACGCGCCACGGGGCATGACGTCGCAGCGTTCGTGGACGTGGTCTCCGCCTCGATCGGCGAGCAGGGACGGTGGATCCACTACGGCCTTACCTCCTCGGACGTGCTCGACACTGCACTCGCGCTTCAGCTGCGCGAGGCCGGGGAGCTCCTGGTCGCCGGGGCCCGTGCGTATCGCGACGCGCTGGTGGCTAAGGCCTTCGAGCACCGCGACACGCTGTGCGTCGGGCGAACTCACGGGATTCACGCCGAGCCGACCAGCTTCGGCCTGCGCCTCGCCGGCTTCGCGTTCGAGGCAAATCGCAACCTCGAGCGGCTGCGCCGAGGCTTCGACGACCTGGCGGTGGGCAAGCTCTCCGGCGCAGTGGGCACGTACGCGTCGGTTCCCCCGGCGATCGAGGAGCGGGTGATGAGCACGCTGGGCCTGCGAGCCGAGGAGGTCTCGACACAGGTGGTGCCGCGCGATCGGCACGTGGAGGCGCTGCAGGCGGTGGCGCTGGCCGGCGCCGGGCTCGAGCGGTTCGGGACCGAGATCCGGAACCTCCAGCGCACCGAGGTCGGCGAGGTCTCGGAGCCGTTTGCGGCCGGCGAGCAGAAGGGCTCTTCGGCGATGCCACACAAGCGCAACCCGATCCTTTCGGAGCGGATCTCCGGCCTCGCCCGGGTGCTGCGGGGCTACTCGCAGAGTGCGCTCGAGAACGTCGCCCTATGGCACGAGCGCGACATCTCCCACTCTGGCGCCGAGCGGGTGATTTTCCCGGACGCGACCACCCTGCTCGACTACATGCAGCATCTCGCGGTGCGGGTCATCGAGGGCATGGTGGTGGACGCAGAGCGGATGCGCGCCAACCTCGACCTTACCCACGGGGCGTTGTTCAGCCAGCGGGCCCTGACCGCGCTAATCGAGTCGGGCATGGAGCGCGACGCCGCCTACCGCATCGTGCAGGACGCTGCGCAGCGGGCCTGGCTGGAGGAGAGGGAGTTTCGCGAGCTGCTGGCCGAGCGACTCGCCGCTGGACGCGAAGTGGGAGAGGCGGCGGAGGTTGATCTCGACGCCGTCTTCGACCACGGCGCCTACCTGCGCCACGTGCCGGAGGTGCTGGCTCGCCTGGATCGACTGCGGTGAGGGTCGTGATGACGCTCAAGGTCCGCGACGAGGAGGACATCCTCGCGGACAACCTGCGCTTCCACCTCGCGCAGGGCGTCGACTTCTTCGTCATCACCGACAACGGCTCCACCGATTCGACCCCGGAGATCCTCGATCGGTTCTCAAGCGCCGGGCTCGCACGCGTGACCAGCGAGCCGAGCGAGGATTTCCACAACCGGGGACAGGAGTGGGTGACGAAGATGGCGAGGGCGGCGGCCGCTGAGCACGGCGCGGACTGGGTCGTGCACGGCGACGCCGACGAATTCTGGTGGCCGCTGCAGGGAACGCTGCGCGAGGCACTCACCAAAGTGCCCGATCGCTACGGCGCGCTGATCGGCGCCCGGACGGAGTTCGTGGCCCGCCCACCCGCGCCGGGTCACTGGAGCGAGCGCCTGATCGTGCGCGAGCGACGAGCGCTCTTGCGCCCGAAGATCGCGCACCGCGGCGACCGCAACGCGATCGTGCTGCACCGCGGAGGCCACGATGTCGCGTTCGTGGGGGCCGGGGAGACCCTGCGCTCGGCGCTGCGCCCGCCCGGCCGCCCGGTGCTGCGCGGGGTCCGCGCGGAGGAGGGCGCGGGAGGCGGAGAGCCGGTGCCGGCGCCGAACTTCTCCGTACGCATCCTCCATTTCCCGGTTCGCTCGCTGGAGCAGTTTCGCCGGAGGGTGGATGCGGCGCTCCTCCACGATCCCGGGCGTGGTCCGCGGGCGCGCCTCAAGAAGCGCTACGAGTCCGAGGGGATCGAAGGGCTGTATGCCGACGTCTACCTCGACGACGACGCGGTCGCCGAGGGCGTGCGGAACGGTCGCCTAGTGCGCGACACGCGCCTGCGAGACTTCCTCGCTCTTTGCCCCGACCCACTCGATCGCGCGTCCGAGGCCACGGCGCCGCGGCCGCCAGAGCTTCCAAGCGACCAACTCGAGCGTGAGCGACTCGAGCTAGAGCACGACGCGATGGAGGCGCTGGCTCGCCATGCCCGCCTGCTCGAGGCCCGACTGGGGGACGAGGCTGATGCTGACGCGAGGCTGCTGCGAGAGCTCGAGGAGATGAAGGCGGAGAAGCGCCGGCTGAGCAGGAAAGCCCGGCGGCGTCAGGAGGGGATCCGCCGGCTCCAGCGCAAGCTCGAGCGAAAGGCCGAGAAGCTCGCGCGAAAGCGTGAGGCCCTGCGACGCGAGCGCATGCGTCCGGGCAGTCGTGTGCGGCGGGCCATCGGCCGGGCCCTCGGTCGGGGACGTAAACGGGGCGAGTAGTCGATTTACGCACCGCCGCCGTTGTTAGCATCGCTCGCCGATGCTCGGAGTCGTCCAGCAGATTGCGATCAGCCCGATCGAATCGGAATTGCCCCAGCAGGTGGAGTCGGTTGAAGTGCTGGCCGGCCAGGGTCCGCGCGGCGATCGCTACTTCGTCGACCAGCCAACGGAGCGCGACGGCGACGACCTGACGCTGATTGAGGCCGAGGCACTGGGGGCGTTCACCGAAAAGACGGGGATCGAGCTCAACCACGAGGAGTCGCGTCGCAACGTCCTCACGCGCGGTGTGCGGCTCAACGACCTCGTCGGCAAGCGCTTCCGCATCGGCGGGGTCGAGTGCGTCGGCGTGGAGCTTTGCGAGCCGTGCAAACACCTGGAGGGCCTGACCAGGCCCGGCGTGCTGCGCGGGCTCGTGCACCGCGGCGGCCTGCGCGCCAACGTCACGCGCAGCGGCACGATCGCGGTCGGCGATGACCTCGCCGATCTTGACGCCACAGTCGCAGCCAGCGCCGAATGACAACCGTGCCGCTGGCTGATCTGAAGCTGCACTCCTCCGGCAAGGTCCGCGAGATGTACGAGGTCGACGGCGACCTGCTGATGGTCGCCTCGGACCGGATCTCCGCCTACGACGTCGTCCTGCCGACGCCGATTCCCGACAAGGGGAAGGTGCTGACGCAGATGTCGGTGTTCTGGTTCGAAACCACCGGCCACATCTGCCCCAATCACTTCATCCCCCAGGAGGTCCCTGAGGAGGCCGCCGGCAGGGCCCTGCGGGTGAAGCGGCTCGAGATGTATCCCGTCGAGTGCGTCGTTCGCGGCTACCTCTCGGGCTCGGGCTGGCGCGAGTACCGCGACAGCGAGTCGATCTGCGGGATCGAGCTGCCGTCGGGGCTTCGCGAGTCCGATCGCCTGCCGGAGCCGCTCTTCACCCCCGCCACCAAGGCCGAGGTGGGCGACCACGACGAGAACATCGACTTCGACCGCGCGGCCGAGGCCGTTGGCGACCGGGCGCTGATGGAGGAGCTGCGCCGGATCTCCGTCGAGCTCTACGAGCACGCGGCGAATCACGCGGCGGGGCGGGGGGTCATCCTCGCCGACACCAAGTTCGAGTTCGGCGCCTCGCCCGGTGCCGAGATCGTGCTCGGCGACGAGGTGCTGACCCCCGACTCCTCGCGCTTCTGGCCCGCGGACGACTACGAGCCGGGGCGTCCACAGCCGTCCTTTGACAAGCAGTACGTGCGCGACTGGCTCGACCAGTCGGGATGGGACCACACGCCACCGGGCCCGGAGCTCCCGGACGATGTGGTGGCGAACACGCGCGCCAAGTACGTCGACGCGTACGAGCGCATCACGGGCCGCACTCTGAGCTGAGCGACGCCGCCTAAGCTGGCGCGCGTGTCTTTGTTCGTTCAGGGCATGCGGCGCTCGGGCACGACCATCCTCTACGACGCGCTACTGGAGGATGCCGAGCTGCGCTGCTTCTATGAGCCGCTGCGCGAGGAGGACGTCACCGAGGGCGGGGGAAGCGGCGCACGCCCCGGCGACGCCTTCGCCGAGACCCGGGAGCTCCGGCGACGCTTCCGCGACGAGCACTACCCCGACCTCGACCTGTCCGAGTTCAACTGGGGCGCGCCGCGTGCGCCGGCGCTCGAGCTCGAGCTCGAACTTCCCGAGCACTGCCGCGCGTGGCTCGAGTGGCTGCTGGAGGCGGCGCCCGAGGGAGCGATCAAGGAGACTCGCCTACACCACAAGGTCGAGGCGGTGGCGCAGCTCGATCCCCAAGCCGCTTTCGTCCAGGTGATCCGCGACCCGCGAGCCGTGGCGGCCTCCACCCTGCTCGGCCGCCGACGGCGATTCGACCTCTACCCGGACGCCGACGCCTTCTTTGAGCGCCGCACGGACCGAAAGCTGTGGTCGAGCCGAGCGCTCTCCGAGGCTCTGCGTGAGCTCGGGGCGATTGAGATCGCTTCGGACGCGCCGGACGTCATGCGCCCGCTGGCCGTCTGGCGAGTTGCCTTCGAGTCGACGCACGCCGCCGCTCAACGGACATTTGGCGATCGGTACGCGCTGGTACGACTGGAGGACCTGAGCCTGGATCCCGAGCGCGAGCTGTGGCGTATCTACGAGCGACTGGATCGGCAGCTGCCCAAGGACGTCAGCAACTGGGCGATGCGCAACGTGCGGCCCCCCGCCGGTGTTCACCTGGGCGAGGACCCCCGGTGGGCCGAGGCGATGCGCGCGTTGGGGATGGAGCCGGCGCTCGACGCGGCCGGTTACGCCGCTACGCTCGGTGTGTGAAGGCGCGCGTTCTGATCAGGCCGAAGGCGGGGCTGCTCGACCCCCAGGGCAAGGCTGTCGAGCGGGCGCTGCCCGCTCTGGGCTTCGAGGGCATCTCGCACGTGCGGGTGGGGCGACTCGTCGAGCTCGAGGCCGAGGACGGCGCGCGCCTGGAGGAGCTCTGCGAGAAGCTCCTGGCGAACCCGCTGATCGAGGACTTCGAGGTTGAACAATTGCCCGCCGCCTCCTCTGCTTCGCGTCCGGGGGGCGGGGTCTGAGACAGGATGAGGTTTGGGGTACTTCAGTTTCCCGGCTCGTGCGACGAGCGCGATGCCCTGCTCGCTTGCGAGCGGGTCGGCGAGGCGCGGCTGATCTGGCACGGCGACTCCGACCTGGACGGGGTTGACGCGGTCGTGATCCCGGGGGGCTTCTCCTACGGCGACTACCTGCGCGCCGGCGCGATCGCTCGCTTTTCGCCAGCGATGGAGGCCGTGGCGGAGTTCGCGTCCAGCGGCGGGCCGGTGCTCGGAATCTGCAACGGCTTTCAGGTGCTCTGCGAGGCGGGGATGCTTCCGGGCGCGTTGCTGCCGAACGTCGGCCTGCGCTTCGTCTGCCGCCAGGTCGAGATCGAGCTGATCGGGGCCCGGACGCCGTTTACGAGCTCGCTCGAGCCCGGCGCGCGGCTGGAGATCCCCGTAAAGCACATGAGCGGCCGCTACTTCGCGCCGGAGGCGACGCTCGACGAGCTCGAGGCAAACGAGCAGGTGGTGTTCCGCTATCGGGCGGGGCAGAACCCGAACGGATCCGAGCGCGACATCGCAGGGGTCTGCAACGCGGAGGGCAACGTGCTCGGCCTGATGCCGCACCCCGAACACGCGGTCGATCCGCTGACCGGCTCCGCCGACGGTCTTGCCATCTTCGAGTCCCTCGCCCGCGCAGGCGCGCCGCGCATCACCGTGGCATCCTGATCTACCCCCCAAGGGATCGCAACCAGATGGGTCGTTTCGCATACAGCTTCCGCTTCCTGCGCCGTCGAAGGCGCAAGGGTGCCAGCCCCCCGGGACCTCCAGCGCCCTTCGTCGTTGGCCTCGGCCGCTCCGGTACCACGGTGCTCCGGCTGATGCTAGACGCCCACCCGGCCCTCACGATTCCGCCGGAGACCCACTTCGTTTCGCCTTTGATCCAGGCCTCCGGAAGCCTTCGATTCGACGCCGACCGGGCGGCTCAGCTCATCATCGAGGGGCGCCACCGGCGCTGGCCGGACTTCGGCCTAGACGCCGACGAGCTGCGTGCGCGCCTGCACGCGGTCCCCGACTTCAACACGTCGGACGCGCTGCGGGTCTTCTACAGGCTCTACGCGGAAAAGCAGGGAAAGCCCCGCTGGGGCGACAAGACGCCCGACTACGTCCGCAAGATGATGAAGATTCAGCTCGCCCTGCCCGAGGCCCGATTCATCCACTTGATTCGTGACGGGCGCGATGCGGGCCTGTCGCACAACGCTCGCATCGTCAGCAGGGGCGTACGCAAGCCGCTGCCGGCGGCAGAGCTGGCTCGCCGCTGGGTGGTGCGGATCCGGAAGGCGCGCGAGCTCGCCTCCCGGCTGACCGGGTACCTGGAGCTTCGCTACGAGGACCTCGTCACCGATCCCGAGCCCGCGCTCCGCGAGGTCTGCGACCTGATCGAGCTCGACTACGACCCGGCGATGCTCGACTACCACCGGCACGCGGAGGAGCGCCTGCGCGAGATGGCGGGGGAGCTGCCCGCCATCGCCGGGCGACCGGCCCGGGAGGCCGGGGAGCGGCTGGCCGCGCACGCGATGGCGACGAAGCCGCCCTCCCGGGAGCGCATCGCGCGGTGGAAGCAGGAGATGAGCAGGGAGGACCTGGCCGAGTTCGAGGCAACGGCAGGGGACCTGCTCGCGGAGCTGGGCTATGAGACGCTTTCTGGTCGCACTGCGCCCGGCGCGCAGCGCTCGCAGACCTGATGCGCATCCCGATCCCCAGAGCACTCCGTCCCGACGCGCGCCGCGACCCGGTGCCGTTCGTCGTCGGCATGAACCGCTCCGGCACCACGCTGCTGCGGATGATGCTCGACGCGCATCCGCAGCTCACGATCCCACCCGAGACCCACTTCGTGCCGGCGCTGATCAAGGCCTGTCGCCAGCGGGGCGCCACTCCCGAGGATGCCCTCGCCGCAATGAAGTCGGCGCGCGAGTGGGGCGACTTCGGCTTTTCCGACGAGGAGATGCTCGGGCGCCTGCGCGCGACGAAGCTGACGCCGGGGGCCGCGGTGAGGACTTTCTACGAGACCTACATGGAACAGCAGGGCAAGCCGCGATGGGGCGAGAAGACGCCCACTTACGTGCAGCGCATGCCGCTGATCCAGGGGGCGCTGCCCGAGGCGCGCTTCGTGCACGTGATCCGCGACGGGCGCGACGTGGCGCTGTCGGTGCTGGATCGCACGGTGCGCGACCTGACCGCGGCCGACGTGGCGCGCCGCTGGCGGAAGAAGATTGGCAAGGCGCGCAAGGACGCTCCGAAGCTGCGTAACTACATGGAGCTTCGCTACGAGGACCTGATCCTCGATACCGAGCCGGTCGTGCGCCACGTCTGCGAGTTCATCAGGCTCGACTACGACCCGGCGATGCTCGACTACCACGAGCGCTCCTCCGAGCGGCTTCAGGAAATGGCGCGGGCGCTGCCCGGAGACGGTCGCGCCCAGCACCTCAGCGTGGAGCGCCGCATGGCCACCCACGCGATGGCGACCAAGCCGCCGAGCGTCGATCGGGTGGCCCGCTGGCGCACGCAGATGAGCACATCAGAGCGCGCCGCGTTCGAGGCTGTCGCCGGCGACCTCCTCGACGAGCTGGGTTATGAGATCGGCGAAGGGGCGGTCGAGAGGGCCGAGGCGGCCCTCGCGAGGTGAGAATCGGGCTGGTAACGAAGTGGTACGCGAGCGGCCAGGCCGTCGTCTCGCGCCAGCTTCGCTCCGCCCTGGACGCACTGGGTCACGAGACGTTCGTCCTCGCCCGCCCCGGCAAGGGGCCTCGCGAGCAGGTCGACAAGGGCGATCCGGTCTGGGAGCAGCCGGGTCTGACGCATGCCTCCGACGCCGACGTCCCGGCCGAGGAGTACTCGCGCTGGGCCGAGGCGAACGGACTCGAGGCCGTGCTGTGCGACAACAACTACCAGTTCGCCGAGGTGGCGCCGCTCCGCAGCCGGGGCGTGCTGACGATCGGGCGGTTCGTGTGGGAGCACTTCGCCCCCGAGCACACAGAGGGGGCGCTGAGGGCCTACGACGTCGTCTACTCGTTTACCCGCGCCGAGCAGGCGCGCTATGCGGAGTTCGGCATCGACAGCCCTTACGTGCCGTGGGGAGTCCACCCAGAGCTCGTGGCGATAGCCGAACAGGCTGCGCGAGACCAAGAGGTTGTTCGTTACGTGGTCCCAGGGAGCTTCATGGGCAAGCGCAAGCCGTTCGGGGCGATCGCGGAGGCCTTCTCCCGAGTCCACGACGACCGCCTGCGGCTGCTGGTCCGGGGACAGATCGAGCGCAAGCGTGACCCCCTCGACGGCGCCGCCGACCGGGATCCGAGGATCGAGGTCGAGCTCTCAGATCAACCGACAGAGACGCACCTGCGGCAGTTCGCCTCGTGCGACGTCTGCCTCTCTCCCTCGCGGTGGGAGGGGTTGGGTCTGCCACTCTACGAGGCGATCGCGTTCGGGATGCCGGCGATCACCAACGACGCGCCGCCGATGAACGAGGCGGTCGTCGACGACGTCAGCGGCGTCTGCGTGCGCTCGGTGCCGTGGGGCACGGCGCGATCCGGCATTCCGGCCTTCGACCCGGACACCGACGAGCTCGCGGCCGCAATCGAGCGACTTGCCGACGACGGCGAGCGCGAGCGCCTCGCTGCCGGCGCGCGGCAGCTGCGCGACGGCGATCGCAGCTGGAGCCACACGGTCCAGGGCTTCTCGGAGCTGCTGGAGCGAGTGGAGGCCTGAGGGTGCGGGTCGGCGTCGTGAGCAAGTGGTTCAACCGCGGCCAACCGGTGGTGGGACGGCAGCTGCGCTCCGCGCTGGACGAGCTGGGCCACGAAACCTTCGTGCTTGCGAGGCCGAAGAAGGAGGTGGGTCCGAGACCCGGAGCGATCGACCGCGACGACGTCTGGAATCAGCCCGGCGTCACGGAGGCCTCGGCGTTCGAGGTCGCCTCGGACGAGTACGAGGGCTGGGTTCAAGCCAACGGCATCGAGGCGGTCTTCTGCGACCAGAACTACCAGTTCGATGAAATCGCGCGCTTGCGCGACCGCGGCGTGCGGACGATCGCGCGCTTCGTCTGGGAGCACTTCGGCCCCGAGCACACAGAGGGGGCGCTGAGGGCCTACGACATCGTCTACTCGTTCACCCGCGCCGAGCAGGCGCGTTACGAGGAGCTCGGGATCGAGAGTCCGTACGTCCCGTGGGGCTGCCACCCGGAGCTGCTGGCTTACGCGAGGGACCGAAACCCGGCCGAAGCGGCGGCCGAAACCGTGACGTACGTGTTTCCCGCCGGCTTCGCTGGGCACCGCAAGCCGCTTGGCCCCGTGCTCGACGCGTTCGCCCAGGTTCCCGAGGAGCGCCTACGGCTCCTGGTCAAGGCACAGGTGGAGCGCAAGCACGTGCGTGCGGCGCAGGACGCCGCCGAGCGCGACTCGCGGATCGTGCTGCACGTCGCGGACGACCGCACGGCCGACCACCTGCAACGGTTCGCCAGTTGTGACGTCTGCCTCTCGCCGGCGCGCTGGGAGGGTCTGGGCCTGCCCCTCTATGAGGCGATCGCGTTCGGCATGCCGGCGATCACCAACGACGCGCCGCCGATGAACGAGGCGGTCCGCGACGGCGTCAACGGCGCGCTCGTCCCCTCGCATCCCGACGGCACCGCGCGGTCGGGCATCCCGGCCGTGACCCCCGACGTTGACGAACTGGCCCGGGCGATCGAGCGACTTGCCGACGACGACGAGCGCGCGCGGCTGGCGTCTGGAGCGCGCCAGATCCGCGACACCGAGCGCCGCTGGAAGCTGACGGTGCAGGGGATCGGTGGGCTTTTGGAGCGCGTAGCGTGATGCTGATGAACCTCCGCAACCGCGCCAGGATCGTGCTCGCCCGCCGCCGGCTTCAGGGGAAGACCGAGCCTCCGGGGCCGGCGCCGTTCGTCTGCGGTGTGACGCGCTCCGGGACGACCCTGATCAGGCTGATGCTCGACGCGCACCCCGAGCTCGCGATCCCGGGCGAGACCCATTTCCTGCCGAAGCTGATCAAGCGCTGCGAGCACGGTCGCGTGAGCGCCGACGAGCTGGCCGACATGGTGATCGAGCACAAGCGTTGGGGCGACTTCCACCTCGACGGCGACGAGCTGCGCGCGCGGTGGCGGGCGCTCGATCCACTCACCGCGGCCGACGCGATCCGCGCCTTCTACCTGCTCTACGCGTCCAAACAGGGCAAGCGCCGCTATGGCGACAAGACGCCCGGCTACATCAAGGAGATGCCGCGGATTCAGCGTGTGCTGCCCGAGGTTCGGTTCGTCCACATCATTCGCGACGGCCGCGACGTCGCGCTTTCCCACCTGCGGATGAACTGGGGCCCGGCCACGGTCGCCGAGTCGGCAGAGCTCTGGGTGCAGCGGATCACCAAGGCCCGACGCCGGGCCCCGCGGATCAACCACTACACCGAGGTCAAGTTCGAGGACCTGGTCGCCGACACCGAGAGCGTCCTGCGCCGGGTGTGCGACTTCGTCGAGCTCGACTTCGATCCCCGGATGCTCGACTACCACGAGCGTGCCGAGCAGCGGCTGCGCGAGAAGGCGAGAGACCTCCCACGTCGCAACCGGCCGACGCAGACCGCCGCCGCGCGCATGGATAGCCACCGCTTGGCCTCCGAGCCCCCGCGCTCGGACCGAGTCGGGATGTGGCGCGAGCGGATGAGCCCGGACGAGGTCGCCGACTACGAACGGATCGCCGGGCCGTTGCTGAGGGAGCTCGGCTACGAGCTGTCCACGGGAACGGGGGGCGGGACGTCCGCCCGGCAGCCCGCTCAGCCGCTTGCCGAGTAGACAGCCGCCTGGATCGCGCCGCCCGCCGCGACCCACACCTCAGCGGGCCTGCGCCACGTCGGGTCGACCGCCGCTACTCGGGCGCGTATCTGACCGCGCGCAGCCCGCCCTGGAGGCGCAGCTTCACCTTGTCGCGCCGCCGAGCATTCTTGAGCAGCGGCTTCGAGCGCCCGACCAGGTTGAGGTACACCTGCACCTCTCCCTGCTGCTGGTTGTTGACCTTGATCGCCCCGGCCTTCTCGACGAAGCAGGGGCGCCTGAAGCCGCTGGGGCGCTGCGTGCAGTTGAAGCCGTTGCCCTCGGCCAGCTCACCCCGGAGTCCCGACGTGCGGGCGGCGCTGGTCGGGGACGTCGAGCTCGGGCTGTCCGCGAGGATCAGTTCCGACCCGATGAACGCGTTGTACGCGTGCCGGCCACGCCGGCGCTTGCCGCCTGATCCCTTCCGGCCCTTCGGCTGGGCGGCACGATAGGTCGCCGTGGCCTGGAGGATGTCGCCGGGGCCGAGCTGGGGAACCCGAAGCGAATGGATCACCCGCTTGCGCGAGCCGCCCTTGCGCGGGTGCAGCGGCAGGCCGCGAGGCGGGCGGATGACCTGGTCGACGGCCGTGGTGGGCGGCGTGGCGCCGTTGCGTAGGGTGATCGCCGAGATCCTGCCCTTGTCCTGGGCGACCTTTCCGTTCGGGCGGTCCCCGCCGAGCACGATCCTGTTGCCCGGCTTGGCCTTCGGGTGGTCGGCGCTGAGCAGAAGGTTGACGTAGCAGTCATCCGGCGGGCAGGGCAGGGCGTTGGGGTCCGGGATGTCCAGGCTCGCGCTCCGGAAGACCAGCGGGCAGTGGTGGTTTCGGTTCGGCCGGCGCTGGCTGCAGTGCACGACCTCGACCGGGGCCAGCTCCACGGTGCCCGCGGCCGGAACGGCCGAATCGGCAAGCACAAGCCGGGCGCGGATGAAGGGGTTGATGCGATAGCGCCGGCCGATGCACCGGCTGCCGGCAGCGACACACGTCGTGGACGACTGAATCTCGGCGTTGACGCGCAGCTCGTCACCGGCTGCGAAGTCGGGCAGGTCTTCGGGACCGATGCTCATCGCCACGGTCGCCACCTTCTTGTTCCCGGTCCGCATGATCGGAATGCTGGAGACCAGCTCCGAGTGGTTCCCGGTCGTGGCGAAGCGGACCGTGTCCGTGGCCCCGGTGTTGTGGCTGCCCCCCGGTGGAAACGGAAGCACCGGCGGAGAGGGCAACCCGCCCGCAATCGCGACCCCAGTCGCTGCGGCCACGACGGCGAGCGTCGCAGCCGCCAGCGGTGCGCCGGTGCGCCTACTCGCAGGCATCGGGTCCAGTGGTTCCAGAGCACTCGCGAAGCGCGCTCAGGCGCTCGTTGAGCTGCTCGTCGACCTCGGATGCGTCAGCGATGCTCTCCAGCTGGTAGGGGTCCGCGCGAAGGTCATAGAGCTCGCGGTCGCGCTCGACGCAATCGCCGTCGTCGTTGCGCTTCAGCCTCGCCGCGAACAGGTAGTCGAGCGTGCGGACCCCGGCGAACTTGCAGCCGCGCGGCCCCTGCTCGAGCAGCACGCCGCGGTCGTCGGGCCAGTTCGATCCGTCGCCCTTCAGCAGGCCGACTGCGGAGCGACCGTCGATGGAGCGGCAGTCGGATTCGGTACAGGGCTGCACGCCCGCGAGCTCGAGCAGCGTCGCAGTCAGATCGAGGTTCGTGACCTGCTCGGAAACCTCCGTGACGGGTCGCTCCCCCAACACTCGCTCGGGCACCACGGCAACGAGCGGCACCCGGGTCGCCTCGTCGTACACACGGCCCTTGCGCGCGTCGATCCGATGCTCGCCGTGCAGGAGCCCGTTGTCGGAGGTGTAGACGAACACGGTGTCCTCCGCTTCTCCGCTCTCCCTCAACGCCCTCCAGACCTCCTCCACGCTGCGGTCCACCTCCTGCATCGAACCGAGCGTGCAGCGATAGTTGCGCTCCAGGCGGTGGATCGCCCGCCTGTCGAGCGGCGGCTGCTTGCGGACCAGCTTGTCGGGCTTGTCGCTCATGTCGGGTTCGTTGAAGCTCGGCGGGCGCGGCAGCGGGGTGTCGCCGAACTTGCGGTAGTCGCGTGGCAGGGCCTTGGGGGCATAGCCGGGGCACACGTCGCTCGGCCCGTTGCGAAAGTGCGGCGGCTCCTGACCGAGCCAGAGGAAGAACGGCTGCGGCCCCGCCGCTGAGCGCACGAACTCGCCCGCGCGCTCGGTGAAGACAGCGGGCATGTAGCCCTCGTTCGGGACCACCTGGCCGTCGACGGTGATCGGCGCGTCGAAGTACTGGTGCGAGCCGTACAGGGCGACCCAGGTTTCCCAGCCGGGCGCCGGGGTGGCGCCCAACGCGGGCTTGGTGCCGTTCAGGTACTTGCCGACGAAGCCGGTGGTGTAGCCGTGCGCGCGCAGCCAGGCGGGCAGGGTCTGCTCCGGATCGCGCAGGTCGGAGTAGCCCGGAGTGTTGTTGAAGACACCGTGGTTGTGCGGGTACTGCCCGGTGAGGAACCCGGCGCGGCTCGGGCAGCAGAGCGGCGGCGCGGCGATTCCCTGCGTGAAGGTCGTACCGCGGTCGACCAGCAGGCGAAAGGTGCTGGGCATCACCTCGCGGCTGAACGAGTTCAAGCTCTGGTCGTCACTCGTGATCACGACGATGTTCGGGCCGTCGGACGGCGTGATCGGCGGCGCCACCTCGCGGGTCGCCCCGCAGCCGGCAGCAAGCAACGCGACCGTCGCGATCAGCGACGTGCTCGCGGCCACGACGCCGACGCGCTTGTCGAGGGAACCCGTCATCCGATGCGCCCCTGCGAGGGCGCCCGAGGTTAGCGGGGCGAGTCGATCCAGCCGTAATGCAATCCAGCCCTGATGCAAGGATGCGTAGGTGAGCGTCGCTTCGACAAGGCACCGGGAGCTGGGGCTGACCGATGCCGAGTACGAGCGCATCGTCGAGCTGCTCGACCGCGACCCGAACGAGGTCGAGCTGGCGATGTTCTCCCTGTTGTGGTCGGAGCACTGCGCCTACAAGCACTCCCGCAAGCTTCTGCGGCGGCTGCCGACGAGCGGGCCGCGCGTGCTGATGGGCCCCGGAGAGAACGCGGGCGCGGTGTCGGTGGGCGACGGCTGGGCGGTCGCGTTCAAGGTCGAGTCGCACAACCACCCGAGCGCGGTGGAGCCGTTCCAGGGGGCCGCGACCGGTGTCGGCGGAATCCTGCGAGACATCTTCGCCCTGGGAGCGCGGCCGATCGCGGTGCTCGACTCGTTGCGCTTCGGCGAGCTGGACTCCGAGCGCTCGCGCTACCTGTTCGACCGGGTGGTGGCGGGCATCGGGCACTACGGCAACTCGATCGGCGTGCCGACTGTGGGCGGCGAGGTCTACTTCGAGCCGCCCTACGAGCAGAACTGCCTCGTCAACGCGATGTGCGCCGGACTGGCACCCTCGGAGCGGCTGATCCGCTCGGCGGCCAGCGGCGTCGGCAACGCCGTCGTGCTGATGGGGGCCTCGACCGGCCGCGACGGGATCGGCGGGGCCTCGGTGCTCGCCTCGGCCGAGCTCGACGAGGGCGACTCCAAGCGGCCATCGGTGCAGATCGGTGACCCGTTCGAGGAAGCGAAGCTGCTCGAGTGCTGCCTGGAGTTGCTCGACGAAGGGCTGCTCGTAGCGCTGCAGGACCTGGGGGCCGCCGGACTCACGTCGTCGGCCGGGGAGATGGCGTCGAAGGGAGGCGTCGGGATCGACATCGAGGTCGACCGAGTGCCCCTGCGCGAGGCCGATATGGAGCCTTTCGAGATCATGGTCTCCGAGTCTCAGGAGCGGATGCTCGCGGTCGTCGACCCGGCGAACGTCGAACGGGTGCTCGAGACGTGCGAGCGGTGGGAGACCGGCGCAGCTGCGATCGGGGGAGTCACTGACACCGGCCGGATCCGGGTCCTGCGCTCGGGCGAGCTGGTTGGCGACTGCCCGGTGCGCGCCCTCGTGGACGAATGCCCGCTCTACGACCTGGAGCCGGAGGAGCCGGCGGAATGGACCTATCCCAACCGGAGGACGCTCGCGGCGCACGAGCCCGCGGACATCCTCTTGGAGCTGCTGGCATCTCCGAGCGTTGCGAGCAAGCGGTGGGCGCTCGAGCAGTACGACTCGGTCGTGCTCTCGCACACGATCCGCCGGCCGGAGACGGCGGATGCCGCGGTGTTGCACCTGCCCGAGGCGGGAGCCACGATTGCGGCCGCGATCGACGGCAACGGCCGCCGGGTGGCCTGCGACCCGTACGCGGGCACCGTCGAGGCAGTGCTCGAGTGCGCGCAGAACCTCGCCTGCGTCGGGGCCGAGCCGCTGGGCCTCACGAACTGCCTCAACTTCGGCAACCCCGAGAAGCCCACTGTGGGGTGGCAACTCGACCGGTCGGTGCAGGGGCTCGCCGACGCGTGCGAGGCTCTCGGCGTACCGGTGGTGGGCGGCAACGTGTCGCTCTACAACGAGACGGATGAGGGGCCCATCTACCCGACGCCGGTGGTGGGCATGGTGGGCGAGCTTCCGAACCCGACCCGCGCGGGCTCCCTGGCGTTCTCCGCCGGGGACGCGATCGCGGTGTGCGGGCCCTTCGCCCCCTCGACGGCCGGCTCGGAGCTGGCGAAGCTGCGAGGCGAGCTCGGCCTGGGGCTGCCGTCCCTGCCCGTCGAGCGCGTGCGCGCGGCGGTGGAGTTCGTGCGGGAGGCAGTTCGCGGCGGCCGGGTGAGCGCCGCACACGATGTCAGTGACGGCGGGCTCGCATGTGCCGTTGCAGAGTGCGCGATCGCCGGCGGCGTCGGGGCCACGGTGGACCTGGACCGGCTCGTCGAGGAGCGCGGCTGCTCGGGTGAGACGGCCATGTTCGGCGAGGGCCCGGGCGGCTTCGTCCTGGCCGGCCCGCGCGCCGAGCTCGAGGCGCTGGCGAGCGAGGCCGGGGCCGCGGGCGTTGAGTTGCTGATTGTCGGGAAGGCAGGGGGAAGCGAGCTCAAGCTCTCGGCCGCCGACGCGGAGCTCGCGGTGGGCCTGGACGTCGCGGAGCGCGCCTGGCGCTCGCTGGGCGAGGGCTTCGACGGCCCGTAGACCCAGGGCCGGGCTATCCTCTGCCGCTGTCTCGGGGGGCCGCTCCGCGAACACCGCCCGACCACGATCAGATGGCGAAGCGCTGGAACATTCGCAAGCGACTCTCGGGCGGAAACTCGAAGCTGGAGCGAGAGCCCAAGCCGGAGCGCAACCAGTGGGTGCGCTTCGGGCTCCCGGACGACCTCACCGGCAAGCGGTTCTTGGACGTCGGCTGCTGGGAGGGAAACAATTGCGCCGAGGCTGTCAAGCGCGGCGCCGAGCAGGTCGTCGGCGTGGACCTCTGCACCTCCGACGAGCTGCGCCGCAACGTCGAGGAGTTCGGCTTCGAGTTCGTCCAGATGGACGTCCTCTCCGAGAAGTGGCTCGAGCTGGACACGTTCGACGTCGTGCTCTGCGCCGGGGTTCTGTACCACGTCGAGAATGTGCTCTCTCTGCTCTTCCGGCTGCGGCGGGTGACCGCCGAACTACTCGTGCTGGAGACCGCGACCTATGACGTCGCCACGGATCGCCCGGTGCTCGTGCTCAGCCCGGTCGACCAGCGCCGTAACGCCTCGAACTGGTGGTTCCCGAACAAGCGGGGCCTGTTCGAGATGCTCAAGGCGTGCGGCTTTGACGATGTCACCGTCGCGGACGAGCGGCCACGCTCGTCGAGCAGCCGCCTGACCGTTCACGCGAGGCCGGTACGGCTGCCCTCCTACGACCGTGCCCTGCCGCGGCAGGCCGAGGTCATGAGCCTCGCAGGCGGCCAGCGCTGGCGGGAGCTACGCAGAGCCCGGCGAGCTCGCGAGCAACAGGACTAGGCGCGACTTTCATCGCTGCAACGGGTTGTTCTGCGAGTGAATCGAGTTTCTCTACCCTGATGGGCCGCGTGATCGGCAGGGCAGTCGTCCGTGAGAGTCGCGTCGCCGCGCTGTGCGTGGCGGCAGTCGGGTGCCTGCTCGCGCTGGGCGCTACGAGCGCTGAGGCCAACGCGAAGAAGCCGTCCAAGCTGAATTTCGTCGTCATTCAGACCGACGACGGCCCCCGGAGCGCCTACACGCCGAAGGTGATGCCCAACGTGTTCAAGAAGATCGTCGACCGCGGCGTCCGCTTCACCGACGCGATGACGACGACGCCGCTGTGCTGTCCGTCGCGAATGAGCCTGCTGACGGGCCAGTACTCGCACAACCACGGCGTGACGACGAACTTCTATCCGAAGCTGAAGAACAAGAGGAACACGTTGCCGGTCTGGCTCGAGCGCAAGGGCTACCGGACCGTTCACGTCGGCAAGTACGCGAACGGCTACGAGCGAGGAGGCAAGGACACACGCGTTGCCCCCGGATGGACCGACTGGTACACGCCCGCCGGGAAGACGCGGTATTACAACTACGACCTGTCGGTGAACGGGCGGCGGGTCCACTACGGCGACAGTCCCAGGGCACACCTCGATCGTGTCACCACCCGTCGCTCGGTCGGGTTGATCCGCAAGCACTTCCGAAAGCGGCGCACCCGAAGCCAGCCGCTCTACCTGCAGGCCGACTACTACTCCCCCCATAGCGGCGGCGGCGGCACGGGGCGCTGCTCGCAGAGCGCCGCGGTTCCGTTCCCGAGCGACCAGGGGAGGTTCGAAGGCGAGCCGTTGCCGACCCCGCCGTCGTTCGACGAGCAGAACGTCAGCGACAAGCCCTCGTTCGTGCAGGCGGTGCCGTCGCTGACACCCGAATCGACCTCGAGGCTGTCGGTTCGCTACCGCTGCGCGTTGGAGGCGCTGCACAGCGTCGACCGGGGAGTGAAGAAGATCATGAAGACGCTGCGGCGGGCCAAGGCGCTGAACGACACCGTCGTCATCTTCCTCAACGACAATGGCTTCTTCTTCGGTGAGCATCGCCTGGCATCGCGGCTGCCCTCCGACCAAGGCGGCAAGTTCGAGCCCAAGGTCGTCCCCTATGAGGAGGCGTACAAGGTGCCTCTGATCGTGCGCGTTCCGGCACGCGTACGCGGCGAGCGAGGGGCGGCCAAGAGCGCGGCGCCGGTGGCTAACATCGACATCGCTCCGACGATCCTCGACCTTGCCAAGGCGCGCCCTTGCCGGAGGAAGGGCAAGGACTGCCGCCTGCTGGACGGGACCTCGTTCGCCTCGATCCTGCGGGGGTCCTCGAGCTTCCCGACGGACCGCGCGCGCCTGGTCGAGTACCGCGGTCGAGGCAACCTGCCGGTGTGCGTGTACGCGGGCGTCGTCCTTCCCGACACGACGTACGTCGAGCACACCGAGGTGAGGCTGCCGGAGGGCGGCTGCGAGCCGGCCGACGAGCGCGAGCACTACGACCTGCAGGACGATCCTTTCCAGCTCGAGAACCTGTTTCCCGCGCCGCCCGGAAGCGCTCTGCAGGACGAGCAGCAGGCGCTGGAGGCGCGGCTGGCGCTGCTACGAAACTGCGCCGGCGCTCCGGGCTCGACGCCGAAGGCCGGGCGCCCTCTCTGCGAGTAGCCCCTCGGCTCGGGGACCGACCCAGGGCGCTGCTAGCCTTCGGTTGCAGGCGAACCCACCGCGGTTTTCCTGCGGTTCTAGTCCCAAACAGGGTTCGAATTCCTCCGATGAGTCAGACCGAGCGGCCGCTTCCGGACCGCGACGGCCCGCGTGATGAGTGCGGGGTTTTTGGCGTATTCGCGCCGGGTCACGACGTCGCGCGCCTGGCGTACTTCGCGCTCTACGCGCTGCAGCACCGCGGCCAGGAGTCGGCGGGGATCGCCACCTGCGAGGGCGGTCACATCACGACTCTGCGCGACACCGGTCTCGTCTCGCAGGTCTTCGACGAGGAGAAGCTGCGAGCGCTCGACGGCGACATGGCGATCGGCCACGTCCGTTACTCGACCACGGGCGGCGGCTCCTGGGAGAACTCGCAGCCCGTGTGGCGCGACGACGGTCGCGAGGTGGCGCTGTCGCACAACGGGAACCTGACCAACGCGGTCGAGCTCTACAACGAGCTGCGCAAGCGTGGGCTGCACTTCCGCGGCACCTCGGACTCGGAGATCATCGCCGCGCTGCTCTCGGTGGAGGAGGAGCGGCCGATCGAGAACGCCGTCGCGGCGGTGATGCCGCGGCTGGAGGGCGCCTACTCGACCGTGGTGATGACCAAGCGCGCGGTCGTCGCGTTCCGCGACCCGCACGGGGTGCGGCCGCTGTCGCTCGGGAAGCTGGGCGATCGCTACTGCGTCGCGTCCGAGAGCTGCGCCTTCGACATCATCGGCGGCGAGCTGATGCGCGAGGTGCAGCCGGGCGAGCTGATCGCGTTGACCGAGCGGGGGATCGAGACGCGCCAGGTGGTTCCGGCCGAGCGCCCCGCCTACTGCGTCTTCGAACACATCTACTTCTCGCGGCCCGACACCCGCCTCGAGGGACGGGTGCTCCAGGAGGTGCGCGG
Organism: Actinomycetota bacterium; assembly: GCA_046728015.1. Lineage (GTDB taxonomy): Bacteria > Actinomycetota > Thermoleophilia > Solirubrobacterales > 70-9 > DATAFO01. The sequence continues at coordinate 24,276 of JBKPDQ010000125.1, forward strand.
CCGGATGGGCGAGATCCTCGCCCGCGAGGCGCCGGCCGACGCCGATCTGGTGATCTCGGTCCCCGACTCCGGCAATCCGGCCGCGACGGGGTTCGCGCGCGCGTCGGGCCTGCCGAAGGACGACGGGCTAATCAAGAACCGCTACGTCGCGCGGACATTCATCCAGCCCGGGCAGGAGCTGCGCAAGCACGGGCTGCGGATGAAGTTCAACCCGCTGCCGGAGATCGTCGCGGGCAAGCGGGTGGTGGTCGTGGACGACTCGATCGTGCGCGGGAACACGACGCGCCAGATCGTCGGGATGCTTCGCGACGCCGGCGCGAAGGAGGTCCACCTTCGGATCTCCGCGCCGCCGATCCGCCACCCCTGCCACTACGGCGTCGACATGTCGACGCACGAGGAGATGATCGCCCACGGGCGCTCGGTGGAGGAGATCGCGAAGGAGCTCAGCGCCGACTCGCTCGCCTACCTGTCGCTCGAGGGCGTCTACGAGGCGGTGGGCACGCCCCGGGAGGTCCACTGCGACGCCTGCTTCACGGGCGACTACCCGCTCGGCGACGGCGGGGACGGGAACGGCAAGTTTGCGCTCGAGGAGATCGCGACGGTTCCGGTCGCGCGTTGAGCGAGGACACGTTTCGGATCGCCGTCCTCGCCTCGGGGGGCGGCACGAACCTGCAGGCGATCCTCGACCAGCTGCACGGCCGTGACGGGATCGAGGTCGCGTGCGTGGGGTCCAACAAGGCGGAGGCTCCGGCGCTCGCGCGAGCGGAGCGGGCGCAGGTGGAGACGGCCGTCTTCGCGGCAGACGAGTACCCGGATCGGGAGGCGCGCGACGCGGCGATCGGCGACTGGGTGGAGGAGCGCGGAGTCGACCTAATCGTGCTCGCCGGTTACATGGAGCTGCTGTCCGGAGAGTTCGTACGGCGGTTTCGCAACCGGATCATCAACGTCCATCCCGCCCTGCTGCCGTCGTTTCCGGGCCTCGAAGCCGTCGGTCAGGCGCTGGAGCACGGGGTGAAGGTCACCGGCGTCACGGTCCACTACGTGGACGAGGGCGTGGATTCGGGCCCGATCATCCTCCAGCGGGCGGTAACGGTGCCGGACGACCGCCAGTGGCAAACGCTCGAGGACGAGATCCACGCCGTTGAGCACGAGCTGCTGCCCCAGACGATCCGGTTGATCGCGGCGGGCAAGGTCTCGGTGGAGCCCGGGACGCGGATCGTGCGCATAGACTCGGCGACGTGAGCGGGACTGAAGTGGCGATCAGCGAGACGGAGGGAGGCTCACCGCCGGGCGGCCGGCCGCTGCGGGTGCGCCGGGCCCTGCTCTCGGTGTCGGACAAGACGGGGATCGTCGAGTTCGCGCGCGGTTTGCGGGATCTTGGGGTGGAGCTGCTCTCGACGGGCGGGACGGCGGATGCGATTCGCGAGGCGGGCGTCGAGGTGACCGACGTCTCGGAGTTCACGGGGTCGCCGGAGATCCTCGACGGACGGGTGAAGACGCTACATCCGCGACTCCACGCTGCGTTGCTGGCACGGCGGGACGACCCGGCTCACGTGGAGACGCTCGAGGAGGAGGGGATCGAGCCAATCGACCTCGTGTGCGTGAACCTGTACCCATTCGAGCGCACGGTTGCCAACACCGAGGTGAGCGAGGCGGAGGCGATCGAGAACATCGACGTCGGGGGGCCGACGATGATCCGGGCGGCGGCAAAGAACCATCGCTTCGTCGCGGTGGTGGTGAAGCCGGAGGCATACGACGCGGTGCTCGCCGAGCTCCAGGACTCGGGCGGCGAGATCTCGCAGGAGACGCTGCACTGGCTCGCCAACGAGGCGTTCGCCGAGACGGCGCGGTACGACGCGGCGATCAGCCGGTGGTTCGCGTTCCGGTACGAGGCGTATCCGAGCTACTTCGTGATGCCGCACGAGAAGTTCCTCGACCTCTCGTACGGCGAGAACCCGCATCAGAAGGCGGCGCTCTACATCGAGGTGGGAGCGCGGTCGCACGTGCTCTCCAGGGTGGCGAAGAAGCACGGTCGGGCGCTGTCGTTCAACAACGTGCTCGATCTCGATTCCGGGCGGCGGTTGCTCGACGAGTTCGACGAGCCGGCGTGCGTGATCGTCAAGCACAACAATCCCTGCGGGGTGGCGATCGCGGACGACGTCGGCGAGGCGTATGACAACGCGCTCGCCTGCGATCCGCTGTCGGCGTTCGGCGGGGTGGTGCTGTTCAACCGCCCCGTGGGGAAGGCGCTGGCGGAGCGGCTGCACGAGAACTTCATCGAGGTGCTGCTGGCGCCCGGCTTCGACGACGAGGCGCTGGAGATCCTCGCGCGCAAGGAGGCGATGCGGATTCTCGAGAGCGCCGAGCAGCGGGCGTACGAGCCGCGTGAGCGCGACGTGAAGCGGGTGCGCGGCGGGCTGCTGGTGCAGGACCCGGATCGGATCGAGGAGACGCGGGAGTCGATGCGGGTGGTGACGGCGGCGGAGCCGACCGAGGAGCAGTGGGACGACATGCTGTTCGCCTGGAAGGTGTGCCGGCACGTGCGCTCCAACGCGATCGTCATCGCGAAGGAAGGGGCGACGCTCGGGATCGGCGCGGGGCAGATGAGCCGGGTGGATTCGGTGCGTATCGCGATCGAGAAGGCGCGGGACGCTCGCGGCGCCGACGCCGATCGACTGCTAGCGGGGTCGGTCGTTGCCTCGGATGCCTTCTTCCCCTTTGCCGACGGGCCGCAGCTCGCGATCGATGCGGGCGCGAAGGCGGTCATCCAGCCGGGCGGCTCGAAGCGCGACAACGAGGTGATCGCGGCCTGCGACGCGGCCGGGGTGGCGATGGTGGTCACGGGCCGCCGCCATTTCAGGCACTGAGGCGTGGCACAGCTCCACGTCCTGCGTGTCTTTTGCGCCGAGGACATGAGCGGGGGAAATCCGCTGGGCGTGTTCCTCGATTGGGCCGATGTTCCCGAAGGGCGGCGGCAGCCGATCGCGAACGAGCTCGGCTTCTCCGAGACGGTGTTCGTCGACGACCGGGAGCGGGGGAAGCTGCGGATCTTCACGCCGAGGGTGGAGCTGCCGCTGGCTGGCCACCCCCTCGTCGGCACGGCTTGGCTGCTGCGGGCGGTCGACTTCGAGGTGCCGACCCTGCGCCCGCCTGCCGGTGAGGTGCCCGTGAAGTTCGAGGACGAGCTGTGCTTCTGCGCCGCCCGGCCTGAGTGGGCGCCAGCCTTTGACTTCGTCGAAGTCGATTCGCCGGCGGAGGTCGAGGCCTTATCTGAGCCGCCCCCGGGCGACGTCGGAGTCTGGGCGTGGCTGAACCGCGACGAGGGGTGGATACGCGAGCGGGTCTTCGCGCCGGACGAGGGCATTCCAGAGGACGAAGCAACGGGGGCTGCCGCGCTTCAGCTGGGCGCCCAGCTCGGCCACCCGATCGAGATCCGCCAAGGGAAGGGCTCGCTGATCTACGCCCGCCCGGCGGAGCAGGACGGCTTCATCGAAATCGGCGGGCGGGTTGTGCTCGACGAAGTGAGCGAGTACGCGGTCTAGGCGCGCGGGGGGATTCCGTCCGCCGGTGGCACGAACATGTGTTCGTGCCTCGCAGGCTCCCGTCACCAACGCCTTTGGTAAAGCGCATTGGCCGGCCTCCTTGGTCGGCGAGGAAGTGTCCTGTTGAGCTCCGCGAATGTGCTCAGCATGGGCTGACGGAATTCGCTCGATACGGGAGGAAGCAACCGCGATGGCGGTGCAAGCGGTGCGTGGGCGAGGCGGTCACTCGTCGCAAGCAACTCGTGAAGGAGATCCTTGTGGAGGAGGCTGGTGGTTGCTGTGCAGTGTGCGGATATGACCGCTGCATCATCAACCTTCACTTCCACCACGTGGACCCAGCTGAGAAGTCGTTCTCGCTCAGCATGCATACGACGAAATCGCTCGCTGCGTACCGCGAGGAGATGGAGAAGTGCGTCCTCCTCTGCGCGAACTGCCACGGCGAGGTGGAGGCCGGGATTCTCGTCGGACCGCCGGCCGGCGCCACGTTCGAGGACGTACTCCACATCTACGGTGGGCCCGATCCCGACGACGACTGATCGAGTGGGCCCCCGGGGACTCGAACCCCGTCTCCGAGATTAAAAGTCTCGACGTCTAGCCCGTTGACTTAGAGGCCCAGCGTCATCGTAGCCACGGGCACGAGGCTGCTCGGTCATAGAGAATGGGCCCGTGCGGATCTCGGCCAAGGCGGACTACGCGGTGCGAGCGGCGATCGCGCTGGCGGAAGCCGGCAACTCGGAGCCGGTGAAGTCCGAGGCGATCGCCGAGGCGCAGCAGATCCCGCCTCGGTTCCTCGAGAACATCCTCGGCGAGCTGCGCCACAACGGCATAGTGCAGAGCCAGCGCGGCGCCGAGGGCGGCTACCGGCTCAGCCGGCCCGCCGACGAGATCAGCATCGCCGAGGTCATCCGCGCCGTTGACGGCCCCCTAGCCACGGTCCGAGGCGATCCCGCTGACGAGCTCGACTATCGGGGCGCGGCGGTGCCCCTGCAGGAGGTCTGGCTGGCGCTGCGCGCCAACATCCGCCAGGTGCTCGAGTCGGTCACCCTGGCCGCGGTCGTGGAGGGCGAGCTTCCTCCGCCCGTTCGCGATCTGGCGCACCATCCCGAGGCGGGCCAACCGCGCTGAGCACCGGCTCCGGCCCGTCGCGTACCAGCCCCGCCTGCTGCGCCTCGTCCTTCATCGTCCGCCACGTCGCGCCCAGCACCATCCCCAGCCAGACGAAGATCAGCGCGAAGACCACGAAGGCGACTACGGCGGCGAGAGTCACGCCAGTGCGAGCTCCTCGGTCTGCGGCTGACCATTGCTGTCGAACGTCTTCGCGCGGCTCGGCGCCACCCAAACGATCTGACCCTCCGAGAGCTCCAGCTCCTCGACCTGGTCCCGCGTGAGCTGAGCGATCAGAGGACCCCCGTCGGCGAGCGTCAGCTCGACCCGCACCTCGAACCCGAGGTGGACGATGCGGTCGATCATCGCCTCCTCCGCGCCGGGCGACTTGACGTGCAGCAACGTCACATCGTGCGGTCGCACCAGCAGCGAGCCGAGCCGGTTAGCCGTGCCGACGAAGCTCATCACGAACTCCGTCTTCGGATGGTCGTAGAGGTCGGTGGGCGATCCCGCCTGCTCGACGGCGCCCTCGTTCATCACCACGATCTGCTCGGCGACGTCCATCGCCTCCTCCTGGTCGTGGGTAACGAAGATCGTCGTCACGTGCACCTCGTCGTGGAGGCGCCGCAGCCACTGGCGCAACTCCATCCGCACGCGCGCGTCGAGCGCGCCGAACGGCTCATCCAGCAGCAGCACCTTCGGCTCCACCGCAAGCGCCCGCGCCAGCGCCATCCGCTGGCGTTGCCCGCCAGACAGCTGGGACGGGTACCGGTCGACCCAGCCCTCGAGCTGCACCAGTTGCAGCAGCTCACCGACCCTTTCTGAGATCTCCTGCTTGGGCTTCTTGCGGATGCGGAGCCCGAACGCCACGTTGTCGCGTACCGTCATGTGCTTGAACGCGGCGTAGTGCTGGAAGCAGAACCCCACGTTGCGCTTCTGTACCGGGACGTGGGTCATGTCCTCGCCCGAGATGACGACGCGGCCCTCGTCGGGCTCCTCGAGCCCCGCGATCACGCGCAGCAGCGTGGACTTGCCACTTCCGCTCGGCCCGAGGAGCGCGGTCAGCGACCCGTCGCGCACCTCGATCGAAACGTCGTCAAGCGCGACGAAGTCGCCGAACCGCTTCGTCGCCTTCTCAACCGTGATGCCCATCAGGGCCTCCTTCCGTAGTCGTGGCCGGGGACGTCGCAACCGCCGGCTCGGCCAGGGTGGCCGGCGCGACGACCTTGCGATCCCTCCGCTGGATCAAGTTCATGACCACCAACGTCGCCAGCGCGAGCAGCGCGAGCACCACCGCAGCGGCGTAGGCGCCGGCGACGTTGAAGGTGTCGTAGAGCTTTCGAACGAGCAGCGGCATCGTCTCCGTCGACCCGGAGATGTGCCCCGAGACCACCGCCACCGCTCCGAACTCGCCCAGGGCGCGCGCCGTGGCGAGAATCACCCCGTAGGTGACGCCCCAGCGAATGGATGGCAGGGTGATGCGGCGGAAGGTCTGCCAGCCGCTTGCGCCAAGCGTGCTCGCCGCCTGCTCCTGATCGTCGCCGATCTCCTGGAGCACCGGGATCACCTCGCGCACCACGAACGGCAGCGCGACGAACGCCGTCGCGATCGCCATCCCGACCGGGGTGAAGATCACCTCGATTCCGATCGCGGCGAGGTCCGCGCCGAGCCACCCGTCGCGGCTCCCGTACACGAGCACCAGCGCGAGGCCGATCACGACCGGCGAGATCGCGAACGGCATGTCGATCAGCACGTTGAGCAGCGCCTTGCCGCGGAACTGGTGGCGGACGATCACGATCGCGCAAGCGATTCCGAAGACCGTCGTGACCGGAATCGCGGCGAGGACCATCACGATCGTCAGGTAGAAGGCGTGCTGGGCCTCCGGCGTCGTCACCGACTCCCACGCGTGCGCGAACCCGTCCTCGAAGGCCTTGAAGAAGATCAGGATCACCGGGACGACGAGCAGCAGCCCCAGGTAACCGAGCGCGAATGTCCGCAGCCCGTAGCGGGCCGCGCGGTTCGGCTGCAGGATCTTGGGGGCGCTCGCCTCAGTGGCCATAGCGAGTGCTCCAGCGCCCGATCGCGTTGATGATCAGCAGCACGACCAGCGCGATCGCGAGCAGCACCACGGAGACAGCGGCCGCGCTCTCGGTGTTGCCGCTCTCGATCTGGCCGAAGATGAACACCGAGGCGACCTCGGTGTCGAAGGGAATGTTGCCCGAGATCAGCACCAGCGAGCCGAACTCGCCCATCGAGCGGGCGAACGCAAGCGCCACGCCGGCGACGATGGCGGGCGTGAGGTTCGGGAGGATGATCCGCCGGAAGACGGTGAAGGGCTTGGCTCCCAGCGAGGCGGCGGCCTCCTCCATCGCGTGGTCGAGCTCGAGCAGCACCGGCTGTACGGCCCGGATCACGAACGGGAGCGTCACGAAGAGCAGCGCCATGATGACGCCGATCCGCGTGAACGACACGCCGGAGATACCCAGCACGCCGTTGTCGCCGTAGAGCGCCAGCAGCGTCAGCCCCGCGACGATCGTCGGCAGGGCGAAGGGCAGGTCGATCAGCGAGTTCACGAACCGCTTGCCCGGGAACTCGTCGCGCACGAGCACCCAGGCGATGATGGTCCCGGCGACCGCGTTGATCGCAACGACGACGAACGACGCGATCAGCGTCAGCTTCAGGGCTGCGACCGCCTGAGGCGCCGTCACGGCGTCCCAGAAGGCTCCGATACCGCCCTCCAGCGAGGTGGAGACCACCGCCGCGATCGGGAGCAGCACCATCACGCTGAGGTACGCGACCACGAGGCCGCGAGTCAGCCCCGGCCCCCCGAGGCCGAGCCTGAAGCCCGGCCTCGGGGGAGCCTTGGCTGTGGCTACCGCGCCGTCGGTCACTCGGTGGCCACTCCCAGGTTGCGCTCGATCTCGGCGACGGAGCCGTTCTCCGGATCGAAGAAGTCCGTCACGACCTGCTCCCAGCCGCCGAACTCCTCGATCGTGAAGAGATCCTTGGGGGTCGGGAACTCGTCCTCGTACTCGCCGAGGATCTGCTCGTTGGTCGGCCGGTAGCCGCCCTCCGCGTAGAGACGCTGACCATCATCCGAGAGGAGGAAGTCCAGGAACGCCTGGGCCGCCTCCGGGTCGTCCGCCTCCTCGGTGACGGCGGCCTTGGTCTCGATCAGGATCGTTTCGTCGGGGACGACGTAGTCGACCTCCTCGCCGGCGGCCTTGGCCTGGATCGCCTCGTTCTCGTACGAGAGCAGGACGTCGCCCTTGCCGCCGATGAACGTCTGCAGAGCGTCACGCGCGCTCGCGTCCTGGACCGGCGTGTTCTCGAGGACCTGCGCGACGAAGTCGAGCGCCTCGTCCTCGGACTTGCCCTGGGCGATCTGGCTGCCGTAGGCGGCCATGATGTTCCAGCGCGCACCGCCGGAGGTGAACGGGTTCGGAGTGATCACCTCGACGTCGCCGGTGACCAAGTCGTCCCAGGAGTCGATCCCCTCGGGATTGCCCGGACGAGTGACGAAGACGACGACCGAGTTCTGCGGCGAGCCCTTGCCGCCCGAGTCGTAGTCCTCCGCGATCAGGCCGGCGTCGACGAGCTTCTGGATGTCGACCTCGATCGGCAGGTGGACGAAGTCGGCCGGCAGGCCGGCCTCGACCGCGCGCGCCTGATCGCCGGACGCCCCGAACGAGTTCTTGAACGCGACACCGTCGCCGTCGGAGGTCTCGGTGAACGCCGGCTCGATGTCCTGCTCGTAGAGCTCCTGCGGCGTCGAGTAGGCGACCAGGTCGATCGTGCCACCACTGCCGTCGCCGGATCCCTCGGCGTCGCTGGAGCCGCCACACGCGGCGACTGCACCAGCCACAGCGACCGCCAGAACGGCGGCGAAAGCGACCCTCAGGCCGCCGCCGCGGGACCGCGCAGCGGCGCTTTCGGCGCCCGCGGTCCCACCGCGGCGAAGCTTCACGAAGAAGCGAGTCATTCGATTCTCACCTTTCTTGAGTCGGATAGTTAAGAATACTGAAGGCGCGGCAGAGTAGCAAACGGCTCGACCCCGACGCGCCCGCCCGCTGACAAACTGGGCGGGCATGCTCTTCCGCCAGGTGATCCACGAGGACCTCGGCTGCGCCTCCTATCTGGTGGGAGACGCGAGCGAGGGCGTCGCCGCGGTGATCGACCCGCAATGGGACATCGACCCGTACGTGCGGCTCTCGCGCCTGCACGGCGTTCGCATCGAGCACGTGCTGGAGACGCACAATCACGCCGACCACGTCTCCGGCCACGGTCGCCTCGCCAGCGCGACCGGGGCGGTGATCCACATCCACGAGCTCGCCGAGGCCGACTACCCGCACGAGCCCTTCGTCGACGGGTGGAAGCTGAGTCTCGGCCGGCTCGAGGTCGAGGCCCTCCACACACCGGGCCACCGGCCCGAGCACACCGCGTTTCTCCTGCGCGACATGGCGCGCGGTGATGAGCCGTGGGCCGTCCTGACCGGGGACTCCCTCTTCGTGGGCGACGTTGCCCGGCCCGACCTCGCCATCGATCCTCGCGACGGCGCCACAGAGATCTTCCGTTCGCTGCGGGACCGTCTGCTAACGCTCCCGGATGAGGTCGAGGTCTGGCCGGGTCATCTCGGCGGCTCGATGTGCGGGAGCGCCGGGATCGACCACAAGTCCTCGTCGACGGTGGGCTTCGAGCGCGCCCACAACGTCGCCACGGCGCTGACGAGCGAGCAGGAATTCGTGGACCACGCCCTGTCCAGCCTCGGCGGCCGCCCCCCGAACGTCGAGCACGTAGTCGCCCTGAATCGCGGCCCACTGATCGAGGAACTCGGCGCCCCCGCAGCGCTGACGCCGCGAGGCGTGGACCTAGCGCTGGCGGATGGGGCAATCCTCGTGGACGCCCGAACCAACGAGCAATTCGACGAGGCGCACATCCCGGGCGCGATCAGCGCCTCCACCTACGACACCGGCTTCGCGACCAAGGTCGCCCAGGTCGTCCCGCCGGGCGCGGCTCTGATCGTGGTCGCCGCTTCCGACGGATACGAGCTCGAGGCCACCGAGCTCTTGGGCTCGGTCGGCCTTGGCGTCACCGGCTTCCTCGAGGGCGGGATGACCGCCTGGCGCTCGGAGGAACGCCCCGTGGCCCGCATCGAGATGATCGACCCGGACGACCTCGCCGAGCGCGCCGCGCGCGACGACGTGCTGATCCTCGACGTCCGCGATCCCGACGAGTTCACTGAAGGCCACATCCCGGGCTCGGCTCACATCCCCTACGGCGAGTTGCCCAAGCGCCTCTCCGAGCTGCCGGCCAACCGACCCATCGCGACGATCTGCAGCGGCGGTAAGCGCAGCGGCCTCGCCGCCTCGGTCCTTCAGCGCGAGGGATTCGAGAACGTGATCCACGTCGGACAAGGCGGCGTCGGCACCTGGCGCCGCAGGGGACACCCGATCGACTCCGGCGACTAGGACGCCGGCGGCGCCGGAGGTCAGACCATCCGGCGCTCGAAGGAGGTCACGAGCTGGCGCTTGTCGAGCGCCGGATCGCCGGTCGTGCGCTCCAGCTTGAGTGACGCCTCTCGCCCGTCGAGCTCCAGGGTCGCGATCTGGTTGTCGTAGAAGGGGCCTTCCGCGAATCGCCACCGGATCCCGGGATCGCGGACCCCAGCCGCGCGCGCAAGCGCTCTGGAGACCACTCGCCCGAAGGTCGAGTTGCCGATCCGGATCGTGGCCCGCTCGTGGCGATCGAGGGCGTTGCGAAACGGCGAGCAGACGGCCTGCCACACCGGAATCTGAACTCGCGCTGAGCGCGGGAACGCGACCTCGGCGAGATACGCGTGGTGGACGTCGCCCGACAGGAAGCCGATCGACGCCGGCGGCCGGCCGTGATCCCCAGAGCCATGGGCCTCGAGCACCCGGACGAGCCGGTCGAAGGATCGCCTGAACGCGGGCCAGTGATCGAAATCGAGCGCCCGGCGGAGCCGCTCGCCCAGCCTCGCCGCCCGCTTCCCCCAGGCGCCCTCGACCAGCGCCTCGCCCCACGCCTCGACGTAGTGCAGCCCAGGGGCGAGCAGGAACGGATCGGACGTTCCGATCAACAGGTGGTCCCACTCGCCGCCGATGTGCTGCTCGAGCCACTCCCACTCGGCCTCGTCGAGAATCGCCCGCCGACCCTCTTCCAGCACGCGGCCGGACCTCGCGTCGATGACGATCAGCCGGCTTCCGTTGAGGTCGCGGCAGTAGCTCCAACGCTCGCCGTCGGCCAGGTCGCGCTCCCGGTCCGCGAACTGGTACAGCCGCTCAGCCGCGTCGTCGAGCTCTCGCACCTCCCGATAGAGGCGATTCTCCCCGAGCGCCCCCGGCGAGAGGTTGCCGATGAACTGGTAGACCCAGTACGACGCCAGCCCGCTGGCCTCGCGCCGCTCCCACCATGGCTCGCGTCGCATCTCGTCGTGCCACGCGCGGGAGATGTTCCAGTCGTCGTGGACGTCGTGGTCGTCGATCACCATCGAGGTCGAGATCGTCGACAGCAGCCAGCGGATCACCGGGTCGCCCCACGACTCCCAGTAGAGGCGCGTGTACTCCTCGTAGTCCGCGACCTCCTCACCCGGGGGCTCGCTGATGTCGCGCCGGGAGCGGATGAACTCCCGCGCCTGAGGCGATCCCTCGTCGACGTACACCTGGTCTCCGAGCATCAGCATCACGTCGGGCCAGGTCTCGCGCGGCCTGCCCCAGAGCTCGTGCGCCAGCGTGTAGAGCGCGTCGAACTCCCGCCCGTGCTCGTGATCGTCCTTAGACAGCGTGTACGGAGGGTGGTGGGGAAGCGCCACCCGGCAGGAGCCGAAGGCGATTCGTACGGGCCCGCTGCCGGCGAAGGTGCGGATCGCGCTGGGCGGAAACTCGGACCCGAGCGGCGGCCAGTGGCGCTCGCCGTCGAGGACGACCTCGTACTCGTAAGTCTGTCCCGGCTCCAGGTCCTCGACCACGACAAGCGCGTAGTGATGACCGTTGACGCAGAAGGTCCGCTCCTCGCCGGCGAGCTCAGGCCCGCGCGCGGAGCGCACCTCGACGTCGGCCGGGGAGTCGGTCTCGACCCACAGGGTCGCCTCGGTCTCCCCGACATAGCGCAGCACCGGTCCAAGCACGAGCTCTGGCATTCCGGCGCTTGCCTACCCAGCGGCGAGCGGCGGCTAACGAGCCGCGGTGGCCTGTCCGCACCGCGGGGCGCCCGATCAGGCCATCGCGGGCGGGATCTCCGCGGGGGCCTGGAGGCCATGCAGGACCAAACCGCGCCTGAAGGCCGACCCCCCGCGCGGGGCTGAGGGCGGGGGCCGGGAGCCAGTTGTCATCCTCGGTGCGTGGGCCGGTACCGGACGATTCTCCGCACCCCTCGCGTTGCGCTGCTGATCAGCGCGACCCTCATGGGGCGCCTGCCCTTCGCGATCAACGCGCTGGCCGTGCTGCTGTTCGTCCGCGACGTCTCAGGCGCGTTCGCCGGCGCGGGCGTGGTCTCCGGCGCCCTTGCCCTGGGCAGCGCCGTCGGCGCTCCGCTCCAGGGACGGCTCGTCGACCGTCGTGGCGAGGGCATGCTGATGACGCTCGCCTGTGTTCACGCGGCCTCGCTGCTGGCGATCTGGTCCCTCGGCGAGGCCGGCGCCGGCGTTGCGGTGCTGGCTGCCTTGGCGCTGGTCGCCGGCGTGGCCTTTCCGCCGACCGGATCGGTCCTGCGGTCGCGGTGGCCAGAGCTGCTTGGGGATCGCCAGGACCTGATCAGGTCGGCGTACGCCTTCGACTCGGTGATGATCGAAACCGCCTTCGTCGCCGGGCCCCTGCTGACCGCGCTCGGGGTCGCCCTGCTCGGTCCCGAGGCGATGCTGGGCCTCTCGGCGGGGCTCATGCTGGCCGGCACCGCCCTCTTCGTGGCTGCGCTCCCGGCCAGCGACGAGCCGCCTCGGGACCCGGGGACTCGCGGGCTTTGGGGCGCACTGAGTTCGCCCGGGATTCGCACCGTCGCCCTCGCCAGCTTCCCGGTCGGGTTCTGCTTCGGCACGATCGAGGTGGGCCTGCCGGCATTCAGCGAGACGCACGGGTCGGACGAGCTGGCGGGCGTGCTGCTCGCGATCTGGTCGGCCGGAAGCCTGCTCGGCGGCCTCCTGTATGGCGCGCGTCCGCCGCGCTCGCCGCTGCTCGAGGTCCACACTCGGCTCGCCGTCCTGCTTCCCCTCGCCTGCCTGCCGCTGCTCGCGTCGGGGTCGCCGATCTCAATGGCGCTCCTTGTCGCGCTGGCGGGAGCCCCGGTCGCGCCGCTGATCGCAAGCCGCAACGAGCTCGTGAGCGCGATCGCGCCGCGCGGAGCGCAGACCGAAGCCTTCACCTGGCCGCTGACCGCCTTGGTGGCCGGCCTCTCTGTGGGTGTCGCCACCGCGGGGCTGCTAGTCGACGCCAGCGGCTGGGAGACGGCGATGCTCGTCGGCGCCCTGACGGCCGGGATCGGCGCCCTCCTGGTCGTCAGCCGACGCGAGACGCTGGTCGTCGCGCCGAGCCCAGCCTGAGCCTCAGAGCTCGGGCAGGCCCTCGTCGGGCGTCGAGGCCTCGGCGTGCAGCCGGCGAGGGATCCGTCCGGCGCGACGCGCCTCGTAACCGGCCTCGACCGCCTTGCGCATCGCTGCCGCCATCTGCGCGGGATCCTCGGCACGGGAAACGGAGCTCGCGAGCAGCACGCCATCGCACCCGAGCTCCATCGCCTGGGCGGCGTCGGACGCCGTGCCGATGCCGGCGTCGAGGATCACCGGCACGCCGGCACGCTCGACGATGATTCGCACGTTGTAGGGGTTGCGGATCCCCGACCCGGAGCCGATCGGCGAGCCCAAGGGCATCACCGCCGCGCAGCCGACGTCCTCGAGCCGGCGAGCGAGGATCGGGTCGTCGTTCGTGTAGGGCAGGACGACGAAGCCTTCGCCAACCAGCATCTCTGCCGCGTCGACGAGCTCCACGGCATCGGGGAACAGAGTCCGGTCGTCGCCGATCACCTCGAGCTTGATCCAGTCGGTCTCTAAGGCCTCCCGCGCCAGCCGAGCCGTGCGGACCGCGTCGCGGGCCGTGTAGCAGCCCGCGGTGTTGGGGAGCGCGAAGAGGCCGAGCCGGTCGATGACGTCGAGTACCGACCCCTGCGCCAACGGATCGATCCTGCGCAGCGCCACGGTGACGATCTCGGTGCCCGAGGCTTCCAGCGCCCGCTCCAGCTGCTCGAGCGAGCGAAAGCCGCCCGTGCCGACGATGAGCCGCGACCTCCACTCGCGCCCGCCGAGCTGCCAGCTCGAAGCGCTCGCCGCCTCAACCGTCTCCGAGACTCGCTCAGCCACCCTGGATCGCTCCCACGACCTCGATCGTCTGTCCCTCGCGCAGCCGTGTCGACTCCCAGGCGCTGCGCGGCACGACCTCGCCGTCAACCGCTACGGCGATGCCTCTCGCGGGCGTGCCGCCGGCTTGCGACACCGCATCGCTCACGGCGGCGCCATCGGAGAGCTCGACCGGCCGGCCGTTGACCTCGACGGTCATCGGGCCATCACCTCCGTTCCGAAGCGCGCCGGGGCAAACGCGCCGATGTCGACGGACGACTCGTCTTTCGCCAGTAGCGCGGTCACTGCCTCCGCCGTGGCCGGCGCGAGCAGGATGCCGTTGCGGAAGTGCCCGGTTGCGAGCACGAGCCCGTCGAGCTCCGACGTCCCGATGAGCGGCGCGTTGTCCGGCGTGCATGGGCGCAGCCCCGCGGTCGCTTCGACGAGCTCGAGCTCGGAGACGTCCGGCACCGCCCGGTACGCCTCGCGCAGGAGCTCGTAGACGCCGCCTGCCGTCACCCGAGTGTCGAAGCCGCGCTCCTCGACCGTCGCCCCTACGATCAGGCGGCCGTCCGGCCGGGGCACGATGTAGACGCGCTCGGAGACCACCAGGTGCTCGGCGATCGGTGCCGACGCAGGACCGCGCAGAGAGAGGATCTCCCCCTTGACTGGACGGACCGGAGGACGGACATCTGCCGGCAACCACGAGGCCTCGCCCGACCAGGCGCCCGTGGCGAGCACCGTGCGCTCGCCTCGATGCGCGACCCCGTCCGCCGTCCGCACGCCGACCAGGCATCCGTCGTCGAGCAGGGTCTCGCGGACCTCGCAGCCAGTCAGCAGCTCCGCGCCAGAGCTTTGGGCCGCGGCCCGCAGGGCCTCCAATAGCAATCGCGGGTCGACCGCCGACTCGTGCGGCGCGTGCACGCCGGCCGCGGCGGACGGCGAGAGTCCAGGCTCGAGCTCGCGGACGTCCCGCGCCGACAACCAGGTCGCATCGAGGTCCAGCGAGCGCATGAGATCGAACCTGCGGCGGAGCGCTTCGGATTCGTCCCGGTCGAGGGCCACATGGACGGCTCCCAGCTCGATGAAGCCCGGGTCGCACCCCGATGCCTCTCCGAGTTCGGCGGCGAAGCGCGGCCAGCGCGCGTGCGAGTCGAGCGCGAGGCTCAGCAGCTCATCCTCGCCCCAGGTCGCCTCGCCGACCGGCGCCAGCATCCCGGCCGCCACGCCGGACGCTCCGTCGCCCGGCTGTCCGCGTTCGAGCACGCGCACGCGAAGCCCGCGCCTGGCGGCGAGCCAGGCGCAAGCGAGACCGATCACGCCGCCACCGACGATAACGGCGTCGAGATTGGATTCGCTGTGGTTGCCCACGGGTCGGATTCCTTCCCGGGCGGGTGTCGCGCCACCATCCCTGCGCCGGCATTACCCGGATCAGGTTCTGACGGTCGGCGGCCCGTTGCCGCCCTCTCAGCCCTTTGGGTGGGGCTCCCGTTTACTGACAGTGATGGTACCCGGCACGTCACCGACATCACATGGCTGGGCGATACTGGGCGGGATGAGCGAACACGACGCCCTGATCCGTGCCTTCGCCGAGGGCTTCAGCGAACGCGACCTGTCACGGGCCCGCGCCTTGATGCACGACGACGTGGTCTTCGACTGGACGCGCTCGATGGCCGACAACCGCGGCGTCTACCGCGGCTACGAGACGATCCAGAGGCTGTTCGAAAGCTTCATCGAGGCTTGGGAACGCGTGAACTGGCAGGTGGTCGAGGTCGAGGCAGTGGGCCCGGATCGCCTCATGGTGGGCACCCGCCTGGACGCTCGCGGACGGGACAGCGGCATCGACGTCTCCGGAATCGGGGCGCAGGTTTGGGACCTGCGCGACGGCAAGATCGCTCGCGTCACCCTGTTTCAGAATCGCGAGGACGCTTTGGCGGCGCTGGCCGACGGCGACCTCGACTAGCGGGTCGTGAATCGATCGGCGCGCATCGAACGCCTCGGTCGCGCGCGGCTGTACTTCGTCTGCGAGGGCCGACCCAGCGACGGCGACCCGCAGCCCCTGCTGGACGCCGCCCTTCGCGGAGGCGCCGACCTGATCCAGCTGCGAGAGAAGGCGCCGCGCTGTGCCGAGGAGATCGTCGCGCTGGCCGAGCCGTTCCGGAGGGCGGCCGACCGTCACGACGCCCTGTTCATCCTCAACGACTGGCCGGAGCTGGTCGCCGAGTGCGGGGCCGACGGGGTCCACGTCGGACAGGACGACGCGCCCGTCGCCGAGGCCCGCGCTGTGGCCGGTCCCGACGCGCTCGTGGGACTCTCGACCCACTCCGAGGCGGAGGTCGATACCGCCTGCACCGCAGAAGGCGATGCGAGACCCGACCAGATCAGCGTCGGTCCTGTCTGGCAGACGCCCACCAAGGAGGGCCGACCTGCGACCGGCCTGGCGTTGATCGAGCGCGCCGCGGCCGTCGAGCCCCCGATGCCGTGGTTTGCGATCGGGGGCATCGACGCGACGAACGTCGGCGAGGCGGTGGCGGCCGGTGCGCGACGGATCGTCGTGGTGCGGGCGATTCGCGACGCCGCCGACCCCGAGCGGGTGGCCCGCGATCTGCGCGCGGCGCTCGACTAGCCTCCGCGCGCATGCCAAGGCGTGAGCGCAAGCGGGCGGACCGCCAGAAGCGCAAGCAGAGGTCGGCGGAACGCCGCGAAGACACCGCACGCAAGCGCGAGCAGGCGGCGGCGCGCAGGGAGGTGCGCAATCGGGCCGCGCGCGAGGCGTTGGAGCCGCTGGAGGAGGGCGAGCGCCCGACCGTCGTCACGATCGGCGCCGTGGTCTCGGCGCTGATCGCCGTCTCGGCAATCGTCGGCTACGTCGCGGGGGTCGAGGTCACGAAGGTCGGCTCCGACGGGATCGAGCAGGGCGAGGACAAGGCGCCGCTGCTGTCCATCGTCGCCGTGGTCGGGCTGATGGGGACGATGGCCTACGGGATGTGGAAGGCGAGGTACTGGGCAGTGCTCGGATTCCAGGCGCTGCTGGTGATCGTGCTGATCGCCGCCTCGCTGGGGCTGATTCAGGCAACCGACTGGCCGCAGGCCCTCGGGACCACCGTGCTGATCGCGGGCACCGGAGCCCTGTTTTATTTCATGGTCAAGGCCATGGCGCGGATCCAGATGCCGGAGCGGATGCCCCGCGAATGAGCCCCGCGGCAGCCCCTCTATAGAGTCGCGCGCAACCTCATGAACGGCACCAGCTTCTTTCGCGCCTAAAGGCGCTCACCTAAATGCCTGAGGCTTACGACGTAATCGTCATCGGTGGCGGCCC